>CAZPGX010000005.1:36738-39093 GCA_964586605.1 uncultured Planctomycetia bacterium
GGGGGGGTGAGTGATGGAGGAAGAAAAGCCTTTTCAAGAAAGAAGAAAGTATGTGCGCCTTAAGGCTACGGTGGAGGTAGACTATACAATTATCGGCAGGCCCGGTGAGGTAAATGTTTTCTCCAAAAATATCAGCGCCGGCGGCCTGTGTATAATTGTCGCAAAACAACTGCCCGTTGATACGCCTTTACAGTTAGAGATAAAGATTCCGGACTTAAAAGACCCTATTCCCGCTTTAGCCAGGGTGGTTTGGCAAAAAGAAACTCAGGGCTCGCCCGATAAGTCCGGAGTATCTTTTGACACAGGCATAGAGTTTACCGGCATTAGCGATTTCGACCGTTTTAATATCAAGCGTTACATAGAAGAACATAGCGGAGCAATGTAGAGAGGCCAAATTTTGCGTCTCTATAATTTTATTTTTGGGGGGGGTGAAAAAAATGGAAGAGAAGAAAATTGGGGTTGTTACTCATTATTTTGGGCACCTCGGCGTAGGAATTATTAAGATTGAAGCCGAAGGCCTCAAAAAAGGAGATACCCTGCATTTCAAAGGCCATACCACTGACTTTCAGCAGGTCATAAGGTCATTGCAGATCGAACATAAGGATGTGGATCAAGTCAAGGTTGGGGATGCCGTAGGTACGAAGGTTAACGAGCCTCTCCGCGAGCACGACGAGGTCTTTAAAATAAAGGAAGCATGAAAAATAGAGAGGTAGCTGAGGTTTTTCGTCAGATTGCCGAAATCCTGGAGATTCAGGGCGAGAATGCCTTTCGGATTCGCGCCTACCTTAAGGCCGCGCAGAATATTGAGTCTTTAAGCCGGGATATTGTTGATATAGCCGAGAAGGATGAGCTGGAGGAAATTCCGGGAATTGGCAAGGACCTGGCCGGAAAGATAAAAGAGCTGTTAAATAGCGGAAAACTGAAATTTTATGAGCAGCTGAAGAAGCGAGTTCCTAAGGGCTTAACCCTTTTGATGTCTGTGCCCGGCTTAGGCCCCAAGACGGCAAAGCTCTTATACGATGAATTAAAGATTGAAAACATCAAGGGGCTGGAGCAGGCAGTGCGCAGGCACAAGGTCAGCACCTTGCCGGGAATTAAGCAGAAGACCGAGGAAAATATCCTTCGCGGCATCGCCTTAATTAAGAAATCCAAACAGAGAATGCCCCTGGCTTTAGCTATCTCTGCAGCCGATGAGTTCGTTCGGCCCTTAAAGAAGTTAAAACAGGCAAAAGAGGTTCAGCCGGCCGGCTCGCTGCGGCGCAAGAAAGAAACAGTAAGAGATATCGATATCCTGGTAACCTCTTCCCGAGCTAAGAAAATAATGGATGTGTTTACCGCCTTGCCTCAAGTGAAAGAGGTTTTAGCAAAAGGGGAAACCAGGTCCAGTATATTGACTAAAGCCGGCATTCAGGTTGATTTGCGCGTGGTGCCCGAGAAGAGTTCCGGCGCCGCACTTTTATATTTTACCGGCTCAAAACAGCACAACATTAAACTGCGAAAGCTGGCGTTGAAACAGGGTTTAAAGATTAACGAATATGGAGTATTCAGGAAGAATAAGTGGTTGGTTGGAAAAACAGAAAAGCAGATTTACAGGAAATTTAAACTCGCCTTTATCAGCCCTGAACTTCGCGAAGACACAGGAGAAATCGAGGCCGCCCTTAGAGGAAAACTGCCCAGGATACTGGAGCTAAAAGATATCAAAGGCGATTTACATCTGCATTCCAGATGGAGCGATGGGGTGGCTTCTATTGAAGAGATGGCTAAGGCAGCAAGGACTAGGGGATATAAATATATTGCCATTACAGACCATTCGCAATCTCTGAAGGTTGCCGGTGGCTTGAGTGTAGAGCAGTTGAACAAGCAGATTGATTTAATTCGTAAACTGAATGAAAGATTTAAGGGTCTTCGGATTTTAGCCGGGGCTGAGGTGGATATTAAGTCTGACGGGAGCCTGGATTATCCCGATAAAATTCTCAAAAGCCTGGATCTGGTAATCGCGGCCGTTCATACGGGCTTTAAACAGAGCCAGAAGCAACTTACCTTAAGGATTACCCGGGCGATGGAGAATAGATATGTCAACATCATTGCCCACCCTTCAGGGCGGTTGATTGGTCAGCGTGAGCCTTACGCCTTGGATATGGAGGCGGTTTTAAAGAAGGCCTCCCAGACCAAGACTTTTTTGGAGATTAGTGCCTTTCCCAGCAGGCTGGACTTAATTGACGTTAATTGCCGCTGGGCGAGGGAATTAGGCGCGAAGATGGCGATTTCCACCGATGCCCATACGCTCGAACATCTAGAATATATGCATCTGGGGGTAAGTGTTGCCCGCCGCGGCTGGCTGGAGAAAAAAGACAT
>CAZPGX010000006.1:0-35192 GCA_964586605.1 uncultured Planctomycetia bacterium
CAATTACTACTACTTCATTGCCTTGAGTTAAGCGGCCAAGGACCTCAAAGTTTAACCCCTGCCCTGCCCTGATATTTACCTTCTCTGTCAGGACAGACGCATATACCGGCTCAAACTTATCTTCTTCTTGGCCGAACAGAGGCCCTGAATTTGTAACCAAGGGCAGAACAAGCAAGATAAAAAACAAAACCCTCATTTCTTTTGGCTCTTTGCCTCTTTTTTGCCGGCAGCAGGGGTTTTTTCTTTAGCGGCTGCTCCTTCTGCGGTTGCCTCAGCGGCTCCTTCTGCGGCAGCCGCTTCAGCTTCGGCAGCCTTTTTGGTCTTCTTTAATTTCCAGCGCAGGCTTTTAAGTTTAGGCAGGCCGAAAACAGAATTACCCTCTTTCCACTTTTCTTTCTCCAGCATCTCTTTTAGCCTTTCGAAACGCTTGAGCACGCTGCGGTGGCGTTTTCCCTTATCTTTCGAGCTTAAACTGGGATGAACAGACATTGCCTTTCTCCCTTCTATTTATTATGTAAAATGCAATCAGCGTAAGATTCTTTCAGCTCTCCCAAATCTTCGGAGGCCTCGCTTACATCTTTATACCCTCCCACGCAAACTACCTTGTAGTTGCCCCAGGTGGTGGTAAAGGCCTGATATCCTTTATCTTTTAGGCTGTCCTGCTCTTCTGTTGCGTATTTTTCCGTGCGAAATGACGCTACTTGGATATAGGGAAAGGTCTTCGTTAGCTGCGTGGTTTTAGCGACCTTCACCCTGGGTTTTTCCTTTTTTGGCTGGGGGGTGGGTTGCCCTGCTTTCTTTTGCGCTTGTTCTTGTTTAATTTCGATAGTTTCAATAGGTCCGTTTTTAAGGAACGCCATTTGTTTTCCTTTTTCTACGCCCAAGGAATAACAGACTATTAACAGCATTACCACGCTAATAGCGAGAATGAGAATATTTTCATATGATAAAGATACGGCAATCTTGCCCAGGCGCAGCCTGTCTTTCATTGGTTTCTTGGATTTTCCGGAAGAATCGCCGAAAAATTCTACCTGCCTGTCTTTCTGTTCGGAGTTAAACACAGCCACCTCCCTACGTTTTGTCCTCTAAAAGTTTTTCTATTCTTTTTATCATTCCTTTATTTTGCGTAAAGCCATAAGCCAGAGTTACGCGCGTGCGATGCACCACCACGACCTTCTCGCCGGCCAGGAAACCCAAGGCCTTTGCAACTTTATCCTGGTCCTGGTTCAACCAGACGGCTATGCCGCGCGCTGTATCAACGGTTGCGGGGTGTTGATGGAAGAAGGATATAATCTTTAAATTCAGAGGAGAGCTGCAAATCCTTTTTAGGTTACCCATATTATTTGCCCCTGAGCAATTTTTTAAAAGATTGTTTCTTTGCAAATTTCAAGAAAGCATTTATCACCTGCGGGTCAAATTGCGCGCCGCTTTGTCTTTTAAGTTCCTTGATAGCTTCAGTTGTCGGGGTGGATTTTCGGTAAGGCCTGCGCGAAGTCATCGCCTCAAAGGCATCGGCTACGGCCAGGATTCTTGCGCCCAGAGGTATTTTTTCGCCCTTTAGCCCGTCGGGATAGCCGCTTCCGTCAAACTTTTCATGATGGTGCAGGATAATTGCGACTGCCGGCTTTAGAAGCTGCAGGGGGCTTAATATCTTTATGCTTTTTTGAGGATGTTCTTTGATGACCTTGAGTTCTTTTCCGCTCAGCTGCGTCGGTTTTTTGAGGATCTCTTCGGGGATGCCAATTTTTTCTGCGTCGTGCAACATCGCCGCGAAACGCAAATCCCGCAAGGCATCTTCCGAAAGCCCCAACTCTTTAGCCGTACCCAGGGCAATCTTCACAAACGCCGGTGTGTGTGTGTAAGGGTAAGCCGACTTTGCCTTAAGCAGGCTGGAAAGGCTTTTTACGGTTCCCAGGAGCATGTTTTCCTGCTCCGTATAAAGTTGCGCATTCTTGATTGCCCCTACTGCCTGTTCAGAGAGGGCGCTTAAAATTTCCCGGTCAAAATTATCAAAGGCCTTCCCGGACATTTTCCGGGAAACCGTAATTACCCCTATCGGCTCCTCGTCAATTAAGGGTACCGAAAGATACGATTTCTTGAGCAGGATATTGCTGCTGCGGATAACTTTTTTCTCTATCCTTTTGGCCTCAGGAGACAAGCGTGGCCTCGCTTTATTTTTAGATAAATCCACCAATGCCTTATTAAGGAGGCGGTTGCTTTTTTTATCTACCAGGCTGATTAAACATCGCTTCGCCCGCAATACCTGAAGCGTAAGCCGGGCAATCCTGGGCAGCAATTCATCCAGATTCAAGCTTGAGCTAATCAACCTGTGGACAGTATGCACGGTAGATAGTGCTATTGCCCTCGGGCGGATTGTTTGATAGAGTTTGGATAGTTCCAGTTCTTTCTGCGCCTTTTCCAAAATTGTGCTGTTTAGGACCTTCAATAAGCGCAGGGCCTGCTGCGAGGTCTTTTGCCTTAAATGGCAAAAGACCAAAAAGCCGTAAAGGGCATCTCCCCGGGCCAAAGGGAAACAAAGCCCCTGGTAGCCTGCCTGGCAGGTAAATTGTTCTACGGATCGGGTCTTTGAGGCCCGCCTTAAAACCGTATTTAAACATTTTAAGAACCCTTTACCTTTTTTTACCAATGGGCATTCGGGGTTGTTGCTCAAGGAAAAAATACCATCCTTGTTTACCGGCGCCGCTACCCAGAAGATAGGTTGTTCAAATAATTGATTGAACAGCTGCCTTACCTTTTTGAGGTCGGGGCCTTCGGCTAGCTTTTTTAGCAGTTGTTGTTCGTATTCTTTGTCTTTCTTCATATCTTTTAATTATATCTTATTATGCCTGGTCCTGTCAACTTACATTACTTCATACGGCTGGAAAAGCCGGCGATATTCGTTATGGGCATACCTGTCGGTCATCCCTGCTATATAATCGCAAACAACCCTGTGGGCTCCTTCGGCCCTGACTCTCTGGCGGCTTGTGGGGGGAAGCTGCTCGGGGTTAGAGACATAGCACTGAAATAATTTTTCAATAAATCTTCGGGCCTTATCGGACATCTTTACTACCTTATAGTGCTGATATAGTTTTTGATTAAGAAATTCCCGCAGTTGTCCACGTTTTTTGGCCAGTTTGGGGTTAAAGGCTAATAGTTTGCCGGGCTGGCACCTCACCTTATCTACGGAATGGATACCCAGGTGCCTTATCTTTTTCTCCGTTTGCTCGATTATATCCTGGACTTGAAGATTGATTAGAAATTTAACAATCTGGTATTTTTGAATTTCGTCTTTCAGGTGCGGGTATTTCTTGTGAATTTGCTTTTTGGTCTGGCGCCAGAGCTCAATCTCTTCGGCGTCCCTTATATCGATGAACCCTGAGGTTATGCCGTCGTCTAAATCGTGACTGTCGTAGGCGATTTCATCGGCAACATCCACGACCTGCGCTTCCAAGGTGGGAGATTTATGTTTTTTAAATTCCTCGAACTGCGGATGGTCGTAGGCACTGGTATGTTTAAGAATCCCCTCCCGGACCTCCCATGTTAGATTTAGCCCTTTAAACCCGGGGTACCTCTGCTCAAGCCAATCGACTACCCTTAGGCCCTGACGATTGTGCTCGAAACCACCGTAGCCCTTCATTAATTTGCGCAGGGTTTCTTCCCCCGCGTGGCCGAAAGGGGTGTGGCCCAAATCGTGAGCTAAAGATACGGCCTCTACCAGGTCTTCGTTTAATCTCAAGGCCCGGGCAATACTTCGGGCAATCTGGGCAACCTCTAAGGTATGGGTCAGACGCGTGCGGTAGTAATCGCCCTCATAATTAACGAAGACCTGAGTTTTATATTCCAATCTGCGAAAGGCCGTAGAGTGGATAATCCTGTCTCTATCGCGCTGAAAACTCAAGCGGTAACGATGCTCGGGTTCGGGGTGGACTCTGCCTTTTGAGTCCCTGCTCTTCATTGCATAGTCCGCCAGGAGAGCATCTTCCAGCCTTTGGAAATCTTTTCTTTCAAGCATTGCCTAGTTCTCTAATTTTATTATTTTGCCTGTGAGCTTTTTATCTATTTCCAATATTCCGTATGAATTATAGGGAGCGTAAACTTTATCTGTGAGGCTTCCGGGATTAAAGTAAAGTATGCCTTCGCAAACCTCATTTTGCGGACAATGAGAATGACCGTAAACTATACAGTCCACCTGCTCATCTTTAAAGATTCTCTTTACAGTCTCCATTAAATTAGCAGGGGTTCCTCTGCCGTGGGTTAGGCCGATACGAAATTGCTCTGCTTGAATAATTTGCCTATCCGGCAGCGTGCGTTTTACGCTAATGGGATCCATGTTTCCGCAGACTGCCACGACCTTTGGCCCTACTTTCTGTAGCTCCTCCAGGACAGATAACTGTACCAGGTCTCCGGCATGCAGAATTAAGTCAACTTCCGCAAATGTGCGCAGAAGCCCTTGCGGCAAATCCTCAGGTCCGGAAAGATGTGTGTCCGACACAACTGCGATTCTCATCATCTTAAATACCCTAACTTGCGATTTGTTGTTTTCCGTAAAGGTCGAAAAGCAAATTCAGTTCAGGCCGGGACCAGATCCAGACCTTCTTTTCCAAAGCCAAGAGCCTTACGTTTAAATCCAGCTCCTTGCAGCAAATGATGATTCTCCTGCGTATTTTATATTTCGCCTTCTTGCAATATTCGGAAAATGCCTGTATTTGCGCCTCGGTAATCTCCTCTTCTTTGACCAGGCAGGCCCAATAGCCGTCTTTATAGCGGGCAATTATGCAGTCGGCCGGGTCCTGTTTTGGCCAGAGGCTGACCTGATCAAATTGAGGAAACTTAAACAGCTTGTTTTGAATCAGGATAATTTCGTTTTCAAAGGACTTAAAGAGGTTGATTACCCTTTCGCTCAATTTCTTTTTTGTTTCCCGGGAAAAGGCCAGTATCTGGTTTTCTATTTCACTGCAAAATTCCCTGGACTCCGATGCGGGGTCCGCCGCCAGAGAGAGGCGCTTTCTTTGATAGGCCGACCTTAACCAGAACCTGAATATCTTATCCTGAGTTCTGTAAAACACTCCTGCTTTACTGAGCAGGTCTTCATCTAAAAGGCGCTCAATCTGTTTGGAAATAATCCGCGGGCGCTGCTTTGCTAATTTTGATATCTCGCTTAACCTGCAGCCTCTGGCGCTGGCCGATAAAAGAATAGGCAGAAAGTTTGAATAATCGGCGCCGTTAAGGTTGTGACTCAAGATGCTGGTAAAATATTGGTTGAGGATTCCCTTGGAATCATAGATTAAGGAATTTAGCGCCTGAGCAACCAGGTCGCGGCTAATCTCTGTTTTATTAAGTTCCCTGGCCTTTTCTTTTGACTTATTGCTTAAGATATCCAGGTAGAAAGGATGCCCTTCGCTAAAGGCAATCAAAAAATCCGCAAGATTCTTAGGTAAATTAATATCGTGAAAGCGTTTTTTTAGGAATTTACAACAGGTGGCGTAATCAAAGGACTTAAGCTGTATTATTTCAAAATTACCAAACAAAAGCAACAACTCCCCGGCCAGTATCTTTTTAGCGTAACTTACCTGTGAGCTGGATATTATGTACATAGTATCCTTTTGCATCATAATTTCCCTGGCCAATCCTGAGAAGGGCGCGTTTATTTTAAAAGTGTTTAAAAGATGAAACTCGTCCAGTATAACTATACAAGAGGTGCCGCTTTCCTCTTTAAACAGAGAAGTTAATCCTAAGAGGTTTTGGTATGCCCGCTCAAAGAGCAGGTTTTTAATGTCGCTTTCAACTGCGCAAATAAGTTTTACTGTTTTGGGGATATAATTTTGAGCTGCCTCTTTAAGGGCTTTGAGGTCTTCGGGAATATCGAGATTTTTATTCTTAAGATAATGGTAGAGCAGGCTGCCCAAGAACTTATAGCCGAAGTGGCTGAAAGAATTAGCCCTTAAGTCGACATAGATAGAGATGATTTCAGGATGGCTAAAACTAGAGAAGGACTGCAGGATAAGGGAGGATTTGCCGATTAGCCTGGGGCCGAGAATGGCGATATTCTGACGATACCCCTCTTTTAAGGCGTTAACCCTTTTAGAAAGCAGCCCTAAGGCCTTGCTTCTTCCGAAAAACCTATCTCCGACAACAGGATCGCTAAACATTTTCAATCAAGGTAAATAAAAAAAAGGATTCTGGGGCTTGTGGCCCTTTCTGATTTCAAAATAAAGCTCGGGCTTATCTGAACGGCCCATGCCGCCGGCCTTAGCAATCAACTGGCCCTGCTTAATCAGCTGATTTAGGTTTACTAAATTTCTTGAGTTTTGGGCATAGACCGTGGAATAGCCGTCCAGGTGGTCGATAATAATTATTTTTCCGTAGCCTTTTAATTCTTCGCTGCAAAAGGCGATTTTTCCCGAGCGGGCAGCTAAAACAGAGACGCCTTTTTTTGTTTGGATGTAGATTCCTTTGTTTTTTACTTCGTCTCTTTTCATTCCGAAGAAGGAGCTGACCTTCCCTTTTAGCGGCCAGATAAAGTCCCCTCCTCTGTCTCTAAAGTCTGTGGGCAGGCTTAAGGCTTCGGCTTGCGATGTGGCTCCCGGAATAAAGATAAGCTGGCCCACGTAAATCCTGGAGGTATCGGCGAGCCGATTGATGCGGGCAATCCTTTCCAGCTCTACGCCGTAGGTCTTGGATATCCTCCAGAGCGTCTGGTTCTTTTGCACCCGGTGGTATATTCCGCTCATTCCCTTAGGCGGCCGCGGCGGCCGCCTGGACACACCCGCGCAACCTATCAAAACAGCAGTAAGCAGTAAGTAAAAAGCAGTAAGTAAAAGAATTTTACGCATTGTTTTTATTCTACAAACTATGAACTAGCAAAAGCGGGCGAGCGGAATCGAACCGCCGCTATTAGCTTGGGAAGCTAAAGTTCTACCATTGAACTACGCCCGCATTTAAAATAACAAATGACAAAATTAAAATGTCAAAAGCGGGTCAGGCGTTGAAAATCTTTAAAGCGAGTTTCAACATCACTTCTTTGAAGGCTAAATAACCTATTTAGGCTGAAATCCTCCACGGCGTAGGAGGCCATAATGCTGCCGAAGGCAACCGCTTTCTTAAAAGACGTCTCGCTAATGCGCTTGCATGCGGCGAGGTAGCCTAAAAATCCCCCGGCGAATGTATCCCCTGCCCCTGTGGGGTCTAAGGTGCTTTCCAACAAATATGCGGGGACATAGAATGAAAAGGTGCGCGAAAAAAGCGAGCAGCCGTATTCGCCTCTTTTAATGATTACAAGCCGCGGCCCGAAACCCAAAAGCGCCTTCGCCGCCTTAATTAAATTGACTTCTTCAGAAAACTCTCTGGCCTCGGCATCATTTAATACCAATATATCGGTCTTTTTTATAACCTGTCTTAATGCCTTCTTCTGGTGCTCAATCCAGTAATTCATCGTGTCGCTAACAACCAGTTTAGGGCGGTTTAATTGCCCTAAGACCTTTAACTGTATATGCGGATCGATATTTGCCAGGAAAACAAAATCTTCATTTCGGTAACTAAGCGGCAGCTTGGGGTTAAAGGAGGATAAAAGATTTAATTCTGTCTTCAGAGTTTGAGCATTGTTTAAATCGTAAGTATAGCGGCCTGACCACCTGAAGGTTTTGCCCTTCTTTATCTGCAGGCCTGCGGTGTCAATGGCCTTTGCCCGTAAAGAAGCAATGAACTTTTTCGGGAAATCTTTTCCCACCACCGCCACTAACTTGGCTTTACTAAAAAAACTGGCCGCTACCGCAGAATATGTGGCTGAACCGCCCAGCACATTATCAACCTTGCCAAAAGGGGTCTGGACTGCATCCAGGGCAACTGTGCCTACGACCAAAATGCTCATTCCTTCAGCGCCTTTTTTGCAGACTCCATTATTTTCAGCGAGCAATACTGGCTGCACATACTGCAGACGTCGCTAGTATTGGCCTTGAACTTCCGGCGCATCTTTTTGGGGCGTTCAGGGTCAATAGCCAGCTCGAGCTGTTTCTTCCAGTCTCTTCTTTTGCGGGCGCGGGATATCTCTTTGTCCCATTCCGCAGCTCCCTTTATTCCCTTGGCGATATCGGCTGTATGAGCGGCTATACGGCAAACAACTACTCCTTCCCGGACATCTTCTATCGCAGGAAGCCGCAGGTGTTCAGAGCGGGTTACGTAACATAAAAAATCCGCTCCGGAGGCTGCGGCTATGGCGCCGCCGATAGCCGAGGTGATATGGTCATAACCCGGCGCCACATCCGTTACCAAAGGACCCAATACATAAAAAGGCGCGCCGTGGCAAGTCCTCTTTTGCAGCAACACATTGGCCTGAATCTGATCCAGCGGCACGTGCCCCGGGCCTTCAATCATTGCCTGGACGCCCTTTTTTTGAGCAGCTTCAGCCAGCTCTCCCAGCAGAATCAGCTCCTGCACTTGAGTTCTGTCAGTGGCGTCGGCAAGCGAGCCCGGGCGCATCCCATCACCCAGGCTGATAGTTACATCATACCTTTTGGCGATATCTAAAACATGGTCAAAATATTTATAGAGAGGATTTTCCTTTTTGTTTTTAGATATCCAGTCTACTAAAATAGCGCCACCGCGTGAGACAATATCGGTAATCCTGACCTCTTTTTTAAAGCGCTCAATGGATTCAGAGGTAACCCCACAATGCAGGGTAAAAAAGTCCACGCCGTCTTTGGCATGTTGCTCAACTGCTCCCAGGATGTCTTCTTCGCTCATATCGGCAATGGAGCCATGCCTTTTTACGGCCTTGATTGCCGCCTCATAAATTGGGACTGTCCCCACAGGGACCGGGCAGTTTCGCAGGATGGTCCCGCGCATTCCGGAGATATTTCCGCCGGTGCTTAAGTCCATCACCGCGTGGGCGCCGGCAGATACTGCTACCTTCATCTTCTTTAGTTCTTCGCTTATTTTTGAGCGGTCGGATGAAGTGCCGATATTGGCGTTGACCTTTGTGCTTAGCCCTTCGCCGATACCATAGAGCTTGCTCGGCCGGTGGTTTTTATTGTAAGGGATGACTATTTTGCCTTGGGCGACCTTCTCACGGACAAACTCCGGGCTCTGCCCTTCCTCCCGGGCCACCCTTCTCATCTGCGCCGTAATTCTCTTTTTCCTTGCCTGCTCTAATTGCGTCATTTTATTTTTTGTTTAAACTCCCTCGTGGCGGCGGCGATGTCTTTTGCGGCGACGATTGCCCGGCATATCGCCAGGCGTTGGGCGCCGCAGGCTAAGACCTCACCAAGATTATCCAGGTCTATTCCTCCAATGGCCACAAAGGGGATTTTGATTTTATCTTTAATTTCTGAAATTATCTCTGTTCCCAGAGGAGCCAGGTCTGGTTTTGTTTTAGTGGCGAAGATAGGGCCCAAACCAATGTAGTCTGGGCCTTGTTTTTCTGCCGCTATAGCTTGCTTAAGGCTGTGTGTAGAGAGTCCGACTATCTTATCTTTAGCTAAAATCTTACGGGCATCTTTTACCGGTAAGTCTTCTTGGCCCAAATGTACGCCATCGGCATCAAGTGCTTTCGCTAAATCAACACGATCGTTAAGTAAAAACAAGGTCTTGCTTTTTTGAGCGAGTTCTTTAACGGTCCGGCCTATTTTCAGGATCTGTCCGTCCGTTGAGCCCTTTGCTCTCAATTGCAGGACATCTACCCCTGCAGCAATAACCTCTTGAGCTGTTTCTATAAGGTCTTTACCTAAAGAGGCCAGGACCTTTGTGTCTAAAATTAAATAAAGCCTAAAATCTTGCAATTGCTTTCTTTTCTAACTCATAAACCTTAAAGCGCAAACGGGCAAAATTATTGCTCAGGGTGCGATCAGTTATTTTAGAAAATTCTTCCAGGACCCTGAGCGACTCTTTTACTCTCTGGATGTTGGCAAAAAATAAATCTTTATAACTTTTGCGTTTGCTCTTATTGGGGATTTGCCTGCCTACATCGCTTGTACTTTCTCTGGATTGAAGGAGATTCTTGGATATTGTGGGAAATTTACCAATACTGCGGGAAACCCTGTGCCTGACTTTCTTGAGTCCCTCGGTCAGTTTTTTATCTTCCAGGACAAACCTGGTAATCTCTTCGCAAACCCTCAAGCCCTCGCGGGAGCGGTTGAGGTTAGCGTCAATAATCCGCAATAACTCTTTTTTCACTTAGTTTTTTTGATTTTAGCAATTACTGATGAAGTAGAATAACCTTTGATAAAATTCACAGAAGCAACCTTGCCGCCGTAAGAGGCAACAAAATCTTTACCAACAATCTTATCTTTTCGCCAATCAGCCCCTTTAACCAGGACATCCGGCTTAAGGGCCTTAATTAAACGCAGCGGGGTACTTTCGGAAAAAATAACTACATAATCCACGCATTCACAGGAAGCAAGCACAACAGCACGCGCTTTTTGAGAAAATATAGGCCGGCCGTTCCCTTTTATCTTGCGCACCGAGGCGTCGGAATTAAGGCCAACAATGAGTTTATTTCCCAGGGAACGGGCTTTTTGTAAATACTCTATATGGCCTAAATGCAGGATATCAAAACAGCCGTTGGTAAAAACTACTCTTAGCCCCCTGCTCTTTAGGTTTGCCCGTATATTTTTTAGTTTTTTTAATGATTTGAACTTATCTTTGCTCACAAGAAGGCCTTTTCCGTTAATTCACAAATGATATGTCCGATGGTGATATGGGCTTCCTGGATGCGCGCAGTCTCGCTTGATGGCACGCAAACTGCCAGCTCTGCCATTTTAGCAAGTTTGTCGCTCTTTTTTCCGCTCAGGCAGGCGGTTTTCATCCCCATCTTTTTAGCACAAGAGATACCAGCGAGGACGTTGGGCGAGGTTCCGCTGGTAGATATGCCAATGGCTAAATCTTGAGGTTTTCCTAAGGCCTCTATCTGCCGGGTAAAAATCTGCTCAAAGCCGTAATCGTTGCTGATAGAGGTAAGATTAGAACTGTTGCAGCTTAGGGCTATCGCAGCCAGGGCTTTTCTCTCTTCAGTAAACCTGCCCACTAATTCCGCAGCGATGTGTTGTGCGTCGGCTGCGCTTCCGCCGTTGCCAAAAAGAATTACCTTGCCGCCGCTTTTTAAAGAAGAAACCGCCAGCTCTACAAGTTTCTCAATGGAAGCAACCAAATCGTCTTGAGAAAGTCTTTCTTTGACTGCAATACCTTCTTTGAGAATACCCTTAATTCTTTCTTTCATCTTTGTGTCCTTATCCTAAAGGATAGACCTTCGTAATTCCTTATTAACGAAGGGTCTTATCCAAAAAATATTTTGGCAATGTTATACAGCTCTTCGGGTACGGTCTTAAGCGTTCCTACTGCTTTTTCCAGAGCAACGGAGGTAATTTCATTGCCTTGAAGGCTGGCCATCTGCCCGAATTTCCCTTCTATGGCCAACTCCACAGCCTTAACCCCGTAACGGGTGCCTAAAACCCTGTCGTAGGCGGTAGGGCTGCCTCCTCTTTGGATGTGGCCCAATACCGTAACCCGCGTTTCAAATCCTGTGCGTTTTTCGATTTCTTCGCCTAAGATTTGGCCTATGCCGCCCAACCTTACGTGCCCGAAGGCATCCAGCTTCTCTTGCTGGAGCACTTCCCGCCCTTTTTTAAACTTTGCCCCCTCGGCCGCAACCACAATGCTAAAGGTCTTGCCGCGGCCATGCCGTTTTTTTATCAAAGAACACACTTCGTCAATATCGGAGGGAAACTCAGGAAGTAAAATTACATCCGCTCCCCCGGCAATGCCGGCCTCTAAGCCGATCCATCCGGAATGGCGTCCCATAACCTCCACTACCATAACCCTGTGGTGGGATTCGGCCGTGGTATGAAGCCGGTCAATCGCCTCGGTGGCGATATTTACGGCAGTGTCAAAACCAAAGGTCCTGTCTGTGGCCGAGAGGTCGTTATCAATAGTTTTAGGTATGCCTACAAGATTGAAGCCGTCTTTATATAATCTATGGGCTACTCCCAAGGTATCTTCTCCTCCTATGGCAATCAGGGCATCAATACCTAAAGACTTAAAATTTGCTTTAGCCCTTTTTAGGTCGGCCTCTTCTTTGTAAGGGTTTGTTCGTGAGGTGCCCAGGATAGTTCCGCCTTTAGGTAAAATACCCGAGACCGAATTCAGGTCAAGCGGCACTGTATTTTTCTCAATCAAGCCTTTCCATCCATTTTTGATTCCTATAACCAGATATCCTTGTTTTATGGCCCGCCTTACTATGCCTCTGATTACAGGGTTAATCCCCGGGCAATCTCCGCCTCCGGTTAAAACAGCAATCTTCTTTCCCATTATTTATTCCTCTCCATTTACTCTCCGTATTCAATGCTTCCGCGGAAAGGAGTTGTTTCTTCCGACTCTTCCTTTCCTTTCTTTTTGGGGCGTTTCTTTTCTTTCTGGACAATCTTTCCCACATGCACCCGCACTATAATCGGCTCTTCAATCCCCAGCATCTCCTGAATGCGGTTTTTGATGATAGTCTGGATGTTTTCGGTGGTTTCCGGGATGTTTACATCGGCCCAGAGGCTAATCCGGGCGTTTATTTCTATTCCCGTCTTAGCGGCAATAACATCACTGCGCAAGTCCTTAATTTCTGTTATGCTCATGGAAAGGCGCTTGACAAAATCCTCTATTGCCGCCAGAGAAACGGTTACCTGCCCGTCGGGATTACTGAAGGCAATAGTCTTTTCTCTCTGCATTCTCCCTAAGGTTATCTGGGCAATGAAGATGCTGGCAATGATTAAAAATAGGCCTATCCCGCCGATGATTAGATGAATATCCTCAACTTGAAAAATTTGACGTAAAAACTCTGTTAGGTCCTGCAGCGTAAATAAATGGAAGGAAAAAGCAACTAAAAGAGTTCCGATGACTACAAAGACCAGCGTACAGAGAAAAACCAGGACAACTCCCAATCTCTTCATCATGCTTTCCTCACTTTCTTTCTGTTTCTTTTTGCCTTTCGGAGATTAGAATCTGCGCGAAATCCGTATAGACCTTTCCTCTTAAGAAGCGCACGTCGTTCAATACGTCTCTAAAGAAAGGGATAGTCGTCTTAACCGGCTCAATGATGTATTCTTCCAGCGCGCGCAGCATAATCCGGATAGCTTCCGAGCGCGTTTTTCCGTGAGTAATCAGTTTGGCAATCAGCGAGTCATAGTAGGGCAGGACCTTGTAATTCTGATAGGCGCAGCTATCCAGCCGCACGCCGCGGCCGCCGGGGCTATTGTAAGTATGGATAATGCCCGGAAAAGGCGCAAAATTATTGTCCGGGTCTTCGGCGTTAATGCGGCATTCGATTGCCCAGCCATTTATCTTAACATCATCCTGGTTAAGTTTGAGCTTTTCTCCCGCCGCAAGCCTGATTTGCTGCTTAATTAAGTCTATGCCTGTAACCATTTCGCTAACACCGTGTTCTACCTGAACGCGGGTATTCATCTCTAAAAAGTAGAAATTCTTTTTCTCATCCAGCAGGAACTCTACCGTGCCCGCGCTGTTGTAGTTAACGGATTTCGCAGCTTTAATTGCCGCCTCACCCATGCGTTTGCGTAATTTAGAGTCCAGGGCCGGAGAGGGCGATTCCTCGATTAATTTCTGATGGCGCCTTTGGATGGTGCAGTCGCGTTCGCCAAGATGGATAAGGTGCCCGTAGTTATCCGCAAGGATCTGAAATTCCACGTGTTTTGCTTTGGCAAAATATTTTTCTATATAAACATCGGGTTTCCCGAAGGCCGCTTCTGCTTCCGACTGCGCGGTAGCCAGGGCGCTGACCAGGCGCACGTCATTATGGCAGACGCGCATACCTTTGCCGCCTCCGCCTGCGGCTGCTTTAATAATTACCGGATATTTTATAGCTTGAGCGATTTTGACGGCTTCGTTTTTATCAGAGACCTGGCGTTCCCCTCCGGAAATAACCGGTATGCCTGCTTTGCGCATGCCTTTTTTGGCCTGGAGCTTATCCCCCATCAACCTGATTGCTTCAGGCCTGGGGCCGATGAAGGAGATGTTGCACGACTGGCAGATTTCGGCAAAGTGGGCATTTTCCGCCAGAAAACCGTAGCCGGGATGAATAGCCTCTACATCGGCAATCTCGGCCGCGCTGATAATGCTGGGAATGTTCAGATAGCTCTGGCCGGGCAGGGCCCCGCCGATACAGATGGCCTCATCGGCGAAACGCACATGCCGGGAATCGGCGTCTGCCTCAGAATAGACCGCTACGCTGCGCACCCCTAATTCTTTACAGGCGCGGATAATCCGCAGGGCTATTTCTCCTCGATTGGCGATTAGGATTTTTGAAAACATTTTTAAATGGATTCTACGCGAAATAGTACCTGGCCGAATTCTACAGGATGCCCGTTCTCAACCAGAATCTCTTTAATCTTACCCTTGACCTCGCTCTTTATCTCATTCATTAATTTCATCGCTTCAATAATACAGACTACCTGCCCCGATTGGATTTCGCTGCCGATATCCGCAAAGGGCGCACTTTCCGGAGAAGGGGCGCGATAAAATGTCCCCACCATAGGCGACTTTATCTCTATCAGGCCTTGCGCCTCAGCCTTGGGGGAATTTTGCGCTTTTCTCGCCGGCACATTGGGCGAAGGGCTAATAATTTGCTGCACTTCGCCGGCGCTTTTCTTCAGCTTAATCTTCAGTCCGTCTCTTTCCAGCTCCAGCTCCGCTAAATCGTGCTCATTCATCAGGCTGATCATTTCCTTGATTTCCTTTATACTCATTTTACGCCTTCCTTTTTGCTATACCCGGGAGACATACGTCCCGGAGCGGGTGTCTATCTTGATTGTGTCGCCTTTATTGACGAATAAGGGAACATCCATCTTGGCGCCTGTTTCCAAAATAGCTTTTTTGCTTGCCGCCTTTACCGTATCTCCCCGCGCGCCTGAGGTTGCCTCTTTAATTTTCAAGGAGACAAAATTAGGCAGGTTGATGCCGATAATTGCCCCGTCGCAAATAACCATTGAGAGCAGCGTGTTTTCCTTGAGAAAGCTTACCTTTTGGCCCAGGCCTTCGCGGGTTAACTCCACTTCTTCAAAACTGTTTTGGTCCATAAAATGATATCTATTCCCCTGACGGTATAGGAATTGGATCTTCTTTTCTTCTAAGAAAGCCTGGTCTACTTTTTCGCCGGCCCGGAATGTCTTCTCAAGTATATTGCCGGACTTTACGTTTTTTAATCTGGTGCGCACGAAAGCACCGCCTTTGCCCGGTTTTACGTGCTGAAAACCGACAATGAAGTAAATCTCGCCCGAAAGCGTAATTGTCATCCCGTTCTTGAATTGATTTGTGGAAATCATTTTTTAGTAAGTATTTCGCAGCCTGTTTTGGTAACCAGGACCATATCTTCTATCCTCACCCCGCCGAACCCCGGGATGTAAACTCCGGGTTCTATGGTAAAGACCATCCCCTCTTTCAAAATCTGGTGATTTTTAGAGGAAATGGGTGGATATTCATGAACCTCTCTTCCTATGCCGTGCCCTAGGGCGTGGCCGAAGAAGGCCCCTAAACCGGCTCGGGTAATATATTGGCGGGCAATCCTGTCAATCCCAGAGGCTCGCTTGCCCGCTCTTACTTCCTGTATTGCTTGCTGTTGCGCCTTGAGAACCACCTCATAAACACGCTTAAGTTTGCCCCTAATTTTACCTAAAAAGGCCATCCTTGTCAAGTCGGAATTATAGCCCGAAAGGCGGCAGCCCAAGTCCACCAGGACAGCCTCATTTTTCCTGATGATTTTGCGGCTGGAAGGGCCGTGCGGCAGAGAGCTTCTCTTTCCCGAGGCGACAATAGTCTCAAAGGCGCAGGCTTCAGCGCCGGATTTACGCATAAAATATTGAATTTCCATGGCTACTTCCTGCTCTGTCTTTCCCGGCGCAATCAGCTTCTCGGCAAACTTAAAGCTTTTCACGGCAAGGGCAGCTGCTTTTCTCAACAGCTTTATTTCCTCAGCCGTTTTTATCGCTCTTAGGCCTTCGACAATATTGGCCGTTGGCGTGAGTTTAACTTTCCGGACAGCCTTCTTTAGCCTACGGTAAGATGCCAGAGATAGCCAGGCGCTCTCCAAGCCCACTCTTTTCAATCTTAATTTTTTAACCAAAATAGCCAGGCTATCTTCTAAAGGCTCAACAAGCAGAATTTTCTTTGTCGGCGTAATTAGGAGGCTCCCCTCGCCTCTAAGGTTGCTAAGATACGCGACATTGGCCTCTTTACTGACTAAAAGGGCATCTAATTTGTGCCGAGAGAGTTGGCGGCGAACCTTATTTATTGCTGTAGGGGTCATTTGACCAGCTTTATTGCTGCCTGAAGGCCGAGAAGATAGCTGTCTATGCCGAAGCCGCAAACCTGACCCTTGGCCACAGGGGCAATCAGTGAGGTGCGCCTGAATTCTTCCCGGGCATAGATGTTGGAGAGGTGGACCTCCACCGCGGGCAGCTCTATGGCGGCAATTGCATCGCGGATGGCCACGCTGGTATGGGTGTAGGCGGCGGGGTTAATCAAAATAGCAACGAATTTCTTCTTTTTTGCCGAGCCGATAGCGTCTACAATCTCGCCTTCGTGATTGGATTGGAAGAATTCCAGTTCTACCTTTTCTTTTTTGGCTAAGTCTTTAAGGCGCTTGTTGACCTCGGCCAGCGTAAATTTGCCGTAAACCTGCGGCTCCCGCTTACCCAAAAGGTCTAAGTTCGGCCCATGAATCACCAATATCTTCGCCATTGTATTTCCTCCGTATTCTACTTCCACCTGCGCGGTGGATGTTTAGCCTGTCCCCTACTGCTCTGCTTCGTCAATGAGCATTATGGGGATGCCGTCGCGGATCGGGTATTTGCGCCCGCACTTGGTGCAGACTATTTTATTTTCCTTTAACTCCACATCGGCCTTGCACGCCGGACAGGCCAGAATCTTCAACAGTTCTTTATCCATTTTATTCTCCTCGCTTACCTCCAGAATAGGTAAATTATCCCGCCGATCAAACTGGCTAATAAAAACACTGCTAAATATAATAGCGATAGCGAAAGCGCCGCCGCCTCTCCGATGGTAGGCGCCAGGAAAAGCACAAACCCCCACTCGCGCAGGCCGAGGCCATTCATCGTAACCGGCAGCATACACAAAACAAAGATAACCGGCATGACCAGGAGAATCCTGGCAAAAGGCAGACAAACCATCAGGCTTTTAGCTAAGAAAAAAATTGCGCCAAAAGTAATAAACTGCGCAACTACCGAAAGAATAAGGGCCTTGGCAATTAAGTCTTTGCGGGTTGTGTAGATAGTCAGGGCGTTGTATGCCTTTTTGATTGGCAGGTCAATCCTGAGAGTCTGCGCCAGGCGGACCAGCCCTAAGGTGCTGCTGATTTTCTTGAGCAGATTTTTCTGAAACAGTGATAAGGCAAAAAGGGAACAGGAGCCCAGCAAGAAAATAATTGACCAGAATATAAACCTATGCCCTATGCCTTCTCTCGTAATTAACAGGGCAATGCTCGCTATCAGGGCAACGGAAAACATGCCTATTACCCGGTCGACAAAGACAGAGGTGTATGCGGATAGCCTGCGATTGTTTTTTTTGGAGATGTAGTGCGCTTTCACCAGGTCTCCGCCTACGGAGGTGGGCATAAAATTGGTAAAGAAATACCCGATAAGCGTAAGGGGAAATAAATCCCTTAAAGACAGAAAGGCGTCCTGCCCGGCAAGAATAACCTGCAATCGCCAGGCCAGCAGAACAACCCCCAGTATAAAAATCAAGAATGCCAGGGCAAAGACAACTATGTTAACAGAGCTAATCAGCTGCCGGATTTTTGTGAAGTTATCCCGGGCCAGCCAGAATAAAAGCGCCAGCAAGGATAAGCTGATTAGTATTCTTAAGATAGAACTTAATTTAGGTTTACTCACTGTGCCTTGCTTTGTTTTTAGCCCGGGTATTCTGCAGGTTACTTAAAGAGCCGCGAATTGAACCCAGCGCTTCCCTGTATTCGCCTGCGGCGTTGCTGAGCATTGTTACCGCGCGCATGATGCTCTTCTCCAGCGTCCCTTCCATCTTCTCCAGATGCCTTTTAATATCCATAATATAATGTTGCAGGTTTTCCACATTGATTGAGCCGGCATATTGCAGATGGAGGTTAAACAGGGTTAAAAGATACGGCAAAACCAAACTATAAGGAATAAGGATTACCCCTTTTTTGTAGGCATCCAGGTGGGCCTTGCGGCAGACGGAGAAGGCGGCATCGGGAATCGCGCCTACCGCCCAGGGTACGGTGCGGGCGGGGTCAATGTACTGGGCAATCTCCCCCACCCTTCTATTTATCTCATGCTCTATTTTATTAATCAGGGCCAGGCGCTTGGCCGGTTCTTCTTCCCCGGCAAGCTGCCTGATTAGTTGCTGTCCCGTCCATTTGGAATCGACAGGGACAACCTTGTCGTTGCTTAAGACAAGGGCAAATTCTACCTCCTTGCCGCCGATGCGAAAATTCTTTACCAGCATCTCCGGAGGCAGGCTTTTTAGGATATCCTGAAGTATGTTTTCTCCGGCTTCGCCCCGTCTTTTGGCCCCGGAGATGGTCTGTTCCATTCTTTCTACGGAGAGGCGCAGCTGCTCAAACAGGGCTTTTCGCGAATCATAATCGGTTTTAATATTATCTACTACTCTTTGTGTTTCTTTGATGTTTTGTGATAAGTTTCTTTGCGTGCCGTCTACGGATTGAAGGGTTGCCTTTAAAGCGCCTACATCGGCCAGGGCCTTGATCAGTTGCTCAGGCGATAGCGAGGGCTTGCCGCTTTTGAGCCTCTTAATCAGGAAAGCCAGGCCCCAGATAACTATCGCCAGGGTTGCCAATATTAGCAGGAATATAGTGCTCATATTCATCTCATTCCACCATAATGCCGGCGTAACCCACCACCGAAGAGTAATCGCCCAGGATATCGCCGCTGGTCTGATATTTAATCAATCGTCCCTTTTTTGCGCCTAACTCTTTGACAGCCGAAAGCATACAGGCAATCGGGCCATAGCCGCACATAGTAATATTGAATTCCTTTATACGTTCTAAGAGCTGCCTTCCGTCCAGTTTAAGGATTGACTCAATGGCTAAATCATCATTCGCCTTGGCCTTTTCCTGGGTTTCATAATGGGACATATCGCTTGAGGCCACAATCAAGGAGTTTTCTCCCGTTCCTTTTATGGCCTTGGCGATTGCTTTGCCGATTTCATCATAGGTGAAGAAATCGGCCGGGGAGAGGACCATCGGTACTATTTTTACCTCAGATGAGAAAAATTGCAAGAATGGCAACTGCACCTCAATAGAATGCTCATCCAGGTGGGCCAAGGTATCCTCTTGCAGGCATTTAGAGTTTGCTAAAATCTCCCTGGCCAGACGCGTATCTGTTTCTACGTCCCCCAGCGGCGTCTGCCATGCGCCTTCAGTCATAATACTAAATGCTGCGCCTTGGCCTGTATGGTTGGGCCCTAAAACAACTATCGTTTTGGATAATTTAACCCTGGAGAAACAGGCGCCGGCAACGCTTCCCGAAAAGGTATACCCGGCATGAGGCGAAACTAATCCTAAGGCGGCCTCTCTTTTCAGCCCTTTTTCTACAAGCGACTCAATCTGTTTCTTTAACCCCGAAGCGCCTGCCGGATAAAATTGCCCGGCCACCCGCGGCTTGCGTATCATCTTAAGTCTTTTTAGCCTTAAATATCTGCTCAAGGTATTTTTTGCCTTGGACAATCTCTTCGGCTGTTGCCGGATGATGAGCCTCGATTACCTTGAGGGTATCTTTCTTAATATATGGCAAAAGCTGCCTAAAGTCAAACCTTCCTTTTAGGGGGGCGCGGTGGTCGTCTATGCCCTCTATGTCGTGCAGGTGTACGCCAACCATTCGCCGGCCAAACTTCTCTAAAATTTCTTTATACTTAAGGAACCCCAGATTCTCGTATACCTGGGCATGGCCTACATCATGCCAGTAATAAAGAGGCGGGCCGGGAAACCTCCTTAAGATAATCTCCATTTCCTCAACTGAGGGAATCTCGTAAAAATAGTACCTGTTTTCAATGCCTAGCTTTACTTTTTGGCGCAGGGCGTAGGCGCATAATTCCTCAAGGCTTCTAATGGCCTGGTCAAAGAATCTTTTTGATTTTGCCTTTCTCTCTTTGAGCATCTGCGCTTTTAGCTGTTCGTATTTTTGCTTCCGGCCGCTTTTGTAAACCAGGGCCAGTTCCCTGATGCGTTCCCGCGCCTTTATCTTGCCCGTATGCAAAACCACAACTTCGGCATCTATGGCCGAGGCGGTCTCTATAGTCTTTTTGGTAAACTTGAGCGCTTTCTGTCTCTCCTGTTCGTCTGTGGCGGAAAGAGAAAATGTATCGGGCAAGGCCTTTTTTCGCGATATCCCGGGCGGGATGGGGCAAAAATTATGCAGGGAAACTACTTTGATCAGGCCGCGCCTCTTTAGCGCAATCATCTGATTGACCATAGCAGGGCTTAGGCTGAAGTTGA
The DNA here is from genome assembly GCA_964586605.1 of uncultured Planctomycetia bacterium. Taxonomy (GTDB): domain Bacteria; phylum Omnitrophota; class Gorgyraeia; order JAFGHF01; family JAFGHF01; genus CAZPGX01. Next base: position 20,495 of record CAZPGX010000006.1, read on the forward strand.
GTTCCACGCAGTTAAAGCCTAAGGCCCTGACCTCTTTGATTATGTCTTTTGCCTGAGAATACCGCCAGGCATTCCAGGAGGTTGAAAGGGCAATCATCTCCGGGGTCCCGCAATAACAACGGCGTAGTTATCTAAATCAAAATACCGATCAATGCATTTTTTGATATCTTCTATTCCAATGCCTTTGATTATCTCCGTATATTTGAGGTAGCGATCAAAGCTCAATCCGTACAACTCATCCAGAGAGCTTTCCATGGCACAGGCAGAGTTAGTCTGGCGGCCGATCAACTCCCTGCTAATCATCGCCCTTTTGGCTTGGGCCAGCTCCTCTTTGCTCAAGAAATTTTCTTTGAGCAATCGCAGTTGTTTTAACAATTCACTTTTTACCGTTTCTACATTCTCGGCGCTTGTAGCAACGTAAAGCACGATATATCCGGGATCCAGCCCTAAAACCTGGTAGGCCCCCAGGGTATAGGCAAGCCCGGATTTATTTCTTATTTGAGTAAACAATTTGCCTGATGGCTGCGAAAGAACCTGGCAAATTAACTCCAGCGCATATCTGTCGCGGCCGAATACTGTAGTTCCGGCAAATCCCACCAATATCAGGCTTTGCTCTTTGGGTAGGCTCTTAAAAGAGCTGCGTAGGCCTTTTATAGGCGGCTCTTCCTGCGCAATAATATCGTAGGGGCTGCCAGCATCAAGTTTGGCAAAAAGCTCCTTGACCCTGGCCAGGGTTTCTTGGGCGTCTAGATCGCCAAATATACTTAAGACCATATTCCGGCCTACGTAAAGCTTGCGATGAAAATTTATCAAATCGCGCCGTTTTAATCCTTTTAGGGATTGCTCGCTTCCGCTGCCCATGAACCTGTAGGGGTGCTTTTTGAACAAGGTTAGCTTTAATAACTCTTTTCCCGATTCAAATATATTATCTTCTCGAGCTTTAATCTGGGCTAAATTCTTTTTCTTTTGTTTTTTTAGTTCTTTTTGCCGAAAAGAGGGGTTAATAATTAAATCAGCAAACAGCGTTAGCATTTGTTCGAAGTCTTCACTTAGCAAGTCTAGCGAAAGCCCAAAGCTGTTATTGCCGCTAAATGAGTAAATGCGCGCACCCTTCGATTCAACGATATCAGCAATCTCTGCGGCGTTTTTGGTCCCAGTCCCTTTATCCAACATCTGTGCTACTAAATTAGAAAGGCCGCTTGAGGCCTCCTCTTCCGCACGCAGGCCTCCCTTAAAAGCAGCCTTTATCGAAACAAGCGGCATGTCCCTGTTTTCTCTGATTAAGACCGTAACTCCGTTATCAAGCACATACTTTTTTACCTCGTTCTTAGATCTGGGCTTAAGGTTTACCAAATCAGGCAGGTCTCTTCCTCCGTTTAGACAGGCAATCCCGAGCTTGAAAGGCCTGGTTAATTTTAACGGTAGATCGGTTTTTGTGAGTTCATCACGTGGTGTTAAGGCAACTTGTGTAAGGTTGCTTTGCCTGAGGTATTTGTTGGCTACCTCGAGAATGTCTTCAGGCGTTACATTTTTTATTTCTTGAATATACTTTTCCGTAAACCCGAAATTGCCGGCTACAGCTTTATTTAAAGCTAGGTCGCGTGCCTGGGCCTGGATAGTCTGATTAGAAAAGAGAATATCGCTGACAATCTTTTTTTGTGCGTTTTCCAGTTCAGCTTTAGAAACCGGTTTTTTCTTAACCAGGTTTATTTGTCTGGAGATTGTCTTGAGCAGCCGCTTCTTGTTTGATTCTTCCAAAAGGCAGGAGATAATAAATAAGCCGGGGTCGCGCGGGGTGTAATTTATCGCCTCAACGCCGTAGGCCAGTCTTTTTTTGTCACAGAGTAACTTATGCAGCCTTGAGCTGGTCCCTTCTCCCAATATTGCTGCCAGGACATCTAAGGCAAAACAGTCTTCGTCAGTTAGGGCTACGCTGTGATATCCTAAGCGAAGATATGTCAGCCCGGAAGTAAACTTCTTTTCTTTTTGGCGGAATTCTTTTTGTTCGGGCTCAGGCCTGGTTTCAACAGGCTCAATAGATTTCCGTTGGGAAGTGCTGAAGATACTTTTTGTGAAATTTAGGGTTTGTTGCGGATTTACATCGCCCACAATAACTAAGATCATGTTATCGGGAGTGTACCTTTCCTGATAAAAGCCCAAGAGCTCTTCTCTGCCCAGGCCTTTAAACAAATCCTCCTCTCCGAGAATGGGATACTTGTAGGAATGTGTTCTAAAGGCAGTTTGCCAGAGAAGCCGCGAGATGTGTCTTTGCGGGTCGTCCCGGTTAAGTTTAATCTCTTTCAAGACAACCTGTCTTTCCTTCTCTAACTCTTCCGGTTCAAATACGGCATTTGTTACCATGTCGGCAAGGACTTCCATAGCAGGTCGGGTAAATTCAGCGGGCACTGTAATTTCAAAACCGGTATAGTCGTAGCTGGTAAAGGCATTGATTTTTCCGCCAAAGGATTCAATTTCTTTAAATATCTTACCCGGCCCGCGCGTTGAGGTTCCTTTAAATACCATGTGTTCGATAAAATGGGAGATGCCCGCGCCGCTAAACTCTGCTTCTCGGGCGCCTCCGGTGAGCACGCATAAAAAAAGACTCACTAAAGGCGCATTATGGTTTTCTTTAACCAGAAGCACCATTCCGTTGTCTATGGTTACGCGTTCCATGGCCAAAGGCTGCCCGCTGCAAGGATAGGCGCCAAGAAAAAGTACCCCGCTTATAAAAATAACAAGCCACAGAGAACAACGCAGCAAAGCGGATTCTCCGTGGCTTATTAACTTATGAGGACCTTTTTCTTTTCCTTTTGCGCTCACTTGGTTTTTCATAGTGTTTACGAGCCTTGATCTGTTTGAGGATTCCTTCTCTTTCTATCTTGCGCTTAAATCTCCTCAGAGCTTTCTCCAGCGGCTCGTTACTTTTTACCTCCACTCTGGGCATCTCTTATCCCTTCTTTCCTGTTTTGATTTTTGCTCTAAAAGGCGCCGTTTTAAGACCTTTAGTATAGCACTATCTTTAGTAAATAGCAACCCCAATTTTCACTCTTCCAGTTCAAAAGAGATGATTACATTAAAAGACAATTGTGCCTGGTTAAGGCCTTTAGGAAAAGGCGCAAACGGCGAAGCCCGGTATAGGCTTTTCTTTGCGATTTCTTTCAGCAGGTAGTTTGGGGTTGACCTCTCTTCTATAATACTGAGCTCTTTTACTTTTCCGTCTGATAAGAGGATAAAGCGAAGACAGACCTCGCCGCAGGCTATAAAACGCGGATAATTTTCCACCACAAATTCCCGAATCCTTCCCCGGATAGATTGATAGTAGCTGATATAAAGGGACTCTTTTTCCTTAGGCAGCTCCGGAGGAATCTCAATCACTTCCTCACCCCTTGCTTGTTCAGGGGGTTTCTTGGGCGTTTTCTGCGCAACTTCCTTTTTAGGCCGGGCAGCCTTGGTGGTTTGAAGGCGAGAAATGGGTTTTTCTTTTAGGCGCAGTTTAGCCAAGGGAGGTTCTTTAGGCAGTAAATAGGTAACCACAAGAGCGGCCGGAGGCTTTTTAATAGAAAAGGCCTTAATCTGCCAACCCGGCAGAAAAAGCAGCGCATGGATAACAGCGGAAATTAACAACGCAGTTCTTAAAGATCTATCTATGGGCATGAGACTAACCGATTTTTCGTCTGTTAAAGACCTTTGTTCTGTTCATTGTTGCCTTATAAATAAACGAAATAATATGCCGTTGCCTGCTATAGTTACCGTGCTGACAATTATTGCCGCCATGAGCACCCCCAAAGATATGGCCAGAAGGGCATAGCGAAATCGGATTTTAAACAGTGATGCGGCGATGCATCCTGTCCAGGCGCCGGTTATCGGCAGCGGCACAGCGACAAATAAAACCAGCCCTAAGGCCTCATATTTTTCTACCAAAGAGGCCTTTCTCCTGGTGTGTTCAAAGAGATAATCAAAGAACTTACTCCAGAGCCTGAAATGCCGCAACCTTTCAGAAACCGGCTGTAGAAATAAAAGTAGAGGGATGACCGGAATCAGGTTGCCTAAGACCGAAAGTAAAAATGCCCTGGCCAGGGGAATCTTAAAGCTCAAAAGCGCCAGGGGCAGAGCCCCCCTTAACTCGGAGACCGGAAGCGCGGCAACAATTACAGTAATCAGCTCGTTAGACATTTCCTTTTCTCTTGCCGTGTTTTCCCAACAAAGGGACAAATATGCATCCGCAAATTTCCTTTACCTGGATTTTGCCTCGCTGCTTACTGGCTAGCGTTAGTGTTTGGTTGAAGGTTTCACCTACAGGAATAACCAGATTGCCCCCCTCTTTTAGTTGCTCAATCAAAATTTGAGGAATAGCGGCCGCCGCGGCAGTGACTATTATCCCGTCGTAAGGAGCAAACTCTCCCCAGCCGCAGCTGCCGTCAGCAACTTCTATCCGCACATTTTGATAGCCCAGTTTTTTTAGGGTTTCTCGGGCTCTTTTTGCTAAGGCCCCCACCCGCTCCAGGCTATAAACAGAACCGGCCAACTCAGCCAGGACAGCCGTCTGATAGCCGCTTCCTGTGCCTATTTCTAAAATGATTTCTTCTCCGGAAAGCCCGAGGCATTCGCTCATCATGGCTACCATATAGGGCTGGGAGATAGTCTGTCCTGCACCGATAGGCAGAGGAGAATCCTCATAGGCGCTGTCCATGCGCTTTTCCGGTACAAACTTATGCCTGGGTACTTTTCGCAACGCCGCCAGTACCCGCGGGTTGTTTATTCCGCGGGCCTCAATCTGCTCCCGAACCATCCTTTCCCTCAAGGCAGAAAAGTCCATTTTATTTTTTCTTAAGAGAAATACTTGCTATATACCTGAAAAAGCGGATTGTGTCAACGATGGGGTTAATCCGGCTTATCTGCTTGGCATAGATTGTCTGGATAGGAATAAATTTAATTTTAAGATTTTTGCGATATGCCTCAATTAATGCCTCCGACTCTACCTCATAATTAGCACTGGTTAAATCCAGTGCCTTGAACGCTTCTTTTTTAAACAGGCGAAAGCCGCATTGGCTGTCCGGGATGCTTTGCCGGCAGATTCTAGAAATAACAAAAGACATAAATTTATTTGTCAACCAGCGTACGGGTGGCATGTTTTTGCTGGAAGACATCCGGTTTCCGACTATTATGTCTGCATCAGTTTTCTCTGCGGCGTCTGTAAATTTAGGGATATCGTAAGGGCTGTGTTGTCCGTCTGCGTCAACTGTTATTACGGCATCGTAATCTTTGTCTATGGCGTAGCGAAAACCGTTTTTTAGAGAAGCGCCCTTACCTTCATTTTGTTCGTGTCTTAAGACCTGCGCTCCCGAGCCTCGGGCAATTTCGGCTGTCCGATCAAGCGAACCGTCGTCAACTACCACTACATCCAGGCCTTTGGCCTTTACGCTCTTTACCAGCAAGCCGATTGTCCTGGACTCGTTATATGAGGGAATAAGCGCGCATATTTTCATCTGTCGCTTTTGATTTTTAGGTTGTTGTCCGGCCAGCGTGCAGTTAACATAAACCATTGCTCAGGATACAAAGCAATAGGGGATTCTATTGTTCTGGCTATCTTTTGCGTGAGGTTAATTAAGTCGTATTCGCGGTTGCCTGTAGTTTTATATATTATCGGTTTTTGCAGGATGCATCTAAAGCTATTCCTTTTTTCTCTCAGCAGAAAGACAGGGACAACCGGGCAGGCAGTTTTTAAGGCAAAGGCAGCGGGCCCTTTGGGCATAATAGCGGGCCGGCCGAAGAAGTTTACCTGTATGCCTGCTTGAGGGTTGACGTAATCTATGTCTGCCAAAACAGCAATAGCCTCATTATTTTTCAAAGCAGTAAAGACCTTTCTTATGCCCGCTCCCAATGGGATGATTTTTATGCCCTTGCCTTGTCTTTGCCGAAGAAAGAACCTGCTGACCAGTTTGTTTTTATGGGTCCAGGCTACCATATTTATTTTATAACCCAAGATAGATAAAACCGTTGCACCCAGCTCCCAGTTTCCCATATGGGCGCTAAGAAGCAAGACCCCTTTACCTAAGCGTAATGCCTGATCCAGGTTTTCCCTGCCTTCAATCTTGATGTGTTCTTTTATGTATTGCAGGTTTATCTTAGGAATACGGAAGAATTCAACCAGATAGCAGGCGAAGTTAGTAAAGACCTTTCGGCTTACCCTGCCGATATGGCGGCGGCTGTTGGTGTAATTTAAGACCACCCGGATGTTGTCGGTAACGATTCTTCTATCTCTTTTCGCCAGCAGGTAGTATAGCCTGCCTATTGCCTCTGCGAGCCGATAAGCAATCTTAAGCGGCAAGACAGAGGCCAGAAATTGGCCTATTTTATAAAGAAGATAAATCATTTTGTTTGAACCAGGTTCAATATAAGCCGGGCAATGTCCAGCGCGGCATCGGGATGGGCAAGAGCACCTGCCCTTTTGCGCAATCCATCAAGCCTTGTCGGGTCGTCCAGCAACTCCTCGGCCAATAAGAATAACTCATCTAAGTTTTCTACTTTTAGGGCCGACTTTGTTTGCAGGAGAAACTGCGTATTGTGCTTTTCCTGCCCCGGAAGCGGATTAAAGATGATAATCGGAAGGGCCTTGCTTTGGGCCTCAGCACAAGTTAATCCTCCGGGTTTGCTTACGATAAAAGCAGAAATCTCCATTAGCCTATCAATATTTTTGGCATAACCCAATACAACCACTTTTTTATCAAAGAGCGCTTTATGTTTAATTAACCACCGATGGAGCCTTTTGTTTGTGCCGCAGGCTACAATCATCTGTATCGGCTGTTTGAGTTTATCTAATGTATGCACTATTTTCCTGATTGGCCCCAAGCCCTGCCCGCCTCCCATTATGAGGATTACCGGGAGATTGGGATTAAGCCTTAGGCGGCGAAATGACTCCCGGCGGTTATTCTGCTTTCTAAATTTAAGATCAATGGGGATGCCCAGCGTTTTTAACCGTTGGGCATCTACGCCCTTTTGCATCAGCCGTTTTTCTATTTTAGGGTCGGGAGCAACATAGACGTTTACCAGTTCATCCAGCCAGTAGGCGTGGGGTGCGTAGTCTGTTAATATCCCCATTAAGGGCAGGATTAAATTATGCCTGCGCTTATAATCGGCTATTAATCCGCAAGGGAAGGCCTGGGTGCAGACTACGGCATCAGGATGAAATCCACCGAACAGTTTTTCGATTTTTTCATTGTTCAGCCTATGGATTATCAGCCTGATCTTTCTTATTTTTTCCAAAACGCTCTTATTGTCATAAAGATATTCCCAGAACCAAGGGGCAGCTTTGACAACGAATATATAAAGCCGGTAAATAAACTTTGCCATGTGGGAATTGGCGTAACTGAGGGCGTCAACCTTACATATCTCTGCCTGGTCGTCTACTTCTTGCAGGGCTTTTTCAATGGCCATGCTTGCGCAGTAATGTCCGGAGATATTACCGATATGCATTAACAGGATTCTTTTGGGGCTCATTTTTACAGTTTTTATTTACCGTACCTTAAACCAGTTCATTCTATTGGTAAGTTCACCGGGAATGTTTCTTATGTAAAGGGGGAAACGGTCCCAGTGGAGGGCGGGCTCTTTTTTTAAAAAGACAAAATCTCCCCTTTTTTCTTCTACTATGCGCGGCTCCCAAACATTACTTTCGGCAAAAACGAATAAAAATACACAGAAGGCCACATAGACCCAGAAGAATACCCGAAAAAAAGCGAAAATCTTTATCATCCTATCCCCGTAGAGTTCTTTTTAATATAGCATAAATTGGGAAATTGAGCAAATAAAAAAGCGCGTAATATTTAAAACGCGCTGCCCAAAAATTTTTACTAAAACGGCTGTCCTTTAATCTTTCATAGCCAGAACCTTTTTGAGGCGTTCAACGGCAAGCCTAAGCCTCTGCTCATCCTCGACCAGGGCAAAGCGCACATAGCCCTCTCCGTGGTCGCCGAAACCGATGCCCGGCGCCACCACAACACCGGCCTCATTGAGCAAAAGTTCGGCAAACTCCATTGAGGTTAGGGCATCGTATTTAAGGGGAATGTGGCTCCAGACATAGAAGGTAGCCTTAGGCCTATTTACCTTCCAGCCGATACTGTTTAACCCCTCGACAAAAACATCCCTTCTTTTCTTATAGATTGCTACGGTTTTTTTCACAATCTCCTGCGAACCAGTCAGGGCCTTAATCGCTGCATATTGAATCGGCCGGAAGATGCCAAAGTCAATATAGCTTTTGGTCTTGGCCAACGAGGCCAGGATATCTCTGCTTCCCACCGCAAAACCAATACGCCATCCGGGCATGCTATAGGACTTAGAAAGGGTATGAAACTCGATTGTCTTGTCCTTAACCCCCTTAACCTGCAAGAGGCTCGGTGCCTTATAGCCGTCAAAGACTATATCAGAATAGGCCAGGTCGCTGGCAATAATAATATCTTTATTCTTGACCCAGTGCGCTACCTCCTCATAAAAACCCAGGTCTACCACGCTGGTTGTGGGATTATGAGGATAGCTTAAGAATAAAAGCTTTGCCATTCTTAAGGCATTTCCGTTGACGGTCTTTAGGTCCGGCCTGAAGCCGTTTTCTTCGGTCATGGGAATATTATAAAGCACGCCGCCGGCCATAATCACGCCGTTGAAATGCACAGGGTAAGCGGGGCTGGGAACCAGGGCAACATCGTCATGGTTTAAAAAGGCTAAAGAAAGATGGGCTACTCCTTCTTTTGAGCCAATTAAGGGCAAGACTTCCGTTTTGGGGTCCAGGTCCACATTGAACCTGTCTTTATACCAGTTGGCAATAGCTATTTTAAGCTTTATCTCTGCCGGCTCGTTAGGCCGGGGATAACGATGGTTTTGCGGATCTCTTGCCTGCCGGCATAATTCATCCACGACATGTTTGGGAGTAGATAGGTCGGGATTCCCCATTCCCAAATCTACAATATCTATCCCTTTCTGCTTTGCCTCTTCCTTTAACTGGTCAATAATAGTAAAAAGATACAGGGGCAGCCTTTTCATTCTATTTGCTTCGTGCATTTGTTTATACTCCCAGCTTCTTAATCAGTTCTTTTACGCTTTTAGCGGAAGATAAAAATTCAGCTTTTTCCTGTTTATTTAATTTAAGCCCGATTATCTTTTCTATGCCCAGCCTTCCTACCTTTACCGGAACTCCTATAGACAATTCTTTCAAAGCGTACTCACCCGAAAGATAGATTGAGGCACACAATACGGCCTTGCGGTCATTAATTATAGAATCCACGAGTAAAAATACTCCCGCCGAAGGTCCGTAAGAGGCGCTGCCTTTACCCATAAGCTTGACAATCCTGGCGCCAAACTTGCGGGTTTCTTCAACTATGTTTTTTATCCTCTCCTTAGGCAGTAGTTCGGTAATCGGGGTGCCTAGCACGGTCGAAAACCTGGGTAAAATTACCATATTATTTGCATGCGGGCCGATAATTACAGATTGAATATGGTAGCTGGCAACATTTAGTTCGGCGGCCAGTAACATATTGAAGCGGGCACAGTCGGATGTGCCCCCCATACCGACAATCTGATTTGCGGAAAACCCGGTGACCTTATGAACCAGGTAGCTCATTACATCAACCGGATTGGTGACTACGATGACTATTGAACCGACGCAAAACCGGGCTACCTTCCGGGAAACATCCTTAATTATCCCGGCATTTTTCACCAATAGCTCTTCTCTTTTCTGTCCGGGTGAACGCGTCTGGCCTGCAGTGATCACCACAATATCCGCACTTTTAATATCTTTATAATCGCTTGTCCCGAATATGGAGCGGGAATGCCGGATAATAGAAGAGGCGCTGCTTAAATCTAAGGCCTTGGCCTCGGCTTTACCTTTGGCGACGTCCACAAGAACTACATCGGCAAGGTCCGCCTCAACAATCCGTTGGGCTGTCGCTGCCCCGACATCTCCTGCACCTATTACTGCTACTTTCATATTAAAACTTTTTAACTTTCAACTTTTCAACTTTTTTATTATGGCATCGGCCATCTGGCTCGTGCCCACAGCCACGGGGCCATTTCTGTCCTCTTTTAAATCATAAGTTACGTCTTTGCCTTCTTTAATTACATCCTTAACCGCTTGTTCTAATTTTCCGGCGGCCTTATTTTCGCCGATATGTTTGAGCATCATCACCCCGGAAAGGATTACTGCTGTGGGATTAACCTTATTTTTACCCTTATATTTTGGCGCGCTTCCGTGGGTGGGTTCGAAAACAGCACACTCATCCCCGATATTGGCACCCGGGGCAACCCCCAACCCCCCTACCAGGCCGGCGCATAAATCGGAGATAATATCTCCGTAGAGATTAGGCAAAACCAGGCAGTCGTAAATTTTAGGCTTCTGGACCAACTGCATACACATATTATCAATCAGTTTATCCTCAAACTCTACCCTTCCTTCATAATCCCCGGCCAGATCATAGGCCACCTTGCGAAACAACCCGTCGGTAAACTTCATAATATTGGCCTTGTGTACGCAGGTCAGCTTTTTTCTATTATTGGCCAGCACATATTCAAAGGCAAAGCGCACAATCTTTTCTGAAGCGCTCCGCGAAATAGGCTTGATGCTAATAGCGGTATCGGGTTTAAGTTTCCTATTGCTTAAGCTGTTTATAGTCTTCAAAAAACTACGGGTGTCCTTTTTACCCTGTTCAAACTCAATCCCAAGGTAAAGGTCTTCAGTATTCTCACGGATTACCACCAGGTCTATCCCCCTATAAGGCGCCTTCACCCCTTCATACCACTTGCAGGGACGCACACAGGCATAGAGCTTTAAGGCCCGGCGCATCATCACATTTACCGAGCGAAATCCTTCTCCGACGGGAGTAATTACCGGCCCCTTGATGGCTACTTTATTCTTCTTAATCGAGGCAAGCGTCTCCTTTGGCAGAACCTCACCGTATTTCTTAAGGGCCTCTTCCCCCGCAAGAGCCTTTTCCCAGCGGATTTTTACTCCTGTGGCCTCAATGCATCTTCTGGCCGCCTCGGTTACTTCCGGCCCTATACCGTCACCCGGAATAAGGGTAATCTTATGAACCAAAGTTTAACCCCCTATGCTTCTTGAAATATTTTACCACTCCTCCTGCCTTAAGTAAACCCTTCATTACGGGGTGCAAGGGCCTGATGGGCAGCTCGATATTTTTAGTTCTGTTTTTTAAGTATCCTTTATCCGGGTCCAGCTCCAAGGTGTCGCCGTGGTTAATCTTGCCGGTATCGCACTCTACTAGCCTCAATCCTATATTAAAGGCGTTGCGGTAAAAGATACGGGCAAAATTTTTAGCTATTACCGCCGGTATCTTCGCCTCTTTTAACGCCCGGGGGGCCTGTTCTCGGGAGGAACCCATGCCAAAGTTTGAGCCGGCCACGATAAAAACAGGCCTATCTTTACTCTTTCGGTAAAACTGCGAATCCGCATCTTCCATAACATGCTTAGCCAGTTCTTTCATGTCGCGGATAGCGAATTTGTATCTTCCGGAAATAATCAGGTCTGTGCTGATATCGTCCCCGAATTTATAAGCGCGGGCCGTGTACTTCATTGGCTTCCTTTCAAAAGTTTTCAAAATCCGCGGCTTCTTTGGCAAAAGATATGGCTGTCTGCTTGGAGATAACGGCTTTATTGCAAAGCTCTTTTAAAGACTTATCCATAGTCTTCATTCCGAACTGAGAGCCGGTCTGAATCAAGGTGCAGAGCTGCTCCGTTGCGTGTTCGCGAATTACATTGCGGATAGCCGCCGTTGCCACCATCACTTCGCTTGCCAGAATCCTCCCCGGTTTATCTATTCGAGGCAGGAGCCTCTGGGCTATTACTCCCTGCAGGGAATTGGATAACTGAAGCATTACCTGTCTTTGCTGATGCGGCGGAAAGGCGTCAATAATTCTATCAATAGTCTGGGGGGCATCCGGCGTATGCAAGGTAGCCAAAACCAGATGGCCTGTCTCCGCGGCAGTCAAGGTCGTGGATATAGTCTCTAAGTCGCGCATCTCTCCCACTACAATCACATCGGGGTCCTGGCGAAGCGCATGCTTAAGCGCAGCGGCAAAAGAATGCGTATCGGAATAAACCTCTCTTTGTTTGATTACACTTTTTTTATTGACGTGTAGATATTCGATAGGGTCTTCGATAACGACAACTAAATATTCTTTTTCATTATTAATCTGATTCACCATCGCCGCCAGGGTCGTGGTTTTTCCCACGCCCGTAGGCCCGGTAACTAAAACGAGTCCTGAAGGCTTCCGCACTAAGTCTTCCGTAATCAGCGGAAGTCCCAGCTCTCTAATTGTACGGATATCCAGGCCGACAAGCCTGAAGGCGCCCTCCACGCTTCCCCTCTGCGCATGCACATTTATCCTCACCCGCTGGATACCGGGCATAGAGAAAGAAAAGTCCAATTCCAGGTTCTTCTCAAAGGTCTTTTTCTGCTCGTCGGTGAGGATGTTGTAAATCATATTTTTAGTATCTTCCCGGGTCAACTTATTAAAATCCGTAGAGATAAGTTTTCCGTCAATGCGCAAAATCGGCGGCGCGCCTTCGGTGATATGCAAATCCGAGGCCCCTTTTGCTTGGGCCTCTTTAAGTAAAGTCTGCAAATCCATCCCCCACCTCCTAAATGAGTCCACAATTTACGGCCATGGATACTGTTTTGTTGAACCTCTCAATTTATAAAATTGAACGCCCTCTTCGTTAATGTTTACTGAAAGAGAAGCGGGATCGCCTGAACTGATTCCTGCTGGATTTCGACCCCCGATACGCAAATTATCAACACTAGCAGGAACATTAAGACCACCACCAGTAGATATGAAATAGTGAAAATAGGAATCCCCAGGAACTTCGATATGCAGCCCCAATGTATTGATGTCTGTCCCAAAAATAGTAGCTCCCGAAAGAGGTGAACAGTTATATTCGGCTCTATACATGAAAATCGCCTTTTTGATTGTCCCTACCATCCCAAAGGCTTCAGTCAGGCGTGCTTTTTCAGCCGCCTTTGTAAACTGCGGTATAGCCAGGGTCGCCAGGATACCCACGATAATAATTACAATCATCAGCTCCAACAATGTAAAGGCGCTTTTTCTCATTTCATCCCTCCACCTACGCGGTGGATGTTTAACCCATCCTAACCTACGAGGTTAAGATAAAAGGGGCCAGGCGCTTTTTTTGTTGTTCTTCTCTTGAAAATCGAGAATCGAAATTAGACCGCAATCGAAGCCAATTTTCGATTCTCAACTTTCGATTGCTCTATCAATTTTTCTTTGAAAAATTGATTGGTGGAGTGTCTATTCCTTTGTTCGAACCTATTTCAAGGGAACCCTTGAAGTAAGATCTTAGAAATCAACTCCCTCGTTGGCTCGGCAGTGCGCCTGCCTGCTGTGTTGTAGCGTAACTTACGAAGAATAGCAATAAGGAGCAGGCGCCCTTGTGTCCACTTTTCCATCGTTATCCTATAAGAAAAGTGCTTGCACTTTACGCAGTAAAGTGTCCACACCGCCTTTGTCGGCTAAGCCTTCCAAAACTTTGAGCCTCCTCAGGCGGTTTGCCGAGCCATCAACGGAAAATCTTTTAAGGGCAAAAATTTGGTGCGGGCAAATTTTTGCCAAGCTCTTTTCCCCGAAAAAAAGGTAAAAATAATGTCAGGGGACGTCTGTACTAGCTCAATAATTCGGTAACCTTTTGGAGCTTATCAAAAGGTGTTATATAGTTCAATCCACCGTGACGTCTTAGGTGGTTATATTCAAATAAGAAGTTTCCTAAATTTTGCATAAGATCTTTCTCAGAATTAAATGAATTTGGATAAAGGAATTCTTTCTTTAAGATTCTATTAAAGGCTTCTATCTTGCCATTTGTTTGAGGTCTATATGGTCTGGTATAGCGGTGTTTTATACCTAGTTCAGTACACATAGTCTCAAAAGGATGTTCTTTCTTAAGCGAACCCCTAAATTCATGGCCATTATCAGAGATCAGAGATTCAAATTCAAAGTTGTAGATTTGCTTAAACCAGGATAAGGAACGTGCTAGGAAGTAGGTTGTTGTTGAGGCCTTCTTATCAGGAATAACCTCACTATAGGTTAACCTGGTACAGTCATCACAGATTGAGGCACAATAGAGCTTTTTGACTTTAAACTGACACTTAATGTCCTTGGTAAGCTCGGTGAGGTCAATGTGGGCCAGCTCCCCCGGTGCCTGCTTCTCATAACGTTTGATTATTTTCTTTTGTGACTTATTGAGCGGATATTTAGCCTTTATACGATCCATTGTAGCAGGAGCAGGTGTTTTGTCAAGATAGTACGGTTTAAAGAGTAACACCAACTCATAGCGGTTAGAGCCAAATCTCCTGTAGGCCTTAACTATATTGCGTTCAATCTCTTTAGGCGTTCTTCGTGAGCCGGGTCGCGCACCTCGCTTCTTAGGTAGAAGCGCTTCATCTGTTTTACCGCCTTCTAACCATTTGCGATAGTAGCGCAGGAGCTCTTTCTTTGATATATTATGTACCTGACAAAGATCTTTAACAAATTTAAAGGGCCGAGACTTAAACTTTGCTTTTATGTTCTCGTACTCTTTTAAAATGGGAATCCAGCGTTTAACAATAACTTGTTGAGAGTAGTGCATCAGGTCCTCCTTTGGTTAGCTATATTATACCAAAAGAGTTACCTAATTAGTGAGCATTTA
>CAZPGX010000007.1:0-8352 GCA_964586605.1 uncultured Planctomycetia bacterium
CACTACAGCCAGTAGCAGTAACTTCAGCTCCCGCATCAAAGAACCAGTTTACTCCATTTTTCCCGAGAACTGATGTAATAGCATAAGCCCCTGCCCCGACATAGATTGTCTCTCCGCTACTTGCAGCAGTTTGGGCGGCTAACAAGGCAGTTCCCCTCGCTGCATCTGTGTCTGCCGAAGGAAAATATGAGGTTTCTGTCCCGTCATCGTGCCTTAAAATCACTCCTCTATTCCAAGTAGTTGATTTCAGAGTGCCTGAGGCGGTGATGCCGCCGGTTACATCAACATCATCTGTAATGTTAACTGTTCCACCACCATCAATAGTAAGCATTGTTCCAGTATTTATATTTAAGATTTGGGCAATTCCACTTGTCTTTGATTTAATAAGCCTTAATGCTCCGTCGTCACTTCCTTTTAGATACAAGTTTGTTTCAGTTCCTACTCCATCGATATAAATATCTGTTCCGGAAGATGGACTAAGGACTCCATTATCATCGATTACAAGATTGGATTGCTGCACTGCTCCGCCTGTTCCGTCCGCCCTTAGAATGCGGTTATCGGTGAAAGTTCCTGATTTAGAAGTATAAGTTGCCTCTACTACCGAAAGCGTTCCGTCTCCACTTCCTGTTTTTACGAAACCATTTGAGGTTAGTGAACCCAGTTTGACGGATTTGAGAGAACCGGCCTTTAGGGTTGCTGTGCCGTCAGAGATAGTGCCTGTGGCGATGAAGTCATTACTCCCCAAGTCTACTGTTGCCCCAGTAACAAAAGCCGAGGATTGGGTATCGGAATTATATATCCCGTTTATATTGATAACATTGCCTAAGTTCATTTGAGCTGTGTCGCTATTTATTACCCCATGTCCTATAGATACGCTATCGCTATATCCCCCAGTTCCCGAATATTTGCCTATTGCGATTGATGTTCCGGTAGGATTTGCTGTTTTATTATCTACCGTATCTGATTTACCTGCATATGGGCCTATGAAAATACAGTTTTGTGCGTTGGTTGCCCTATAACCCGCCTCATAACCAAAAAAGTTGGAGAAGGCAGCATTGGTTGCTTGAAAACCTGCATCATAACCAATAAAGTTAGAATAAGAAGCACTGCTTGCGTCACTACCTGCGGCTTGGCCAAAAAAGTTGGAGTGATGAGCATTACTGGCAGCGGTGCCTGCGCCGATACCAAAGAAGTTAGAGTAATTCGCAGTAGTTGCTCCATAACCTGCAGTAGCACCAAAGAAGTTGGAGTAGCAAGCCTCGGCTGCCTCAAAACCTGCACCTCGACCAAAGAAATTAGAGTCGTTAACATTGGTTGCATCAGTACCTGCATCTTCACCAAAGAAGTTGGAATCCGCTTTCGGCGTTCCTGCCCCACCACCAGATAAAGCATTGGCAGTTGAATAATCTAATTGAACTACTGTCCCACCAGAATCATAGAGTTTTCTGTTGCCCGCATCTATTGAAAGTAATGGTGTTCCTGCATTATCATTTATTCCTGTTGTAAATCTTCCAATTCCAAATGTCCCTGTGCCTGTGGCTGTCACATCCGTGCAATTTATGTCTCCTGTGGTGGTCAGGCTGCCCGTATTATTGATGTCAAAGATAAAGGCCTCTATGTCTTTTTCGGTTAAGGCTGAACCTGGAATGTCGGTCAGGCTGGCTCCGCTTCCGGAGAAGGTAATGGCGGCGAGGTCGCCGGAGACGGCAACATCCCCTTCATAATCAACGGAGAACTTAGAGCTGCCGTCTGTATTTTTGACATCAACTAATTTTGTGTTCGCATCAGGTGCGCTGGAGGGCTGGACAAGTAAAGCCGCCCCCGGATAAGTCAGAGTAATCTGGCCCGAAGCCGTATCGTCGGCATCGCTCCTTAAAAACTGGCTTCCCGTAATGGTGTCTAAGTTATCCGCGTTAAGGGCGTAGCCGGCAGAGGTCAGCCGCTGCCTGGGCGTCATCTCGGTATCTCCGGAGACCTGCACGCTTAGCCAGTACTGGGTATCAAAGGCCAAGTCGCCTAAGCTGGTAACCGTGCCTAAGGCGGCATTAAACACGCCGCTGGAGACCGTCACCGACTGCTCCTCCGTCCAGAGGGCGCTGCCGCCGGTTTCAGCGGAATAGAGCCTGAAGGTTACCGTATAGCTGCCGTTGGCAACAGGATTGCCGTCGGAATCGGTGAGCTTTCCCTGGAAATTGATGTATTTGGGTATCGCCGCACTCGCTATTGGCGGGGGCGCGGCCAGATACAAGATACCGAATACCAGGATAAGGCCGGCAAATAATTTGTTCAAATTAAGCCTTTTGATTGTATTCATTTTCAACCCCCTTGTTTTTGTCTGCGTTAATTTACGATTTATGCAATAAAAAATCCAAGAGCTGTTTTGGTTACAAAACCACGCTTGGATTGATTTCGCTATGTAATTTTTATCGCCCAGCATAGGACTCTTTTTCCGCCTTAATTTTGAAAAGAGTGCATAATGTAGAGACGCAAAATTTTGCGTCTCTACTTGAATTTACCCAATACCTTGTCCATTAGCAAAGCGTAATCTTCAATCTTCTCATAAATACTCTGGGCAACTGCTTCTTTATAGGTATGCGAGGTATCATTTCTCTTATCAGTCATCTCTTGAAGCTCTACCGTTTCTTCTTCATCGGCAAGACCTAAAGAAAAAATTTCCTTGAAGCAGGCCTTTGGAGAATTGGCAACGATACCTTCTTTCTCCTTTAGATATTCCCGGATAAATTTCCAGAAGGCCTCAAAGGTATATTCAAACCGCTGGATAGTAGCGTCGCGGACAATAACGGAAAATGGCTCCCGGGCAATCTCTTTGAGTGTATTTAAGGCCCTGGCTGCGTCTTTATACCGTAGGGTCAGTCTTTCCATACTCGCGCTTCCTTCATCGCTTCTCTTTTGAACTCCGGCGAGACTGTGCGAAAATCCACAATCTCCACCTTATAAGGGATGTTTAAACCTTCTATGCTTTCTTTTAGGAAAACTACCTTTTTTTTATCAACTCTTCCGTAAGGTATTAACCCTATGTCCACATCGGAAGTCAAGCGATTATCCTGCCTCCCCCGCGAACCAAAAAGGATTATTTTCACCTTTTCGCCCTCTAAGGTGGATAAAGTCAATTGCTTCAATTTCTCCAAATATCTATTCTTTTTCATGGTTCTTTTTATCTGCGTACGGTATCGCTGAGTTTAAACCTCCTGGTGTTCATTTCTTTAACATCGCAGGCAGAGATATTCTTGCGCGTCTCAATTACCTCAACTTTACCTATCTTTTTGTCTCGCCGGTAAACACCAAAGCCCATCCCGTTTTCCACGCCGTCGTCTCTTCCGATGTCAATCACTACAAACTTGTGTTTGTCATTAACCGTGATGACCCGCCCGCTAAATTCAGAGGCTCTCTCTATTTGTACCGGCATAGCAGGCGCCCTCGGCATAGCAGCTACAGCCGGCACAGATATAGCAGGCACCCCTTCCTCTGCCTTGACCACAATAGGCGGAAGCTGAATGGAGGGCTGCTCCCGGGCCTCTATTGCCTGGGCTGCGCCTTGCACCGCCGTTTCCAATATCTTCTTGGTCTGGCTTAATTCTATCAGCCTCTGCTGGAGGGCCTGCTTGAGCTTTACCAGCTGACTGGAAAATTCGTCCCTCTCCCGGGTAATGCCCGCCAGCTGCTCCTCGATCTTGGCTAAATCCCCTTCAACAACAGCCTTTTCCTTCTTTACCTTTAACAGCTCCTTGCTTAATATGTCCGCTATGTCTTTGGCGTCTTCTAATTTCGCCGCCAGGGCCTCTTTTTCTTTCTGCAGGCGCTCAAAAGGAAGGGTCTGTTTTTCGGCATCTTCAAGCCGGGCCTCTTGCGCAGAGAGCTTGCGTTTTAGCTTTTTGCCCTCTGTTTCCATCCGGGCCTTCTCTTTCAACAGGGAAGCCATAAACTCATCCGAGGCAGTCATCCGGGCCTTCTGCTGGGTCTCGGAATAGGCCTGACCCAGCCTCTCCAGTTGTTCGTCCAGCTCTTTATTATCCTTGAGTAAGGCATCTTTTTGCTGAAGCAGGGAATCGTACTGGCGGGCAAGGAGGGTATGCTCTTTGCCCAATTTATCCAGGGCAACGGTTATCTTATCCGACTTCTCCCGCCAGAGGTCGGCCTCTTTTTGGCTTGAATCTAATTTTTCTTTAAGGTAGGTATTCTGTTCTTCTAATTCGGTTTCTTTCTCGGCGTATTTGGCGATTTGCTCTTGTGAAGAAAGGTAGGTTACCGCGCTGATGCCCACGGCTGCCAGAGAAACTATCCCCAGCGTAAGCAAAAGAATCTTTATATTCTTATTCATCTCCGCCGCCTCTCTTATTGTAATATATCTATTAGGCCCTCTATTTTATCCTATACTATATATAACAAAAAAATTAAATAAATGCAACAATTTCATTAAATATTTGCAAAGGCGGATTCAATTACCAAAGAAGCAGAGCCGCAGGCCACCGCCTCCTCGCCCAAAGTGCCCCCGATTATGCGCACGGCGTTTGCCGATTCCCTGAATGCCCAGCGGCTGACTGTGCGCCGGATGGCGTCTAAGAAGACATCGCCCAGGCGGCTAAAGGCACCGCCGATTATTACTACCTGCGGGTTAAATACATTTACTAAATAGGCAACCTTGGCCCCCAGTTTCGTTGCCTCGGCAAGCATTTCTTCCCTGGCCTGTAGAGACGCAAAATTTTGCGTCTCTGCTTCACCCTGTGAACGAAGCACGCAATTAAAAGAGGGGCTCATCCAGCAGGCGTCGGAGCTAAAGGAATTGTTTCGCGGCAGGGCAAGGTTCAACTGCCCCGCGCTTTTGCTTAAACCGGTATAGAGTTCGCCTTTGAGCATGAGCGCGCACTGGCTTTGCGAGAGGATATAAATAATATTCTCAGCCGCCTTGGCCTCCGGGCTTACCCCCGCCCATTTCTCCGCGAAAAGCGCGCAGCTTGCGCTGTTCTCAATAAACACGGGCAGGCCGAACTCCCTTTCTAATTCCTTTTTGACGGTTACGTAATTGGCAACGGTATCCCCGCTTGAGGGATTGCGCACAGTGCCGCCGAACTTATCCATTATCCCGGGAATCCCCACGCCGATTCCGCGAATCTTCTGCCTCTCCAGCGCATCGTCTGCACAGACCTCGGCAATTACATCCTTTAAGGCCTCTAAAGAGTTCTCGATGCTGTCGCCTTCTCTCTTTGTTTTCTCACGGCACCTAATCCGGGTAGTAAAATCGGCAGCCACTACCTGCATCGGGGCAAAGGCCACATTCAAGGGGCCTAAATCCACGCCCAGCACATATCCGTATCGGGGGTTTATCTCTACCAGTTCCGGGCGGCGGCCGCCTGTGGAGATATCCAGGCCGCGCTCAAAGACCAGGCCCTTTTTAAGATAGGTATCAATGTAATTGGAGACGGTCACTATATTGATGCCGGTGAGCTTGGAGATTTCGGCGCGGGAAATCAGCCTGTTTTTCCTAATGATGTCCAAAATCTCGAGGTTTCTGCGCTGGCGGTCGCTTAATTTATGTTCCCTTAAGATAACCGGGAGCTCTTTCTCCACCACATCGGCCTGCGCGAGCATCTCCCGGGAGATAAAGATGGAGATTGCCCTTTTCTCCTGCGCGCTAATCTGAATAAACTTGACGCCGAAGCCGCTTCTAATCTTGCGGGGGGCGCGGGACTTTTTGCTCACCCAGACAATCTCGGCCTTTGGCTTAACCCTCTGTGCCTGCCCCAGGAGCTCTATCTCTAAATTCAGGATTGTCTGTTTAGCTAAGGCAAGGCCCTCATCTTGGACCAGGTCGGTTTCGATAAAGACCCCGCCTTCGCCGATATTGCGGCTTAAGGCCTCGAATGAATCCTCCTTCGCCAAGGCTTCGGAGGACGGGTTAAATCTTACCGGCAGGGTCTTCTCTAAGCGAACAGACTGTCTTTTTTCCATAATTCACCCCATTATTACCTTAACCTTGTGCGTTTTACCGTCGGTAAAGGTGGGTACAAGAGTGCCCTTTATCGGCTCCTGGTCAACTGTGAGCTTTTTTACTCCCCGCGAAACGCCTTTGGGGTTGGTCACTTCTATCTCATACTTGCTTCCCCTAAACGGCCGCCTGACCTTAAAACCTTTCCACTTCCGGGGAATGCAGGGGTCAATGCGCAGGCCGTTTAATTCCCGGCGCAGGCCCAATAGATACTCGGTGCCGCAGATAAAGTTCCAGCCGGCGGTCCCGCTAATCCAGGTAAACGCCCCTTCACCGTAAAGATAAGGGTGTTCGGGCCCGACTAAATATTCCGCATAGACATAGGGCTCGGTCTTATAGAGGTCGTAGTCTTCTTGCGCATTGGGCATAATCTTCTTCATCGCCTCATATGCTTTCTCGCCTTTCCCGGCAAGACAGAAAGCCACGGCCATAAAGGTAGCCGCGTGGCAGAATACCGCAGCATTTTCTTTTGTCCCTTCGGCAAACATGCTGACTCGCCCGAGCCTTGGCTCATACTTGGAATAGGCAGGATAAAATAACGCCAGGCCATGTTTTCCGTTTAGATATTTATCTACTGAAGCCAGAACCTTTTTCAGCCTCCGGCCATTGACCATCCCGGCAAGGATAGCCCAGGACTGAGAGTTTAAGTAAATCTTGCCTGCTTCATTTTTCTTACTGCCATAAACACTGCCGTTATCGGTAAAACCTCGCTTGTACCAGCTGCCGTCCCAGCAATATTTGTTGATCTTCTCGGACATTGCTTTAGCCTTACGCCCATACTCTTGTGATTTTTTCTTTTTGCCGATAAGTGCAGCCATCCAGCTTAATTCTTTAAGCGAACGCACCAGGGCCTGGCCTAACCAGACGCTTTCGCCTTTTAATTTTATCCCGGCGGCGTCAATGGCATCGTTCCAGTCGGCATGGCCGATTAAAGGCAGGCCTTTTTTGCCGGTATCGGCAAATGTATAATTTAAGTTGCGCTCCAGGTGCTCAAATAATGTTGCGCTTCCCTCGTCTCTTGAGCCTCCTTTAAATTTTGAATCCTTATGCCAACCGTCAATCCAGCCATCTTTTAGATAGGGCAATTTTTTTGAAAGAATCTTTATATCATGGGTTTCCCTTATGTAGGAGGCCGCAGTCACAGTAAGCCATATTGGATGGTCTTTATTCGGACGGTGGCCCTGCGGTTTTTTGCCTTCGGCGAATCCCGGGGCACAGGTCCCGTCTTTTCTGATTAGAGAAGCCAAAACCAAAATCCTTTTTCTGGCAAACTGCGGGTTGATGGAAATTATCGCCTCCCCGTCCTGGCAGGAATCGCGGTAACCGCGGCCGCCGGAACCCTCATGATAAAACGACGGCGAGCGCGACCAGAAGTTGCAGATATAGAGCTGGTATTTCACCCAGACATTGAGCATCAGGTCAAAATTTTTATCAGGTGTCTTGACCTGGATATTATCCACGATGCGCTCTTTCCATAACAACTTAACTAAGTTAAGTTCTTTTTTTACATTGGAAAGCACACGGTATTTGCGTGCTAGTTTTTTAACATCACTCTGAGAATCCGTCTGGCCCATAATCACTGCAAACTCGCGGGCCTCTCCGGGCTTAAGGTTAAACTGATGGCGCAGACAAGCAATGCTGTCTTCCCCGGAACAAAAATCGGTATTTTTGAATTCACCCGTCATTATCGAAGCAGGATCTTCCTCGCTGTTGTATCTGCCTAAAAAACTATCTTTACAGACCGCGTGTCCGGTTACCGGAAGCGATGAACCAAAAAAGAGTAAATCGGTAAAAGGCTTGATGTTGAAGTCGCCCCAGGCAGCGGTCTTTTTGGCCAGGATGAGCTTTTCTTTTTTATCGTACCAGACCCGATTGTAAAGGTTCATGATATTGCGGTAACGCAGCTCCATGTGATAATCGCCGATCAGCCACTCCGCGTAAGGAAAGGCCTCCAAGCTCTTGCTCTTTTTTGTATTGTTGGTAATCTTCACCAGCCACAACTCGCAATTTTCATTGCGGGGGACAAAATAGGTAATCTGGGAATGGATACCGGAATATTTCGTTGAAATTACCGTATAGCCCAAGCCGTGCCGGCATTCGTAAAAGTCCGGTTTAACCCGCAGGGGCTGATAGGTTAGCGAAAAAGGGGCCTGGCCCCTTTTTACTTTTTCCCGCACATAGATATACCTACCGGGCCTGTCAAAATGCCAGTTCTCAGGCTTCCAACGATTGATACGCCCTGTGCGGCAATCCTTGAAAAAACTGTAGCCGCCGCCGGTCTGCGAAATAATTGCGCAGTATTTTTCGTTGGTTAAATAATTAATCCACGGCCGGGGCGTATTCGGCGT
>CAZPGX010000007.1:8452-32218 GCA_964586605.1 uncultured Planctomycetia bacterium
CACACCCCGGGGGTGTGGTTTTGGTTAGTCTTCCAGAAGCAATTTTTTTATGCTCACAAGCTCTCGCTGGTAAGAAACTCTGTCTTCCACAAATGTTTTATACGAAGGCGTGTTAATATCTAAAATATCATCGTATTCACAAATTCTATTATCCTTATTAGCCTCCAGTAAGTACTCTTTATAAGAAGACATTGTCCAATCTTCTGGCTTATCGACCAAATAGGCAGTTGCAGGATTTAGGTGTATATATCTTGTCAAATGCAGCAATTGTTCGTCATTGTCAACCAATACATTTTTAAACCTACCCTCCCATAAAGGACCTTTTCTTTTATGCTTGGTATTAAAGTAGCGGCTATAGCTATTAAGGATATTGCCCATAAAGATTGATATTCCATTCTCTTCTAGCTGTTTTAGCACTAAATGCACGTGAGTAGGCATGAGACAGTAGGCAATTATCTGGACAAGCTTTTCTTTCCCTTGGGAGATAGAAATAAAGTGCTTGCTAAATCCATCTTTTTTGATCTTGTCCAATTCTAAAAACCAAGAAAACCTATGAGCCATATTTTTGACTTGATAGTATCTTGCCGTATTTCTCATTCTTGTAAATTCAGCATCGCTATTAAATATTTTAAAACCAGCGATGCTTTTGCTGAGAATATGATAAACTTCCCCAACTGCTAATTTTTCTTTTCTACGCATTTACGAAAAAACCATCCACACCCCGGGGGTGTGGTTTTGGTTAAAACTTTCCGTCAATGAAGATGCGAAACAGGTGTTCGGTGTCCACCGTGGCTAAAGACCAGCCGGTTGAGTATTCTCCGGCAGCGGGATTAAAGTAGCCGTGAGTCCCGTATTGCAGCCTCAGGCGCGTATCCTCGGCGATATCGTATCTTGCCTCCGTATAGAAGTTATGGTGGCCGTCGTAATGGATGCCTTCGCCGAGATTCTGCCGATAGACATCGATAAATTTAGAATAGGCATAGCGGAAACTAAATGCCCAGTCTTCGCTAAGCGAATAATCCGTCTCAAAACCAACGTGATTCACATTATCGTCAATAGGCCCGGCATATTTAAAGGTATTGCGGGTGTAATTTAAACGCAGGGCCAAATCTTCGGTTGCCTGCCAGCCCAGCTTGCATTTGTAGATATCAAAGTAATCATACGGCGGCAGGGGAAAGAAATCCTGGCCATATAATTGATTGCCCAGGTCGTCATAAACAATTCCCCCCTCTGTTCTGGTGCCGATATAGGCAATATCATTTAACAGGGCCCGGGGGAAATCGGGCAGGTCATTGGAGCGCTCATAAATGCCGGTTAAAGAAATCTCCTCAGTAAAATCATATTTTAGCCCCAGGCCGCCGGTTAAAGTTGAAGGGTCCTTGCCGTCTTCAATCTTATAATTAAGATAGGGGTCTCCGTTGCTTTTGACAATCAAGGGGTCATAATTGGCCACGGTATCGGGCAGGTCGCGGTTAACCACCAGCAACTTGGCGCTTAATTTAGGGCTAACTTTATATGCACCCTCGCCCCTGACTACGGTCTCAATGTACTTGTCGTTGGAGGCGCGATGGACACGGCGTAAGTTCAATAAAAGTTCAAGGTCCTCTTCAAGCAGCTTGCTGCGCAAATCCAACTCGCCCAGATACCTGTCCGCATCAATGCCGTCACCGATGCGAAACGGCTCATAGGCCTCCATCGGTTCGGCGAAACTGATATGCTTTCCCCAGAACATATCATCGCGCGTCTGCGTATAATTAGACAAAGGGGTGTCAAAATCCTTGCCCATATAGGTGCCGGCTGCTTTCAGCTGCAGGGAATCAAAGGATTCCCCGCCTGCTTCACTCTCATATAAAACCTCTGCCCTGTAGGCCTGCCCGGTATCTTTATTGCAATTGCGCCACCTGTTAACCTCGCTGGTCTGATCGGTGTTGGACCTACTCATTGCCGCCTCGGCCCTAAAGGTGGCCTGGGGGTTAATCTTTATCTCGGTATCCACAGCAACGGTATTGCTAAACACATCCTCCTTGCCTCCGGTATAACCGGTACGGAAGGTATAGGTTGAGCCCAGCATTATCTCCTCCCAGGGAAAGAACTTCAATCTTGCTGCCGCGGGAATATTATTTACTATCTGATAGTCATCCCAGGGGCTCAAAGGAGGGGCCACGGTTGCCTGTAAAGAAAATTTATCGCCTCTGGCCTCCAAAGAGGCGCCGCGCAGATAGGTTAAATAATAACCTTCACTATCGCGCGCCCGGTAAGGCAGGGTATCCGACCAGGCTCCCGGTTTAAAGGCATCGGTCTCTGAAAAGACCTGATACTGCTCCCACTCCCAGAGCCAGGGGCTGACTTCCCAGTAGTTGTGGCGGTTGGAAAGCATTAAGGGGTCATCCGTAGTTAAGGCCTGGTCCTGGCTGGCCCAGGGGAAGACGCGCAGGTGAATTCCTTCTTCAAATTCCTCATCGATTTCACCGATATCAAACCATAATTTCCTGATCGGCATAAACTCACGGTCAATCTCTAATGCCGGGATGGGAAAGTTGTTGCTCCATTCAGTAGCCTTGGTTATGCCGGTAGTCCAGTCATCGACGACCTTCATCTCCGGAATCCCTAAAGAATCGCCTGTGGTGGTGCGGTAGGTCTCGTTAAGGGCCCGGCGATTACTGGAAAAATATTTCAATTGGACTTCGGCAATGCCGCCGGTTCCGGTTCCGGTTATATCCACTGTGCGCGATGTGCCCCGGAAGGACCAGGGGTCCACCACCAGGCTTGCGTAGGCATCAAAGGGGCCTTCAGTCTCGGTCTCCAGGTCCATCCTGAAACGGTTGTAGATAACCGGGTCAAAACAGTTGAATCTCCCCTGGCCTGCATCCATATAGCGCCAGTTTCTTTCGGCAAGGTCGGAATCGGCGAACTTAGCGGTTACCTTGTCTGAACTTGCGCCGGCGGCCATCCTGTATTCTCCGCTAATCTTAACCGGCGCGATTTTTTCATTCGTCTCTTCCACAAGATTGTCAAATCGCTCAAAAGGAGCGCAAAATATCTTCTCTATTCTATCCAGTTCCCGAGAAGCCTCTTCTATATGGGCGGGGGCAGGCCCCGCCCCTACATCTGCCTCGGCTGCGATAAGTTCGGATACCGGAGGGAATTCTTCCTCTTCTTCGTATTCTTCTTCGTAAACAACGCCGGCCTCTGCCTGGCGCAAGGCCCAGGTTACAGCGCTCTCGCGGGCGGCGCTTTCCAGGTCCTGGGCTTCCTGCCACTGCTCTTCCAGTTCTCCCGGGCCCAACTCCTTCTCAATCATCCGGATATAGAGCAGGGCCTGGGCATGCTGCGGATTAACCATCAGGGCCTTTTCCAATTCATGCAAGGCATCTTTGTAATTGCCCTGCTCGTAATATTCCTTGCCCGTCTCAAAGAGAAAGTCCGCCGCACCTGTTGACTCTCTGGCAAGCGCCGAGATGCAGAAGACAAACATCAGGATAAGCTCAAGACAAACGATTTTTATCAATACCCGCCTCATTCTTCCGCCTCCCTCCAGATTTCTTGCAAGTCATAATATGCCTTACGCGGCATGCGCTTGTTAATTCCCTTTTCTAATTCCGGGGAAAGGCCAACAATCCCCCACCACTCTTCATTGATGTTCATATTGCCGGGCGCGGCAATGTCAAAATAGTATCCGCCGCCGGACCAATCGCCTTCGGTGTTCTGCACGAACCAGGAAGCCGGCATATGTTCGTCGTGCTTCCACCATTCATCATTCCATTCAAAGATACAGCCGCCCAAAGAGTTTCCTTCACCTGTAGCTGCGGCAGTATTGCGCCGGATATCCTCCCATTGGCTCCTTAAAAAGACAGACTGGATATCCTGGTCTTCTTCCCCCGAAACCGCGTTAAAACTGTCGCAGCCAAATTCCATAATCAATACCGGTTTGTCTATTTTGCTTTTTACCTCCCGCCAGAGATTGCCGAAGGTCTTGCCCCGATAGCTGGTCAGCGCTACTAAATCTACATCCGGGCAAACCTCACCTGCGGCTTCCAGGGCATAGATATCGGCATTGCCTAAGGCTACGGGGTGTTTTTTATCTATTTTTTTAATCTCAACTGCGATCTGATTAACCAGGGAATAGTAGATACGCGCCTTGGCCAGTTCTCTTTTCTGCGGGTCCTTTATCTCTTCTGCCTCGGGACAGGTCCAGGGAATGCGCGCACCGCCATGCCAGGAAAGGTTATTTTCGTTGCCCAGTATCCAGATCAGCAGGCCTTCTTCGTCCTTGTAGGCCTTAACCATTTCCAGTACGCGCTGAGTTAGGTCGCGACGATACTGGGGATCGGCATAATTTCCCGGCCTCCAGTAATCCATCCAATGCCCCAGGATGCTGCGGATTCCGTAAACCTGATAGAGCTGGCCGATTACCTTGCGGGCCTGCTCAGAATTCTCCCCCGCTTCAAAGAAGCGCACCGTATTTACCCCCATCCGGCGCATCAGGCGTCCGTCTTCTATCCAGGGGGCGGCAGGATCGGCCCAGAAATTATAGCGGTGGCTCCGGCCAATGGGAATGGGATTATAAACTACACCCTTAATTACAGAAGGCACACCTTTAACCAGAAGCTGCCAGTGGCCGCCTCTTACCTTCCGAATCGATATCTTATCTTTCGGCAAAATAAACTTTTGCACAAGAAGCAGGAGTAGGATTACGCAGAGTCCTATTATTGCTGCCGTCAGAACAAATCTATCTTTTTTCAAATGTATACTCCTAATTATTCATATCTAATCTCGTCCAGATAAAACACGCAGCCTTCGGGATTGTACTTGGCGTTGAGGGAAAAACAAAAACCGCCGATGACATAACTTAAGTCCTTGCCGGCCAGGTCAATGGTGTATTGCTGCCACTGAGGCGTAAGCATAATCGGGCCAATGCCTGCGACATCGGAGTCAGGGTAATCGCCTGAGATGCCGCCTATCTTGAATTCGTCAATCCTCTCGCCGCCTTTTTCTCCGCGGGCCCAGAGGGTAAGTTTTTTAGCGGCGGATAAATCAAAACCTGCCTCTTTCACCTGGCCCCAATTGTCCTCCGGGTTCTGCCAAAAGATACCGGCCCAGCGGGAACTGGCTGCCGAATAGACAATCCTGATGCAGGTAGTCCCGGAATAGGGGTCGGCAGTCCATCCGTCCTTGATATCTAAATCAGCCGTATCCCCCATCCAGCCCGAGGGAATAAAGTGATTGGTAACAGAGGTCCTTTCTGTATAAACATCAAAAGGCACCTCCTCGGCTTTTTTATCCTCAAGTTGTAGGTTAGGTTCGTATTCAAACCTGATGTCATCCAGATAAAAGACAGCCCCGTTGGGATTAAGCCGGCTATTGGTAACCCAGCAAAATCCTCCGCTGACATAGGAAAGGTCCTGGCCGGCCAAGTTGATGCTGTATTTCTTCCACTCTGTATCCAGAACCACCGGGCCCATTACTACCTCAACAGAATCAGGATAGGCACCTGAGACACCGCCCACCTTAAACTTTTCAATAACCTCCCCGCCTGTTTCTCCACGGGCCCAGAAGGTGAGTTTGTTGTATCCGGTTAAGTCGTATCCCCCCTTCATCTCACCCCAGTTGTTGACCGGGTCCTGCCAATAGACGCCGGCCCAGCGTTTTCCCTGAGCCCCTTTGGCAGTATAGCCTATTTTAATACAGGTAGTTCCTGAATGGGGATTTTCCATATGCTGCTCGTTTACCACAATGTCGCCGGTATCCCCCATCCAACCGGAAGCCGCGTAACGATTGTCGGGCGCGCTGCTGTCGGTGTAGAGATTAAAGAGCTTCTGGGGAAAGGAGGGAGCCGCGTCTTGTTCCTCTCCTTGAGAAACTATTGCATCAAGACTCTCCTGGGCCAGCAAAAGCTGTTCTGCGGAATCTTCATCAGGCGTAGTCGCCTGAAGCGCCCCTTTCCCCGAAGAGAGCACTCCGATAATCAAAAATATTAACGCTGCAATAACCAGAAAATACGGTAAATTCTTCTTCATTTCTTTTTCTCCTCAATGAGACCATGATTTACGCGACTGCAAGAAGCGTAAATCATATGGTCGAATTGATCCCGATAGTTGCAAGAAAATTTATTTATAAATTTTCGTAGCGCTTTGCTATCGGGATAAAGTTATGTTACGCTTGCCGCCCCTAAGTTGTCTGCTGTTCCACACCACCCCCTATTTGTTCCACATTTGTTGATACGCATAATAACTCTTACGCAGTTTGCGCAAGAACGGACTTTTGCTGCCGTCGCCCTGGCCGCAGAGGCCCAGCCACTCCTCATGCATAAACCCGTCGGGGAAGGGGCCGTAAAACTGGCCCTTCCAGTCATGGCGCGCCGGCTCATAGGCCTTCCACCACTCATCCAACCATTCAAAGATTATCCCCCCCAGGGAATTCCCCTGGCCAAACCCGGCCATATTGTATGCAATATCATCCCAGTTGCCGCGATGATATTCGGCTTGAGCCTCCTCGGCATAGGAGGAAACTTTTCCTTCGCAATATGCGCCGCAGCCGTATTCGGTAATCAAAGCGGCCTTGCCGGCCTTTTCTTTTACATCCAGCCAGAAATTAGCAAAACCCTCTTTTCCCCGATAGGCATTGGCGCCGAAGATATCCACCTCGGGACACTCCTGGGCAAAGATATCCAAGAAAAGCGCGTCGCCATTGCATAAGGCAACGGGGCGCGTAGGGTCAAGCTTATGCACCAACTTTGCCGCCTGATTGACGAACTTATAATATGCGCGGGGGTTGGTTTTGGCGTTATTGGCCACGCCGTAGTTGTTTTCGTTGCCCAAGAGCCAAAACAAGATGCAGGGCTCATCCTTAAACTGGTTAACCATTGCCTCAACTCCGGCTAACATATTTTTCTGATGCTCGGGGTTGGTATAATCGGTACCTTCATACCATGTTGCTCCTGAACCTACCGTATAGGCGCCGAGAAAATCGCCCATAATGGTCATAATGCCGTAGGTCTGGTATAAAGCAGCGAGCAATTCCTTATTTGCCTTTTGGGGGTAATGATAGACGCGGATAGAATTTACGCCCATTTGGCGCATCAATTCAAAGTCGCCCACTGCAGGCTCATCCGCATCCCGGATGTTGTTTGCGTTTTTATCCACCCAGGCGTCATAGGGCCCGTCGGCTTTTCCGTTAAGGTTAAGGTCCTCCTCCATCCAGTTGCCCAAGGTTCCCTCATCCGGGCTCTGCCCGACCTTTGTCGCTGCATAGGTTAGCGCACGCACGGGAAAGGGCTCTCCATCCACCAGAAGCTGCCAGTGGCCGTTTTCATACTGAACGAGCTGAACGTGCCCTGCGCCTCTTCGCTGAACAACCTTCATCCGCTTCAGGTTTAAACCCCTGGGAATAAGTTCTTTGGGCGAGGCCTTAATTAGGCGCCCGGGATTACAAATCGTTACGTCGTTGCGTACGTCCTCATCAAAGGAATTGGCAATTTTAATCTCGGCGCCTTCCAGCTTCATTCCCAGCTCCGGATGGTGCCTTAGGATATAGTTGATTTTATTAACCGCTACCGGCCCGATATACCAGGGCGTCTGCCAGTAGGTCCAGCCAACAACACCGGGAAAATGGACAAGGATAGAATAATAGCATTTCACTGCCTGTTCAAAAAAACCGGCCTGCTCAAGGATAAAACCGATATAAAACTGCTTTATCCCCTGGGCCTCGGCCGCCATATTCCATTTATAGAAATTGGCCTGTACGTCATCTGTGTAAAGAAAGTCCCAGTGTTCGCCTTTGAGCCTGTCGCTGCCTTTAAGGGCCAGATAATCCGGCGCTCTGCGCCAAGAAGTGGTATTGGGATAGACCCCCTCACCACAGGCTTGGGCTAATCCGGCCTGGTCGCTAATCTTATAGCGATAATCTGATGAGCCCAGATTTTCAAAACTCCCGTATTTAGCATAATCAACTATGGCCTCTATGCCGGGTTCAAAAAGCGTCAATTCAGACACCGGGGGCCTGGGCCTTTCTTCTTCGGTTATCTCTGCTGCCGTCCCCTTGTCTATCTTCTCAATAGTCTGGCGGCTCTTCTCGGCTACTTTCCAGTACCATCCCCGCGGGTCCCAGCATTGGGCAAAACTATACTCGTCAATAATCAACTGAAAAATTTCGCGCGCCTCTTGGCCCTTTCCCTGGCGCATCAGTGCTTCGGCGCGGATAAAATAACAGGTAGCCACGTTATTCAGGATGTCAAAGGCAGATTGTTTCTTCAACGGCGGAAAATCGCTCAAAGACCGCTGCTGCCTGCGCGCCTCATCGCCATAAAGATCAATGCACTTCTTTGCGTAGGCCTCAACAGCCTGATAATTCTTCTCTCCCGATGCCTCCCAGGCCTTGAGCGTCAAGTACCCGGAGGACTCATCTTCGAGTTCCACCGATTCCAGCTTAAATTCTTCTTGCGTCGTTTGTTCCTTTTGCTGCCCGCAGGCCAAATTAGCTTGCAAAATTAATAAAAGACAAATGGTCAGCTTAAGATAGGTTCTTTTCATTTTACCCTGCCATTGCTCCTGCGGTTAATCCTTTTACAATATGCCTCTGCAAGAAAATATAAATTAAAAGAATGGGAATAACCGTAATAACTATTCCCGCCATAAGCAGCGGATACTGGGTTACAAATTCACCATGAAAAGTTGCCAGGCCTACTTGAAGAGGCATAAATTTTGTATCGTCAAAGATAATATTGGCCAGGATAAATTCATTCCAGACATTCAGGGAATTAAAAATTATGATTACCGCCAGCGCCGGCCGCGCCAGAGGCAAGGCCACATTCCACCAAATCCCTAGTTTTGAGCAGCCGTCAATACGCGCGGCATCCTCTAAGTCCCTGGGCAGCTTATCAAAAAATACCTTAAATAAAAATATGCTAAGCGATAAACCGACATTAATCATGCAGAGGATATAACCATAACGCGTATTTAAAAGGTGCAGTTTTTGCATCACCACATACAAAGGAACAAAACTTCCCGGAAGAGGAATCATCATCGCCGCCAGGAACACATAGAAGAAAAAATTTTTCCCGGGAAACTCCAGGCGTGAGAAGGCATATCCTGCCAGGGATGATACAATTACAATGCCAAAGACCGTAAACACTGTATAAATTAAGCTATTCAAGAAATAAGTACCGAAATTTCCGTCCGTCCAGGCCAGGTAATAATTTTCCCAATGAAGCACGCTGGGAATCATAGACATATCAGAGAAAACACTGCTTTGGGTCTTCAGGCTCGTACCAAAGGCCCAAATAAGCGGGAAAAGGCAGGTTGCTGTTACCAGGAGCAAAAATACATTCAGCAAAAGGCCCTTGCCGAAACTTCTGGCTTTGTAATTCAGGTCATTGTTATTCAGATTGTTGTTATTGTTCATAATAACGTCAAGCCTGTTTCATCTTTTTAGAGATACGCATCTGCATAAAAGAAAGTGTAACCAAGATTAAACCCAACATAATTCCTTGGGCACAAGCAAAACCAAATCTTGACGGCTGAAAATTACGCATATAATAAAGAATCTGCGTTACCGGAACATGTGTGCCTAAAGCCGGGGTTGCCGCGGTCATCTTTAATACCAGAATAAAGGCCTGCATTGAACCGAGGATGGTCAGGATTGAAACCAGCACAAACACCGGAATCATCAAGGGCATAGTTACGTGCCGGAATCTCTGCCAGGAACTGGCCCCGTCAACCCTTGCCGCCTCATGCAATTGCTGAGGAATAGTCTGAAGGCCCGCCAACAAAATAATAAAGCCCCAACCAAAACCCTTCCAGGAATGAATTATGGCAACGCAAGTCAGGGCTGTTTGCGGCTCAGAAAGCCAGGCCCGGACCAGGTGCCCTAATCCCGTAGCGCTTAGGGTATGATTAAGCAGCCCCGAATAGGGGTTAAAGATCCATTTCCAGATTAAGGCTACAACCACCTCGGATAATACCGGAGGAATGAAAAATACAAGACGATAGAATTTACCTAATTTTATCTGTCTGTCACAGGCCATTGCTAAGACAAGCGCTAAGGCATTCTGAAAAGTTAGGGCAATTAAGGTAATATAGCCGGCATGCCCCATCGCCGGCCACCAGTGGCGGTTCTGGAAAAGAATCTCTTTGAAGTTTCGCAAACCCACAAACACCCTGGCCTGAGAGATCCCATCCCAGGAATGCAGGCCTAAATTGAAAATTTCATAAAAGGGATAGATATAGAAGGCGGCAAAGATGGCTACCGCCGGCAAAATGAACAGATAGTTTTCAAGAGTAGACTTTGCTCTCATAATCTTTCTTTAACTTCCTGCACTTCCCGGGCAACCTGCTGGGGAGTTTTGGTGCCCAGGACTATTGATTGCAGGCCAATGTTAAAGGCATCGAGCGCGGTGCTTTTCTCATGCACCGGCCACAGGCTTGGATGAGTGGCCTGTTCCATGCCGCTAACAAACTCCGCTAAGATTGGACTGATATCGCTAATTGAGTTTTTATTTGCCGGAAGGTTGTTTGTCTTTTGAGCCAAATAGGCCTGCTGCGTGTCATCAGTGAGCCACTTTAAAAACCCAACTGCCTTTTCTTTGTTTTCTGACTTTGCATTAACCATCAATGATGAGCCCGCTCCGCCCCAAATCAGCATTGGGTATTTATCCGAGGCCCGCGGCATAAACATCACGCCGTAATTTAAGTCGGGGTTCATCCCCTGATAGACATTCACGCACCAGGAGCCGTTAAAGGCAAAGCCGGCGCGGTTGTTGGCAAAGTTTTGCTCGGCGTCTTTATTGTTCATCGCCACAATGCCCATGGCCAGAACGCCCTCATCGGCCATCGTTTTAAACAGAGCAAAGACGCGAATCCAGTCGGCCTCGGTGTAAGGCACCTTTCCGCGGAAGGTATCCATTACCTTCTTCTCACCCATAATGTTAAAGGCGAAATTGGAGGCCATGCAGTTCAACATCCAGGTCTCTGCCCAGCCCGAGACAAATCCCTGGGCGCCGGTCTCTTTTATCTTTTTTGCCGCGAGGATAAATTCCTCAAAGGTCTCAGGCGGCGCCTCCGGGTCAAGGCCTGCCTTGACAAACAAATCCTTATTGTAGAGCATCTGCTCGTTGCTGACGTCAATAGGCACTCCATAGATTCCCGGCACAACTCCAAACTCATTGCCGCGTTTAAACTGATTAACCAAAAGTGCCTTGGAAAAGAACTTATTTTCCCATTCTTTTTTGTCGGCCTGCATATAACTTTTTAGGTTGAGCACATGCCCGGCTTTAATAAAAATAGCGAAGCTTTCTTTTTCTCCTAAAACTCCAAATACGTCAGGTAGGTTGTTAGCTTGCGCAGTGGCTTGGATTTTCTGACTATATACATCAGAGGGAGCAAATAACTTAAACTGTACTTTCTGACCTGTCTTCTGTTCATACTGCCTGGCCAGCTCGGAAAGGGCCTTTTTTCGGTCAGTCATCCAGTGCCAGATGACCACATCGGCCTTCTTCTCTACAGGCCTGGCGCAGGCGGCTATGCCTGCTATTAGGCTTACTATCAGAATATAGAATATGGACTGTTTAAACAGCGTGCCCACCTTTGTTAAGAAGTTAAATAACATCTTAAATATTATCTTAGAATATCATAATACCTCTTATTTGTCAAGCAGTTATAGCGAAACCGGACAGTGCTTCTTAGGCCCGCTGCGGCAGTGTTGCGAAGATTCTCCTTAGGCCCATAAAATCCACGGTCTTAAACTCCAACCCCGAGCGCCATTTGCTCTCCTGGACCTTTTTGGACCAGATAACCCGGCCCAGCCCCCGAAAAGGCTCCCGTCCGTCAGGGATACCCAGGGTTATCTCCATACTTTTGTTGGGCACCAGCCTCTCTTGCGTAAGTAAACCTGCGCCGGCGGCGCTAACGTCGCGGCACTGCGCATATGCGCTTTCTTCCCCCGTAGGAGTGTTAATCTCGGCGGAAAAATCCACCGCAAAACGGTCGAACATCCTGCGGTCGTCCTTTTGCATCATCATCCTCACTCACCTCCTCAACCAAATGCTTATCCTGCAAGTATTTCCTCTATTTTAAGAACAAAATCTTTTGAATCCTCAATAATCCACTCGGCTTCATCATTAGTAATAACTTCAACACCGTACTGCTCGATAACTCTTGTCTCTTGGGCTCTCTCTAAAACCTCAGCATATTTTTCCTCAAGCTTTTTTGCTTTTTTAAGATAGCTTAAATACTCAGGTTTTACTTTGCCGCGCTCAATATAGAATTTTTTAAAAGCTGCTATAGCGCAATAATGAGCCGTGGCCCGTATGCCTACTAAAAATAAAGAAGCAAGCACTGCATGATACATAGCATAGTAGCCACAAATAATAGTCCAATCAAATGAATCACTGTCAAACATTATCTTCATTGCCCTTAAGTTACTATGCGCTTTATCAATATGTTGTCTTGCGCGTTCTCTGTTTATGTCTACCTTACGAAGACCAGGCTTGC
Source organism: uncultured Planctomycetia bacterium (assembly GCA_964586605.1). GTDB lineage: Bacteria > Omnitrophota > Gorgyraeia > JAFGHF01 > JAFGHF01 > CAZPGX01. Next base: position 20,938 of record CAZPGX010000007.1, read on the forward strand.
CTTTTTTAGGATGAAAACATTCTTTTAAAGTTTGTTCAAGATATTTGACCATGCACCTCGCCTCCCTCCTTAATCAACTGCCAGAATAAAAACTCATTATATAAAACTATCCTGTCTCTCCAGAGCTCATCGTAAAACTCTGCTTTTTCCTTAAATCCTTTGATAAATTTCCCGGTCGTAGTAGTTACAGGGCTTACATTTAATAAAAGAGCAGTTTCTTTCTTGGCCTGATTTAACACAGCTGTTATATCTTTATCTTTTTGCGAGGCAACTACCAATATGTCGATATCGCTGTCTTTAGTCCACTCGCCTCTTGCAACCGAACCAAAAAGAATCACCAATTGAATTCTCTTGTCTGACAACTTTATTATCCTCTGCGTATATTTATCCAATAATCTGGCTATCTTTTTATTCTTTTTGTAAAAGTTTTCTCTTCTCTCAAGCTCTAGAAGTTCAAATATTTTTAAAAGAGCCTCATTATGCAAGTCGGGTTTAAAAAAGTTCATATTAGAAATTTCTCTTTTTGCAAACATGCCATCCTTAGCAAGCAAACGCATAGAACTCTTTACGTTAGTCAAAGAGACCTTTGAAACTCTTGCAATTTCCCTAAGGTGAATCTCTTTAAAAGGATCTTTCAAAAAAAGTTCTAATATTTTCTTTCTTTCTTTTGGTATCAACATATCTTTTTCCCCTCCCTTTGTACTATACAATAGCACAACTGTACTATATCATAGTACAGCTCTTTTCCTTTGTCAACATATTTTGCTTATTATTCCTATCTATTTTCATCGTAGATCCTGCCACCATACTCTATTTAATTCCGCAAGTTTATCCAAAGATAAATAGCTATAGATTCTTCTCTTATAAAGGTCCTTTATCTTGGTAAAATATAGGCCGCAGCATATCTCATCTTCCAGTATCTTCTGCCAGGACATCTTTGACTCTGCTTCAATCCGGCCGACATCCGGGCCTAAATCTATAGTGATATTTAAAGTTTTAGCAAATGAGAGGGGCTCCTTTAAATAAACCCCTGCTCCCATAAAACTTATATCTTTTACTAAACAACCCATCCCTTCCAAATTCGCTTCTCTTTCAATATCCCATCTTCTATATTTCCTATTTTCCATCTCCAATCACTTCCTTATCGTTTTCCCAATTGCCCGGATTATTTACAATATATTCCCGGGCGCTATTTAACGATTTTTCATCGCGTATAATATGGTCATAAAACCGGGTTTGCCATTTAAAATCAATATTTTGTGATTGGCGAATTCGTTTGGTACAAATTGATTTAAATTGATTAATAATTGACCCTAATGAATTTGGTTTCCATTGACGATTATCCCCACCGGGCGTGGTTGGTAACGATGCATGTTTTGTCGGGGGTGTTGCGTGTTTTGTAGAGACGCCCCATTGGGGCGTCTCTACCATCATGTCCGTATTATTTTTATCATTTATTACAATAATCCCATGGATATGGTTTGGCATAACAATAAATTCATCTAATTTAACCATTGGGTAATGTTTCGGTATTTCCAACCAATATTGCTGTGCGGTTTTGCCGATTTTGGATAATTGCATTTTACCATCTGCAATCTCTCCAAAATAATTGGTGCGATTATAGGTGCAAATCGTAACACAATAATATCCTATTGAGGCATAATTCCAATTCTGCAGGCGTGATGTTCTAATTCTATATTTATCATTAAATTTATCGTCCATATCTTCTATTTTGTTATTTGTTATTTTTATCTTTTCTTATTTTTCTTATCAAGGCCGAAATTCCAAAAACCGGTATCACTACCAAAGAAACCCAGAAAACCATGTAAAGTAGTCCTTCTGGTAAGCTCTCTAAATTAATCCTTGATCCACCTGCTAATCTAAGTAATAATTCAAAGAAAACTAGCATTGCTATTGTTGTTGAAAAAATAGCAAGCAATAGCTTCCAGGCCCATTTCTTCAATGTAATCAAACCCATAATTATATATAGCCAAGATATCGCAAAAAGCAAACCAAGAATGTTTATCAAAGAGGGTGTAAAATAAATGTCAAAGATTTTACCCAGTGGAGATATTACAAAAATTACAAGCAATATTCCGGGAATACTTTTATAAATTTTCTTTTCATTAGTCATTTACTTCTCCTTATTTTTACTACCTACCAAGTATTCTGGAGACGTTGTCCAAATCCATCGGGACAGTGTCTCAGTTTCAATCGGGACAGTGTCTTTTTAGCCAAATCTCAAGAGTATAGTACAATAAACTCAGCTTATATTAGAGGGTACACTGTCCTGCATAATTTCAAGACAGTGTCCCGAACAAAACCGACACCGTCTCCTTTACTATCCTTTTATATTCCTTTGCTACGTTGAGGTTAAACCTCAACCAACCTTAACTTCGGGTTTCTTGCGTAAGAAAATATATCCTGCTTTTGATAACTTCAACATATTGATAATGTAAAGGCGAACAATTGTGAGAACTACCGTTATAACAAGCGTCTCAATCCACAAGCCAAACCATGAGTCAGTAACTAAAAAACCCTTAATTAATATCGCATATATATCCCACCATATCATCAATAACGGTGACATAAATAAATTCCACCAAGCTAAGGCTATAACAATCAATCTAATCATATTGAGTCTGAAGAAAAGTAAAATGCCAAGTAAAATTGTAATAAGACCAATAATTCCGAGGTAACTGCGATAAATATCTAGAAAAAAATAAGTCTCCAAAGATATAGATTCGCCCTGTGTCAAACCCATCAAAAATTCCCAAACACCTGAAACTAAATGAAAAACTGCAATTATAATAACGTAAAGTTTTGCCTTTTTCTCTGATAATTGTGACTGCATTTGCTTGCCTTTCTCTTTCTTTATACTACTGTAAAAACTATGGCCCGCCTGTATAAGGAGCGCCTCCGGTTACTGAAGATGGAATATATACCGAACCTGGCGGAGGTGTAGACATATATCTTGGGTCAAATGTTGTTATATTCTGTCGGTAAACCTCAAGTCGCCATCTGCTGGTTGAATCCAAAACATTGTGCTCAAATCCAGGCGGTGAAGTAGACATATATCTTGGGTCAAAGGTAGTTATGTTCCGTGACCTAATTTGGTTATGCCATCTATTAGTTTCCACTAAAGAGTTATACGCATCTATAGACATAGGATGCTTTCCTAGAACAGAATACTTCTGCTCCAATTGATCTAAATACGGAGTTGGCGGTGCAATATTTGTAAAATTCATAGAATGTGACTGCGGAATCGCTAAGTGTGTTATGCTATAAATAACTCTGGGGTCCTTATGAATATCGTGGGGATTTAAAACAATATTGGGGAAATAGCTATATTGAATATCGTAACGATTTGGAGTAATCATTTCTGAAAGCCTATAAGCGGGATCGAATGGAGAGCCTATATTTTTCCAGTCGGAATCTATTTTACTAAAATCATATCTTGAAGGAGAAGCAAGACTTAAAAGGTCAATTCTATTTTCATTAAACGCCTGCCTTACCATTGGTTCTAGATTAGGTGCACCGAAACGCTCCCCAACCCAATTACCCCCACTGTACATTATAGTCATTACTTTGCCTTCAGGTCCGGCAATGTCTAAGGCTTTCGTCATTGTAGCATCTAATGATAGTTGGGCGCTGGCTATATCATCACGATTGCCTGGCCAGCGGTGTTCAATAAATGGTATTCCACCTGATTCGAATACTTTTCTTAAACGAAGATCTTTTGAAGAATCTACATTTAAATCTCGACCTGTCCTAGATCTAAATCCTAGTCGATCATCGACACCGGGGATAAAAACTACCGCTTTTACATCTAGTATACTTTGATGGATAACAGGCTCAATATTTTTCATTTGTGGAGGAGGATTTTCTAGGGCTTGTAAAGATACAGCTGCAATTTGACGTGTCCAAAAGTCAGCATCATGCTGCGCAGCATTAACAAATGGCTTAACCAATTGAGGGTTGTTGTTAAGTTGGTTACCCAAGCTCATCGTTGCTGCCTGACGAACCAAATGATGGGAATCATTTAAGAATGGTTTAATGCGATTTTGTAATTGCGGGAAGTCATTGAGTCTGTTGCCCAGAGAATTAATGGTGGTATGGCGCACTTGCCACGATGGGTCGTTTAGTTGTGCGCTGAGTAAGTCGGGAACTTGGGGGTAGTTGGAGATGGCTATTGTTTGGACTGCGGCTTGTCTGTCTTGCCAATGGTTGCTCTCTAGCAAAGGTTTGACGGAATTAAGGACTTCGGGATGGTGATTGATTTGACTGCTCAATGCTAACGCAGCGCTTGAGGATTCACGCCAGTTATTGCTGCTTAAGTTGCCTTTGACGGATTCCAATAATTGCGGTTGCTTAAACTCTGTTGGTAAAGAAAGTATTGCCGTCTGGCGGACAAATGGATTAGGATCACTGTTTATAATTCTATTGACCGGTCCGATTAATTCCGGACTGATATCAATTCTTGGGGCTAACGTTCCTGCTGCAGCCTGTCTTACTAAATGATGGGTACTTTCTAACAGCGGCATAACAGCTTGGGTGATTTGCGGGTCGGGAAAATTGTTGGCCACAAAGGCTACGGCCTGCTGCACCTGCCAGGCATTGTCGGCTGCAGCATTTGCAATGAAATCCGGCACCTCAGGTAAATCAATTTCGGCTGCTGATAAAACTGCCGTCTGGCGAATAGGCCAGTAATTATCCTGATAGGCTGTCTTGAGAAGCTCCAACGCTTCGGGACTATCTGATTCTCGTAAATTAAGTACCAGGGCCTGACGAGTTTCTAACTCACCTTTTCTTAAAACCTGCTCAATGGGTTCTTTTAATTCGGGGAAGTCGCCTACATACTTTGCTAGAGATAGCGCTGCAGTACGGCAAATTAGAGGCTCATCATCGGTTAATTTTTCGCTAAGTAATACTACCAATTCCGGAAACTCCTTTAAATGCTCTGATAACACCGTTATAGCTGCCCGGCGTACGCCTGTATCCTCATCATCCAAGGTAAGCTTGAGAGCTTCTAATGCCTGCGGATTATCAACAATCTTACCCTCTAATGATAACACAGCTACTCCTCTAACGGAAGCATTTTCATCTTTTGCGCACTGTATAAGACAATTGAGTGCTTCAGGTTCAGGTCTTTCGCCTAAAACCTCTATAGCTATCTGACGCGTTAAAGTATTTTCATCTGTTTTTTGAGCAATATGGATAAAAGCATCTATCAATTGAGGATTATTTTCAAACCTGTAAATTAAACTTTTTATCGCAGCCTGGCGCACAGTACCCTCTTTATCATCTGTGGCTGGCAAAAGAATTTTAATCGCTACTTCATCTTCAACATTCCATAGACTGCCTATGGCATATTCACGCATAAACTTATCCTTACCCTCAGAAAACTTGATTAGCATCTCTTTTGCCCGAGCATCCTCTTTTTTTCCAAGCGCAATTAGAACTGCACCACGAACTCTTAATTCATCATCACCTAAACTATCGATTAGCTTGCTAACCGCAAGTTCATGCTTAAGATTGCCCCAGCCCCAAATGCCAGCTATGCGAATATTCAGAATCTCATCTTTATGAGCCTTTTCCAAAACAGAAACAGAAACTTCATTAACTAATTTTGTTGTGAAGAGAATCTCTGCAGCAAACTGACGAGCATCATCAGAACCTTTTGCAAAAAGTTTTAACAAACCTGGCACAGCTTCTTTGGCATATAACTTCTTTTCTGCTATAATCCTGGCAGCAAGTATGCGCACTCTCTCATCTTTATCTTTCAAGCCCTTAATTGTAGCCGAGACAATAGTGTCACGATCATCTGTATCTATAAGGCGCAGGGCGTTCATGGCTGTTCCACGCACATCGGTGTTCTTATCATCCAATCTTTGTACCAAGCCTGGAATAGCTGCCGAGTCACCCAATCTACCCAAGGCGTAAGCGGAAGCTAAGCGGATATTCTTATTTTTACTCTCTAGCCCTGCAATTGAGGCCTCAAAACCTGATTCGTTGCCGCATCTTCTCAGAGCCGCTATGGTCGTTGCGAGCATTGGACCATAATCTAGATTAGCCTCAAAAACCTTGGTGTAATCCGCAATAGCATCTTTCTCCAATCCTAATATCTCAAAAGCAATTGCTCTATTATAGTAGCCTATACTGAATTTGGGCTTGCGCTTAAGAACTTCACTATAATCAGAAATAGCCTTGGCATATTCCCCTAACCTATGATGGAGCAATGCCCGATTATAATAAGGTAAAGCATAATATGTCGTATGAAGTGCCTTACCTAAGCCAAAGCCAGCTCTTTCATTGAACGAGTTTATCCTAATGCCCTTATCGTAATCTGCCATGGCTTGCTCATATTTACCTAATCTTACATAAGCATCGCCTCGTGAAAGATATGTTTCGGCATAGCATGGTGGAGATTCTAATCCTCTGCTACACATTAACACAATTTTACTATAGTGTTCTTCGGCACATTTACGATCCCCGCGACTAAGACAGGCATCTCCTAAAATCATATGTTTTTTTACACCTGCATATCCCATAAATACAGTATCTGTGTGCGTTAAACCAGAATCACAACCAGCACTGAAAAAAGTACTTATAGTTATTGCTACAATCATAGCTATAATTATGGATTTCCTAAAATGCTTTCTGAGATACTTTAAGATATAATAACCTAAAAATCCTACTGCCAAAATAGCTATTAATATACTTATAGGAGGCGAAAGATTAGCGGCTACGAGTGCTTCTGGGTCGTTATTTACACCCAAGACAGCCAATACTGGCAGACACATACCCAAAAGAAAAGGAGTATATATAATGCCTTTGCTTCGGGTTTTCTGCTTAGGTTGAGAGTTTGATTCTTTTAGCTTATTAATATCTAACAAAGCTTGTGCCGCAGCTGCACGAATATATGTATCCTCATCATCCAATGCCTTAGTTAAGGCGGGAACAGCAATTTTACTACCAAACTCGCCTAACATTTCAACAGCTGTTACACGAATATCTCTATCTTTAGCGCTCTTTAAAACATCAATTACAACTTGAATAACCGAGTTATCGCCAAACTTCCATAGGCTTCCAGCAGCAATTAAACGTACATTAGAGTCGTCATCTTGCAAGGCTCCTTTAAAAACTGCTGTAGCTTCTTCGCCAGAAATAGCGAATAGAGCTTTGATAGCAGCATAACGGAGTTTTGGGCTTTCATTTTTTGCTGCGACTTCGGTCAAAATTGAAATGGCTCTTTTGTCACCAAGAGCCTCTAAAGATTCGACAATAGCACAACGGATTTCTGCTTTTTTATTCTTCCTGAATGCCTCAACTAAGACCGGAACAACTGATTCATCGCCAAGTTCTCCTAATTTTTTAGCCGCTGTTCTACGCCATTCCCACATCAAATTATGCTGCAGTATATCAATCAATCTTGGAATAGTTTTATCAGTCATAGTATAAGGCGTAGCTTGAATAGCCTTTATATGTTGATAAGATGGATAGGTGCACCCCGGCAAAGTAGATAGGAAAATGCTGACCATAAGAACCATTATGACTATCTTCTTCCTAATCCTGTTTAGGCCAGGCCTAAACAGCTTTTGTCCGAGGTTTAGCCTCTGACAAAGATAAGCTGCGACTGCTAGAGCTAACAGAATCAGCATAGGGGGCGAAAGCAGGCCTGCGGTGAACACCTCTTGCTCATTATTCCTGCCTAAGAGACCCAACACCGGCAAACAACTAGCCAAAAGAACAGGAGGATATACAATGCCCCGGTTTCGGGCTTTTGCGGCTTTGGGGTTCGGAGTGGGAAAAGATTGACTTTTTGGGCAAGATATAGTATATTTTAGATAGAGATAGAGGAGGTAACCAAAATGACGAATTATACTAACTATATCGCGGCAGATCCTAACATATGCCATGGTCAAACTTGTTTTAAAGGCACGCGCATAATGGTTTATCTTGTTCTTGAAATGCTTGAGGCTGGTGAGACACCGGAAGAAATTATTAAGAATGCTTACCCTCAACTTACCAAAGAGCACATTCAAGCAGCCCTGCATTATGCTGCGGAAGTAATTAAAACGGGCGAATACATTCCTTTTGTCAAAGTAACCTAATATGCGATTTCTTATTGACGAAAATGTTCGTAAGGAAGTAGAAAATTTTCTAAAAGCGGAAAAGCATGACGTCTTAGTTCTACCCCGAGGTTCAGAGGATAAAAAGATAGCCCAAGTAGCGCAAGAAAGCAAAAGAATAATAGTAACCCATGACCAGCATTTTGCCGATATATTAATGTATCCGCCGCAAAAATATTCAGGGATTATCCGCATCAAAATCCATCCACCCAACCCTGCTACAATTATTAACGCCCTAAAAGACCTTCTCTCCAAAATAACACCAGAAAAATTAGATAAGAAATTGCTTATTTTGGAGGAAAACGCCTTCCGCATAAGAGAGTAGCCTGAGTCAAAATCACCTTTTCCATTAACAACTCCGGCAGCAACCCCTACCGCTAAAATACCTAACAAGGCTAATGTTTCCGGATACGCTAACAACACCGGCAAACAACTAGCCAAAAGAACAGGAATAGATGTAATACCTCGGGTTCGTGCAGGAAAAGGGCCTGGCCGCTTTTGCTTATTAGATGGCAATTTGACTATATAATCTTCTGCAAGTTGGCGAACAAACATTTGTTTTATCTTCGCCAGAACCTCTTCACCATAATGTTCAACCAACCATCGCGGACCCTGCAGAGAAATCTTAACTTTATCATCAAGCCCGATTGCAAGTGCTCCAATACCCATTGCGTTTTTAACATTTAACGTTTCCAAAGCCTCATCACGAATATCTAATTTTGTAAATGATACCTTCCCGCCAAGTTCAGTCCATTGCCTGCAAAACTCACCTAATATAGTACTCTCGCTTAGATGCAATCCTTCATCTCTCTTACATTCGGCTACGCCGTCAATGTAGAACACTTCTCCTTTTGTTATTCTTTCTATCTCTGAATTGTATAAACTAAGGATTTCTTGTAAATTAATTCTAAATTTGGGTTTTGTGTTTGTTTCGGTTACGGGCTTTGGCTCAAAAAGGCTGTAATATTTTTTATGTGCTTGGCTGCCTGGCTTTACAATTAATCCGGGTTTTTTCTTTAGATTGAGGCTACTTTTCTTAGGGCGATACATGTACAGGCTGCTTGTGGAAGGAAAGGCGTCGGCTACATAACCGGTATCTGTTAATTCAACAGCGTAGTGGCCCTTAAAATAAATTCTTCTGACTGGAATCTCCATTAGAGAAAGTATATGCAGCAATAAAAGCGTATGCATCTGGCAAACGCTTCTAAAACCAGTCTTAACTCTATAATCGGCCAAAATCTTTCTTGTGCCAGAAATAGCTGCAAGCACTTTTTGCCTCTGAGACTGGTTGAGGCCAAGCGTTAACTGAAAGTTTATTCCTCCACTCCAAGTCGCTTCATACCATCCCTGGCTAATACTTTGCAGGGTCAGATTACGCTGCTTTAGTATAACCTCTGGTACATTTCCTAAGCCGTTATACTTAATGGATAAATTCCTTACTATCCTTGCGAGCAGAAAAGTGTCCAGGTCAAAAGAAGGGCTTCCTTTCCTCGGGAAAGATATGGATTGAGGGAGGGTAATGCTCTCAAAGGCGGCTCTTTCTATCGCGTTTTTCATGCCCTCTCTGTTTGACTGGTATGACGCGTCGCCCGGAAGAAAGATACGCTTGACATTCCTTTTTCTTGCCTCGTCTTCAAGAACGTTTAACGCCCCCTCCAGGAAGGCATCATAGTCTATGTCTACACTGGGAGAAGGCTGTATACCCGGTAAGATCCATATTTTTTCACCTTTTACGGTTCTTTCCGCGACATATATATATCCGTCTATCCTTTGCGAGTTCTCCAGTAGGATTCTGTAGAGGAGGAAGTCCTCTTCGTATATGGCGCCTTCATTCTCTCCGAGGCAATCGTGGGATATGCTTGAGTAATTACGATCTATTTTTTGTTTTGCGGGAACAAGGGTTGCTTTTATGTCTTTTATATGTTCTGTTTTTACTTTGCCAAACTCTTTTTTTACATTCTTTATGGCTTTTCTGTCCTGGTAGAGGGATTTATTATTACCCCAAACGGCGGGCTTAATCAGGTCGGAATCCGGGTCCTGGCTATTTATAAGCTCTTTTATCAGATCGGGGTATGTATCTGTATAGATATTAAGTAGAAGAGACATCATTTTGTGTCTTTCGCCCGGTGGAGAAGAATCGCTGTAAGAATTTATAAGGCTTTTGTCGCTCATACTTATTCTTTCTTTAAGTATTATTGTAAAAACGAGCGTCTCGAGTGTATGTTTCATATGAGTGTTGTGTCTACTTTTATAAAACCAAATTGCTATATTACCTGAGAGCTTCTTTATTAAAGATAGAACTGTTTCATCATTAAGGAACATATCATCTACTAATGTAAGGCTACTCTCGCTTAGGAGCTTATCTATCATAGGTTTTATCTGAGATTCATAGTATGGTTTGAGGCCGTTTTGCTTATCTTTTAGCATGCCGAACAATGCTTCTCTCCAGGAGCCGTTACTTCGATTTAGAAGAATTTTGAGCTCCTCATGGTAGAGCTTTATTGTGCCTACATTTATAGGGGCTTCTTTATATGTTATCTCGCTTATAATGAAAGGTTCTGTCTCTTTTAATTCTTTCGGGGTAGGGGGTAATTCCCTTGCTTCCAGGATTCTTTTTCTAAATGTTGCATAATCAAGCGACCTTGTGTCGCTATGTGACACTACTGCTCCTTTTGTAAGAGTATATGAAAGTATAAGCTCGATTTCATTATTCTTATTTATGTCACGTTTTCCGTGGAGAATATCATCTATTATTTTCCTGTATTCTTCCAGCCTTTTTTCCAAGCCACCAGAGTGAATTATAAGGTCTTCGGCCAGCGTGGGATTTATTAGAAGATGGGTTATATCCTCTTTCTTCATTGCTTCTTCGAAGGATTGAAGTACCAACTCTGTTTGCTCAGACTCCATGCCTCGGTTTTTTATATAGGGTAAAACGTATATTTTAAGTATGGCACGATTAGGGCATTTGTTGTATTTCGGCTGTTCTGGGGATGGAATATCTCCCACCGATGGTTTTAGTCTTTGCCTCATGGCTATGTCGGTTAATTCGTTGATAAGTGGTATTCTCCATATTCTTACTGTTTTATCATCTGACGCGCTTGTTACGGTTATATTGCCTTCATTGTCTATGTGTGTGTTTATGTGATTGA
>CAZPGX010000007.1:32318-34688 GCA_964586605.1 uncultured Planctomycetia bacterium
AAGAGTTGTGGGCTTACCGTCTTTTGGTATTCTCCATATTCTTACTGTTTTATCATCTGACGCGCTTGTTACGGTTATATTGCCTTCATTGTCTATGTGTGTGTTTATGTGATTGACAGAGTTTTCGTGTCCTTTCAGGATTTTATGGAGCTCGTCAACCTCTTCAGGTTCGCAGGGAACCCAGCCGGCGTCTTTTATGTCTTCAAAGGAGGTATTTATGTTTTCTTCTTCCGGGGGGGTTAAGTCTTGCCACTCGGTATCTTTTAGGGATTCCCGCTTGTGGGGGATTTCTTTTGGTGCGGCGGTGAAGCGGCTTAGCTCCATGGAAGGAAGCACCGGTCCCGTAACGCCTGACTCGAGGAGAGGCTTGGGTTGGGTCTTTTCTGGTTTGTGGGCATCAAAGGCGTTGTCCAGCCTGCCTCGCTCGCTTGCGATATCTGGCCTAATTTCATATACCGCATTGGGTTGAGAAGCAACCCCTCCGCTCCAGGGGGCATCATACCATTTGATTTCTCCTTTTACTCTGTGCGGCATAATGCCTATTCGCATTGGGGCGGCTCGTTTAAAATCCTCAAATTCCATCTCTGTGGGCTTTGAGTTATCGGCCTTAAAGATAATAACATCTTGGCCGCCATCTTTTTCTCTTCTTTCAATGTCACTTTCAATATCCTTTTGGGAGATAAATTCACCCGGTAGATATTTAGCCATGTATCTTATGCATTCTTCGGGCACCATTTTTCTGACTAATTCCCGATTTATTCCTTCACTCCTATCAAAACCCCTTATTCCAAACCTGGCGGCAAATGTCCAAGGCACATCAGACAGTTTATACTTCCCTTTTTCTAACACTCCTCTATCTATAGATGTTATGCCGCCATTAAAATTAATCAGGTCCTGGCCAATGCCTTGCAAGCTTAGATTTTGCTGCCTTAATATATCTTCGGGAATATTTGCTAAACCATTATATCCAATGGATAGGTCTCTTACTGTCCGAAGTCTTCTTCGCAAACGCGGATGTTTGCCCCCTGCTTTATTTCTTCTAACAACCTCCTTATCCGCCCTTCTAGATACATCTTCCTTTATCGCCTGCGGCTCAGTTAAAGGCGGGTCAGTGCGGGCCGGGTCGGAGGGTTTTTTAGAAACCTCCTTAATTACAGGCATATGAATTATATTTTCCAAATGCTTAATGGTCAGGGGAGCAGTATCTAATAAAATTATTGAATCTGCGTGGGTTTGGTATATATCAAGAGTAAATCTACCCTTCTCCAAATCAAAACACTCCAAGATTGCCCCACAAGTATAGACTGTCCCATCCTTCCATCTTTTGTTGCTGTATTTTCTTATTGCTTTAGGCTTAACAATCGGGCCGGAGGCAACATATCTTCTGGGATTATCCCTAGCGCTTAAAATCAACCTGATATCGTAATATTTAGTCTGCTTACGCTCATTCTCTCTCCCTTTATGCCAAAGCAAAAAGTTACAAGTAACCTTATGATTGGCCTTATCAACAACTTCTGGTATGCCAGTTACGGAAATAGAGGGACCTAAAAATCCTCTATGCACTGCCATAAACACCCCTGCATCTTGCCAGGGGCCTTCCAGGCCAGTCTTTGATTTTACTAATCTCATGGTAGTTCTTTCATGGTCGTTAGGCCGGTCAACCCCGTACCAGGTGCCGCGCGAGGTAGGGTCGCCAAAAGGCACAAAATCTTTAACTTCATTTTTAGCTAAGCGTTTTAGTGGCGTCCATTTCCATCTGAGCTTTCTCTTTGCTCCCCTTCGCCTCCTATTCTCTACTATCTTAAGAAAATCCTCTGTGTTATGCATTGTTTCTGCTGGATAACAGGTTCCGTCCTTCTCAAGTACTGTTAAATAAAGATATATAGTCCCGTCTCTTTCAATTCCCCTGACATCCTCAAGGGCTATAGTCTTTCGCCCCTTAGGCACCAGCATCTGCCTGTCTACAACTGTAACTTTGCCGGTTTTCTTGTTATGGGCATAAAGTCCAATCTCGGAGCGGTACCTCCCCCCTGCAAGTTCTTTGACCGCCCTCCTGGCGAATAGGAAACGCTCCCCGTTTAAAGCCAAGGCCCAGCTATTTAGGATAAATTTTTCCTTTCCCCTTTTCGGTACAAGCAGTACCTTTCTTTTAACCTTCCCGACTATTATTTTTGGCCTGGCTATTCGCTTTTGTGCCTTTAGCCTGCTACTCGGCGTCTTATAAAACCGCGCACCTGGCGGTGTCTGTATGTCCGGAACATCTTTATCATCCACAATTATAGGTTTATTTGGCGCAGAGGCTTTTCGCATACTTCCTGATGCAACAACGCCTTCAATATCTTTTATAACTCGCTCTATCCACGCTACGCC
>CAZPGX010000008.1:0-12761 GCA_964586605.1 uncultured Planctomycetia bacterium
GCTATATAGCCTTAAAGGGCTCGCTAGCCTTAGACGGGGTAAGCCTGACGGTTTCCGCCTTAGCCGAGCGTTCATTTTGTGTTAGCCTTATTCCTTATACCCTTAACAATACTACGCTAGGACTGAAAAAAGAACAAGACACAGTCAATATCGAGTGCGATATCCTGGCCAAATACATAGAGAGGCTCTCCGCTTCTAATCAACAACCCCCTGCCTCCAATATCACTATGTCCTTTCTCCAGAGACACGGCTTTACCCCTTGAACTTTTTGTTGCAAGGGTTTGGGGTTTATGCTACAATCTGCTTACCATGAATCAGGATCTGATTTTTCTAGGGCTTTTGAAAGAAGGACCCAAACACGGTTACGAAATCAAAAAGGTTCTCAAAGAGGTTATTAGCACCTTCGCCAACATTGACTCCACCTCCATCTATTACCCTCTAAGAAGGCTGGAGAAAAAGGGCCTGGTTAGCAAGCGCTCCGGACGCAAGGGGAAAAGGCCGGAGAAGTTCGTCTACAAAATAACCCAAGCCGGCGCAAGGGCCTTTGAGAAACTCTTAAACGACAATTTTCTCACCTTTAAGAGGCCTGTCTTTAACATAGACCTTTCGCTGTATTTTTTGCCTTTGGTAAAAGCGGGTATCGCCGAAAATCGCCTGCAGCGCAGGCTGCGCGGCATGAGCAGAATATTACGCTGGCTCAAAGAGAGAAAGGCGGCTCTGCCCAAGAAAAAAGCATCCTATCATCTTATCGCCATTATCGAGCATCAGATTGAGCTGGTCAAAACAGATATTAAATTTACCCAGAGCTTAATTAAAAATCTAAACCCATAATTATTTATATCACAAGAAAAGCATTTTTACCCTAAGAGGAATTTCTTAGGGTTTTTTGTTGCAAAAATCTCCTTGACAATTAAGCCCTGCGTCATATAATATACCTAAATTAGAATAGTAAAATTTTACTATTTAGGGAAAGAAGATAGGCAATGGATATCGCTAAAAAATTTCAGGCCCTGGCCAAGAAATACCCTCAGAAGCCATTTGTTATTTTCAAAGATCAAACGATTAATTACGCTGAAGCCGCAAAACGGGTTAGCCGGCTGGCTAACGCTCTCTATAAGACAGGGCTGAAGAGAGGCGATAAGGCGGTTGTTTATCTGCCCAATTCTCCCGAATATATTTTTAGTTATTTAGCCGTCTTTAGCCTGGGCGCAGCTATTGTACCATTAGATGCAAGGCTTACAGATGAAGAAATTGGTGGAATTCTAAGGCATTCCGAGGCTGCAATATTCATTAATAAATCTAATATTAGCCAAATGATGCAGGAAGAAGCTGGTCAAGGGCCGGAGGTTGAGATTGACGAGGAGGCCCTGGCCATTCTTTATTATACCTCCGGCACAACCGGCAAACCAAAGGCGGTGATGTCCAATTATCGCAGCCTTGATAATGCCGGCGCAACTATAAGGTTTGTCGGCATCAACGAGGAAAATACAGGGCAGGTATTAATATGCGCGCTCCCGCTTTCGCATTTAGGCGGGTTTGTCTACCTCCAATTTGCTTTGGAACTTACAATGTCTATTGTGCTGATGGAGCGCTTTATTCCGGTAGAATTCTTGAAAAATATTGAGAAACATAAAGCAACCTGGTTTCATATTGTCCCGCCAATGTTTAATGCCCTTCTGCAATTAAAAGAATTTGAAAAATACGATTTATCCAGCCTCAAAGGCGTAGATGTATTCGGCGCCCCCAGCCATCCCAGCCTGATTCAGCGTTTCGGCAAATATTGCCCCAATGCCATTCTCTGGCACGGATGGGGGATGACTGAAACAGCAGCCCCCAATACCGCTACCGGCCAGGAACATATGGCCAGTGTCGGCAAGCCCCCGCCCTGGTTTGAGATGAAGATTTTTGATAATAATGACAGGGAATTGCCTGCGGGCGAAGTAGGCGAGATTGTCTGCCGCGGCTGGCCGGTGATGATGGGCTATTATAAAGAGCCGGAAATGACCGCGGAGATTATGAGGGGCGGCTGGCTGCATACAGGCGATTTAGGTTCTATAGACCAAGAAGGCTACGTTTATATAAAGGGCAGAAAAAAGGATATGATTATTGTCGGGGGCTTGAATGTCTATTCTCCGGAAGTAGAAGATGTAATAGCCGAGCACCCGGGCATAAAAGAGGTAGCTGTTGTCGGCGTCCCCGATAAACTGCGCGGGGAAGCAGTTAAGGCCATGGTGGTTCCAAAAGACGGCAAGCAGCTTTCGGATAAAGAGATTAAGGCCTTCTGCCGCGAAAGGTTAATCCGTTTCAAGGTACCTCAGATAGTGGAGGTTAGGGATTTCCTGCCTAAGACGCGCAGCGGGAAGGTGCAAAAAGAGGCATTGAAGTGAAGAATTTCGCCATAAAATTTGCCAACGCAGTAATTAAGTATAGGGCGCTATTCATAGTAGCCTTTATCGGCATATCGCTGTTTTTCCTTTATATAATCAGGGATATAGATTTTGAGACTAACATAGATGATTTTTATCCTCAACGGCACCCGCATGTCACTGTGCAAAATAAACTAACTGATATCTTTGGCGGGTTAAATCAGGTCTCCATTGCGATTAGCGTCAAAGAAGGCGATATATTAAATCCCGATACACTGCACAAGGTTATCGGGATTACCAATGAGTTATATCTGATGGACGGCATAAATGCCGGAAGGATTACATCTTTGTCGGCGCGCAAGATTAAATTTATCAGGGCAAACGAAGAAGGGTTCTTTGTTGAGCGGGTCCTGCGGGATGTCCCCAAGGATGAGCTGGAAATGCTTAGTCTTCGGGATAGGATTGTCTTAAGCCCCAATGTCTATATTCGGATGGTCTCAAAAGATTTTAAAAGTACCTTAATCCAGGCAGATTTTCAAAGAGGGGTATCTTCCCGCTATATTTTTAACAAGCTGGGAGAAATTAAAGAAAGAGAATCGGATAAAAATACCGAGATTCATATTGCCGGCAGGCCTATTTTAGAGGGCTGGCTGGATAAGTACCTGCCCAAGATGCTTAAAATTCTAATCTTGACCCTTGTTGTGGTTTCGTTTATTCTATACCTTACCTTCCGTTCTAAGCGTGGAGTAATCCTGCCGCTTTTGGATTCTTCTATGGCAACATTGTGGGGCCTGGGGGCGATGAAATTAGTGGGGTTTCGCTTAGACCCGACCACAATCCTGGTGCCTTTTCTTATTTTGTCCTTAGGCATCAGCCACTCCATCCATTTTATGAAACATTACTATGAAGAGATGAAGGATAGGCAAAAGACATCACCTGCCGCAGTCAAAAGGACGCTGGAGATGCTCTTTGTTCCCGGCCTGACAGCCGTAATAACAGATGGGTTTGGGTTCCTCTCGCTTATTTTAATTCCCTTAGGAACAATACGCAGCATGGCCCTGGCTGCCGGGTTTGGGATATTCAGCAATTTTCTGACCTCTTTTATTTTTACCCCTTCGCTGGTTTCCTTTATGAAACATCCCAAAATACTGGAAGTCAGGCGCGAAGAAAAGCACAAAATCGTTGATAAACTATTAGCAAGGCTTGTCTATATCTCAACCCACAAAATGGCCCGCATCGCAGTGCTGGCTATTTTTGTTGTTATAATACTTTTTTCTATATCCGGCATAAAAAAGATAGTTATCGGGGATAATTCTTCCGGTTCCAGCCACCTATCCGGCCGCAGCGAATATAATCAGGCAGAAAAATTTATCAATCAGAACTTCGGCGGCACAAATTCATACTATATATTAGTGGATGGCGGCCGGGAGGACAGCCTGATAGACTCAAAGGCGTTAAACAAGATTGATTCCCTGCAGCAATATTTACTAAAAAATGTTAAACAGGCAGGGTTTGCGGCTTCAATAACGGATTATGTAAAGGGTTTAAATTTCGCTATGTTTTCAGGAGAGCGGAGGCACTTTGTTATACCCGAAAACAACAAGACTATCGCTGAATACCTGTTTTTATATGAGCTCTCGGCTTTCCCGGGAGATTTTGAGCCGGTGGTTACCTCGGATTATTCAAAGGCAAATATCAAAGTAGAATTAAAAGACCATAAATCAGGCACAATCGCCGATATCTTGTCTAAAACGAAGGAATGGATTAAAAATAACACGACTAAAAAGGACGGCATAAAGTTTATGCTTGCCGGCGGCGATATCGGGATGCTTGGGGCGATAAACGATATTATATCCAGGAGCATCATTCCTAATATCCTTTTTATATCAACCCTGATATTTATTTATATCTATTTTATTTTCGGTTCATTTAGCGCAGGCCTGCTTTTGCTTGTGCCTTTGTTATTCAGCGTCTTGATTGTATTCGGGGTCTTCGGATTAACCGGGATGTCTTTGACCACAGAGACCTTATCCTTAGCGGCATTGAGCGAGGGCCTGGGTGTTAACTACGGGATTTATGTGCTTACGCGGTTATATCAGGAAGCAAAGAGGCATAACCAGCCAACATACAAAGAGGCCTTACGGGCAACCCTTGTTACTTCGGGCAAGGCCGTATTCTTCAGCGGGATGATTGTTTCTATAGGTATCTTTGTCTGGCTATTCTCGGATATCAGGCTGCAGGCCCGCTTAGGTCTTACTTTAGGCCTTACCTTGATTATTAATATGGTTGCCTCGCTTGTGCTTTTGCCGGTTTTAATTTCAATATTTAAACCGAAGTTTATATTTGATAAGAGCAACTTTAAACATTAAGAAAGGAGTAGGAAATGTTAAAGAAAGCAATGTTTTGTTTAGCGGTTTTATTGTTTGCTGGAGTTTGCTTAAGCGCCAGGGCCGATGATTTAGAGTTTCGCAAGGTTTATAAACTAAAGCCGGCGATGTCCGTAGATGAGATAATGAAGATATCCGAACATGTGCAATATACTTTGTTCGCCAATGACTATCAATCCACAGGAAATGTTCTTTATGTAGAAAAATCAGGAGCAACCCGCACACGGAAATTCTTGCGTCAGAGGATAATTTTGGGGCCGGATTCACTCAGACCGGAATATCGATACAAGGATTTGGTTATGTTTACCCAACCCACCATGGTAAAAGGGTTAGGGATATTGACCTGGAGCTATAATGATCTGGATAAAGTCCAGAACCAATGGCTCTGGCTGCCTTCGTTAAAAAAGGTGCGTAAGGTATCTGCGGCCCAGGCTGACGATTCATTTATGGGCAGCGATTTTACTACAGAGGAAATTACCACCCGCCGCTTTGAAGACGAGACATTTAAGTTATTGAGCGAGGAGAAGTTCAAAGGAGGTTTTTCGGAGATAGACGCTAAGAGCTACTATCAGGGAAGGGACTGCTACAAGATTGAATGCCGGCCAAAACGCGATCCCTGGTATTATTCCAAAAGGCTCACCTGGATAGACAAAGAATTTGGCAGCACTATATACGATGAAGTGTACGATCCTAACGGCAAATTATATAAAACTATTCTAAAAAGATACGAGATCTTGCAGGTCAACGGTAAAGACTACCCTACACAGGTTTTTCTTGAGGTTAAGGATTTGCGCACAGGCCATAAAACAGGGATTGTGATGGACGATATCAAGTTTGACCAGGGCTTATCAGAGGGCCTGTTTACAGTAAAGTCCCTGATGCGCTCAAGATGGTAATATTGTTTTCAGCTTTTTAAACAATGGAGGTGAGAGATGAAAAAAACAGTGTTTTTGTCGGTTCTGTTTGCGTTTTTAATTTTTCCTATAACTGTATTCGCAGGAGAAATTGGGGATGATTTAGAGTATGCTGGGTATTTGAAGACAGAGCTGTGGCTGAAGAACTATAACGATGAGGCTCACCAATCTCTATCTGCTTTCAAGAACACCTTTGACATAGGGTTAGAATCTAAATTTTCCGACGCTTGGGCATTTTTCTTTCACCCAAGGTATTTTTACGACGCGGCCTATGGAATCAGGAATGACTTTGATTCCAACTTTGATAAGAACCAGGACAAAATGGGCCATACCCAGAGGACAGAGTGGCTAAGGGATTGCTATTTAGATTATTTTTCAGACAAACTGGATATCAGGCTGGGTAAACAGCAGGTTGTCTGGGGCCAGGCGGATGGGCTGCCTTTTATGGATAGGGTGATGCCTTTTGATTTAACCACTTATTGGCTCCCTGATTTTGCGGATATCAGGATTCCTCTCTGGATGCTCAAGGCAGAATATTCTCCTCGGTTAAACTCTACTTTACAGTTTTTGCTCATCCCTGATTTTGAGGCTTCGCGCAGCGCTCCCCACAACGCCCCTTTTTCTTTTAGTGCGAACAATGCCTGGGAGGGATTTAAACCTGTGAACCGGAATTATGGAGGAAGCGCGCAAACGCTAATTTATAGGCCGGCCAAGAAGTTGAAAAACTCTCGCGTGGGTCTTCGCTGGCGTTCAATGATGGGTGATTTAGAATATACTTTAAACTGGCTCTACGGCTACTCTACCAGTGCCTATACATTTACTGATTCTTTTACGGCCGCAATACCAGACACTTCCTTTGGCGACTATATCGTTTCGCGTAGGCATAAACTTACGCATCTTGCTGGTTTTACCTTTAATAAAAGTTTTGTTGACCCGGGCCTATTTAAAGACTGGACCTTAAGAGGAGAATTTATTTATGTCCATAACCAGCCTACCTACTACGGAACCGACGGAAGCAGAAAAAAGACAGAGCTGACGGATAACTATGCATATCTTTTGGGGTTTGATAAAAATTTCTTTACTAACTGGCAATTCTCTGCACAATTTTATCAATTCATAACTAATGATAGGACCTGGGATACTTACCAAGTTTTAAATGCCTATACTTATGGAGTAATGGATAAGGTTGAGAACGGCCTTACCTGCAAAATCGCTACCGACTTTATGCACGAGAGGTTGAAGCCGGAGGTATTAATAATTTACTCAGATGACAACGATGGGAGAATATCTCTTAAAACTAAGTATGAACTAAAGGATAATCTCTGGCTTGGTTGTGGCTACCATCACTTTTGGGGACCTCCCCGGGGTTCAAATGGCCAGTACCGCAACAACGACCATGCGTTCTTTGATGTGACCTACACCTTTTAGTATTGAAAAGGGGCCTGGCCCCTTTTGACCCTCCCGAGGTGGCCGAATGGACTCCTCGGGAGTGGCGGAGCCGGTATTTATGTTCAGAAAACCTCGCTAATAATGTAGATTACCAGCCCAATCACCCCCATCACCATCCCCACCACAAAATACCGCCAATATTTAATGAAATAAGGTTCCATAATATTTAGCTCGATTTTAGTTCATTTTTTAGAGATATTGTAGTATAATGCGAACAAAAGCAAAAGGGGTTGGGTCTTGAAGCGTGAATTGCAGAATTCCAGGGGGAGTTTTGGTGGTGAGTGTATGAGACAGCTAGGAGTGATAAGCATAATCTTGGCAGTTGTTCTGGCAGCCTGCGCGCAGGCTGACTATGCCGATGTTTTAGTTACCAGGGTTTTTGATGGAGATACGGTTCAGCTGGCCAATGGTGAAAAGGTGCGCTTGTTAGGAATAGATACCCCGGAGACTGAATACAGCTACGCAGATCAAAGAGAAAAGCGCAAAAGAAGCCCGCAGTATTACCAAGAGGCAAGAAGGGCAACAGAGTTCCTCAAAGAATCAGTAGAGGGAAAAAGAGTCAGATTAGAGTTTGACCTGGAGAAGCGGGATAAATACGGCAGGCTGCTTGCCTATGTCTATCTTGCCGACGGCACTTTTGTTAATGCCGAGATAATCAAGCAAGGCTATGCAGCTGTCATGGTTATTCCGCCCAATCTCAAATACGCAGAGCTGTTCCAGCGTTTATACCAGGAGGCCATCCTCCTTCGCTAAAGCTTCGGAGGACAGGGGTAAAAAAGGGGATATGAAATCTAGAAAAAATTGGTCAGGACGGGTAACGAAATTTAGCAATGCCCTTGATTTGGAGGAGGGCGTATTTACCTGGAAACAACCGCGCAGAATCGCTCTCTCGTTAAAAAGGTCTGCCGAAGAAAGCTCCAGGCGTAAAGCAGGGCCTTTTGCTTCGGCTATGTCTATGTTGAATTTTTATGTAAATCGCGCGGGAACGAATTTGCCTGCCGGGCAAAAACAGGTTTTAAAACAGGCAAAAATAGAATTACGCAAAATCTTCAACAGAAATTCTTGATAGTAGAAGGGGACAGTTGGTATTTTGGATAAGCGGGGGTGTACCCCGTACCAAAATACTGCCAAGCTTTGTGTTTTGGCAAAACTAATGCCGTATGGCAATAGTTTACTTCTAATATTAACCGTTGTTGGTATTTTGGTACGGGGTGTAGCGCAGCTTGGTTAGCGCGCTTCGTTCGGGACGAAGAGGTCAGCGGTTCGAATCCGCTCACCCCGACCAATTTAACAAATGGTAAATAATGAATAAGCGCATCCACGTCTACTATAGCGGCCGGGTGCAGGGTGTGGGTTTTCGCTTTAGCGCTCAGGCCCTGGCAGCTGATCTAGGCCTTTTGGGCTGGGTAAAAAATCTTGCTGATGGCGGAGTGGAACTTGTTGCTGAAGGGAAAGAGGGAGATATAAATAAACTTTTGGAGAAGTTAGACGGGGAGTTCTCCAGCTATATTCGCGAAAGAAAAGTTAACTGGATGCCGGCCAACGATGAATTCACCAGTTTTGAAATAAGATTCTTTTGATAAAACCACCAGCTCACCTACGAGGTGGGAATGTATCCCACCTCGGGAATGTATCCCACCTCGTAGGTGGGATAGGTTAAACAGAAGATGAGTGAGTTGAATAAGATAAAAAAAGAGATCGAGAAGATAAGGGAAGAGATTCGGCATCACGACTATCGCTACTATGTGCTCAATCAACCGGAGGTCTCGGACGCAGAATACGATAGGCTGATCCGGCGGCTAAAACAGTTGGAGGATAAACATCCACAGCTTAAGACTTCAGATTCGCCTACCCAGCGGGTGGGGGGTGAGCCGATTAGAGGGTTCAAACAGCTCAGGCACCGTGTGCCGATGCTTTCTCTGGACAATGCCTACTCTTTTGAGGAAATCAAGGCCTGGGCCAAAAGGGTGCATAAAGGGTTGGGACAGGAAAAAGTAGAATATGTCAGCGAGCTAAAGTTTGACGGCGCCAGCGCCTCTTTTATTTACAAAAAGGGGGAGTTTGTTACCGGCGCCAGCCGCGGCGATGGCCGAAGCGGCGATGAAATTACCGCTAATCTAAGGACTATTCCCACGGTGCCCTTAAAACTCATTTCCGGCAAGAAGTATTCTTTGCCTGAAAAGTTAGAGGTACGCGGAGAGGTCTATATGCAGCGTGAGGATTTTGAACAGTTGAACAGGCAAAGGAAACGCAAAAATGAGCCTCTATTTGCCAATCCCCGCAATGCCGCTGCCGGCTCCTTAAAGTTGCTGGACCCCAGGATTACCGCTACCCGAGAGTTGCAGAATTTCATTCACTCTTTCGGATTTCTGGAACAGGCCAAGGGCTTTTCCGCGCATTGGGAATTCCTGCAGGCAGCCAGGAGTTGGGGCCTGCGCGTAAACCCCCACAGTAAATTATGCAAAGATATCGATGCGGTTATTAGCGAATGCCAAAAGTGGCAAAAGAAAAAAGCGGCTTTGCCTTATGATATTGACGGCATAGTAATTAAGGTCAATGCTCTTTCACAACAGAAAAGACTGGGCAATACTGCAAAGAGCCCGCGCTGGGCAATTGCTTATAAGTTTCCCGCTCAACAGGTTACAACTGTGTTGAAGGATATTAAGGTTCAGGTAGGGCGCACAGGCGTGTTGACCCCCGTAGCGATACTGGAACCGGTAGAATGCGCCGGGGTAACTATCAGCCGGGCAACACTGCATAATTTTGATGAAATTAGGCGCCTGGATGCGCGCATTGGGGACCGGATAATCCTGGAGCGGGCCGGTGAGGTTATTCCTAAGATTATCAAGGTAGTTAGCAGCGTACGCAAGGGAAGGCCCAAGGCCTTTCGTATTCCTGCGCACTGTCCGGTGTGCAAGGGAAAAATCGTCAAAGAAAAAGAAGAGGAAGTGGCTTACCGCTGCCCCAACCCCTTATGTGCGGCCCAATTGGAAAGAGGGTTGTTCCACTTTGCCTGCCGCACTGCCATGGATATAGAGGGAATGGGCCGGGCGGTAGTTGAGCAGTTGGTCGAGAAAAAGCTAATCAAAGATTTTGCCGATATTTACACACTTACTAAAGAAAAACTTCTGAAACTGGATCTTTTCGCCGAAAAAAAGGCTAAAGGTTTAATATCTGCTATAGAAAAGAGCAAGCACCAGCCGTTTTCGCGGCTGCTTTTTGGCTTAGGGATTCGCCATGTAGGCCAGAAGGCGGCCTATGTTTTGGCCAATAGCTTCGGCAGCCTGGATAAGTTGCGAGAGGCCGGGCAGGATGAATTGCAGGCTCTTGCCGAGGTCGGCCCGATTATGGCCGAGTCTATAGCAGCCTTCTTCAAAAGCCGCCAGGCAAAAGAATTGATTGAAAAGTTAAAGAAGGCAAAGCTGAACATCAGAGAGCCAATTGCCAGAAGAGGTCGTCAGACCTTATCCGGCAAGGCCTTTGTCTTTACCGGAGAGCTAAAGGGCTTTACCCGCACCCGGGCGCAAGAGTTAATTCAGGGATTGGGGGGCAATTATTCCTCCAACGTGAGCAAAAGCGTAGATTTTGTAGTAGCGGGAGCGAATCCCGGCTCCAAATACGCGCGTGCCAAAAGATTGGGTGTGAAGATTATTGACGAGGCAAGTTTTAGGGAGATGTTAAAATGAAAACACGAATAATAATTCTGTTTTCTGCTTTTTGTCTTCTGTTCTCTTTATGCGGCTGCGAGGCCTTTCGCAAGAAGTTTGTGCGTAAACCTAAAAAAGAGAAAGAAATCAGGACTGTAACCCAAATCAAAGAGTATAAGGCCCTCTATTCTCCCGAAGTGGGCTATAAGCAGTATTATCTTTTCTGGCGCACCTCGCATGAAGAACTGCTGGGTTCGTTGCAGGCTCAAGACAGAAACCGCAAAAGGACCCTTTATTCTGCCAATAAGACGGTAGAGTACCTGCGGCAGATGCACGATTTGCTTTTGCCTGAGAAACAAAAAGAGCTGGGCCCATTTATAGCAAAGCAAGAGGCTCTCGCCAGGCGCCTGGACAGGCGCAGGCTAAACCGCGCTCAACGATTAGAGATTAAAAGCATTCTAAAAAAGCAGAAGAAAGAGATAGAACATAAATTTGCCTTTAAACATATTCAAAAATACTTAATTGAAGAATGACCCTTGAAAAAATAGTAGTTGGCCCAATGCGGGTCAACTGTTACATTCTGGCCTCAAAAGACAGAGGTGAAGCGATTATTATTGATCCGGGAGCGGAAGGCGCGAAGATAAAAAGGCGCCTTTTGGCCCTGGGCCTTAAGGCCGGCTACATCGTAAACACCCACGGCCATGCCGACCATATTGGCGCCAACGCTGCCTTTGATGTTCCGGTATATATCCACCGCCTGGATGGCGAATTTCTCACTAATCCCGAACTTAATTTTTCTGCTATGTTTGGGGCGCCTCTTGTTTTGCCCGCGGCCCAGGGACTCCTGGAGGATGGCCAAAGAATAGAGGCGGCGGGGATTAATTTAGAGGTAATCCATACACCGGGGCATACGCCCGGCGGAATCTGCTTAAATGCGGGTGAGTTTGTTTTTACGGGAGATACGCTTTTTGCCCAAGGCATAGGCAGGTTTGATCTTCCCTATGCATCTGAAAAAGACCTGCTTGATTCAATCCGCAAAAAGTTAATCAGCCTGCCGGATGAAACAATAATTTATCCGGGGCATGGGCCCTCTTCCACCATTGGCCAAGAAAGAAAGAGCAATCCCTTTATCAATGGATAAATTAGTTGAAGAATTTTTAAACTATCTTAACGTAGAAAAAGGACTAGCCTCCAATACTATAAGTTCCTATCGCCGGGATTTGGATAAATATATCAAATATTTAGAAGCAAAAAAGATAACTTCCTTCAGGCCGGTTAAGCGTAATGATATCACCAATTTTATGCTTGCCTTAAAGGACAAGGGCCTGAACAGCAATTCTATTTCCCGGGCCCTGGTAGCCATCAAGATGCTGCACAGGTTTTTAGTCAGCGAAAGATACTTAAAAGACGACATCAGCTCTGTGATGGCCTTGCCAAAACTATGGAAAAGATTGCCCGAGGTTCTTAGTCTTGAAGAGGTGCAGAGTTTGCTGGATAGCCCCAACTTAAGAACAAGCCGGGGGGTAAGGGATAAGGCCGCATTGGAATTAATCTATGCCACGGGAATGCGCGTATCCGAGGTTGCCAATCTGAAATTAGCAGACCTGAATTTAGATATGGGTTTTGTCAAATGCACAGGCAAGGGCCAGAAACAAAGGATTATTCCGCTGGGCAGTTATGCCTCCCGGGCCCTAACCAGATATATTAATAAGGCCAGGCCCAAGTTGCTTAAGCAAAAGGATGATAGCGCCCTGTTCTTGAGCCGGCTGGGCAAAAAGATTTCCCGGCAGACATTCTGGAAGACGATTAAGGGTTACGCCGGAGAGGCCCGGATTAAAAAAGAGATTAGCCCGCATACGCTGCGCCATTCTTTTGCCACGCATCTTTTGGAAAGAGGAGCGGACCTGCGCACAGTGCAGGAGATGCTCGGGCACAGCGATATCTCCACCACACAGCTTTATACCCATATCAACAAAGAGCGTTTAAAACAGATTCATC
>CAZPGX010000008.1:12861-29765 GCA_964586605.1 uncultured Planctomycetia bacterium
GTGAAAAACCTGGATTTGGATATTGTTGTAGAAGGCGATGCGATTGCCCTGGTTGGCCTGCTCAAGAAAGAGTTTAAATTAAATGTGCTAACACATCCAAGGTTCGGCACCGCGACCGTAACCTTGCCCGATAGGTTCAAGATTGACTTTGCCAGCGCGCGCAAGGAAGAGTATGCCTCTAGCGCAGCCTTACCCAGCGTCTGTTTCAGTTCCATAAAAGAAGATTTACTCCGCAGGGACTTCACCATCAATACCTTGGCTTTAAAGATAAACAAAACAGGGTTTGGGGAGTTGCTGGATTTGTTTGATGGGCAAAAAGACCTGACCACAAGAAAAATCAGGCTCTTGCATGATAAAAGCTTTATTGACGACCCCACCAGAATCCTTCGGGCTATCCGCTTTGAACAAAGGTTCAACTTTAAGATTGAACCCAAGACCTTTAAGTTAATGCGCCGGGCAAAAGGCGCAGGGCTTCTGGAGAGATTGAGCCGCTTCCGCTTGGGGCGGGAGTTTATTCTATTCTTAAAAGAAGAAAGACCGCTGCCGGCAATCTTGCGCTTTGAGCGGCTATACGGACTAAACCTAATCCATCCAAAGATTAGATTAGACAGAAATATACAGGCAGGGCTTAAGTCCCTTAAATACCAGGATGGCTGGCCGGCCTATTTTGCGCTTTTGACTAACGGTTTAAATGAACAGGAGCTAAAGATGCTTTGTCGTGATTTTTGTTTAAGCAAAAAAGACAAGCAAAGATTGAACACTTTAAGAAACAAATAAGGAGAAATAATGGGTCAGGGGAGGATAGAGCGGATAAATGAGCAGATGAAGAAGGAAGTGGGGCAGATTATCCATGATGAGCTCAACGACCCCCGCGTTGGTTTTGTAACCATTACCAAAGTGGATGTAACAGCCGACTTGCATCAGGCCAGGGTCTATTTCAGTGTCTTGGGCACCGAGAAACAGAAACGCGATACGCAGGTGGGCCTTTCGCGCTCGGCGGGATTTATCCGTAAATTAGTAGGGCAGAGGGTGAAGTTACGCTATACGCCGCAAATTTTATTCAAGGCGGATGAAAGCGCCGAATACAGCATTCGTATCTCAGAGGTGTTGGAGCAGATAAAGGAGAAGGATAAAATCAATGAGCGCAAAAAAGGTAATTGAGGCAGTCAAGAGGTATTCTACGTTTCTGATAACCTCCCATGTTAACGCAGAAGGGGATGCCTTAGGCAGCGAATTGGCCTTGTCTTCTTTTTTAAGAAAGATGGGCAAAAAGGCCTTTATAGTCAATAGCGAGAAGACCCCCGCTAATTACAGTTTTTTACCCGGCGCAGAAAAGATTAATACAAGGCTAAAAAGCCGAAAGTTTCAGGCAGCCTTTATCGTTGATTGTCCGACCAAGAAGAGGATTGGCCGGACCGCAAACCTAATTGACGATAAAAAGCCCGTAATTAATATTGACCACCATATGGACAACAAAAAGTTTGGCAGGGTAAATTGGATAGACCCTCAGGCCTCAAGCGCAGGGGAGATGGTCTATCGCCTGTTTAAGTCGGCGCGGATTAAATTAGACAAAAAAGATGCCTTGAATATCTATGCGGCAATGCTTACCGACACCGGTTCATTCCGCCATGCCAATACTACAAGCATAACGCTTGATATCGCCAGCGAGCTTCTTAAATTGGGGATTAAGCCGGCCCGGGTCTATTCTGAGATTTATGAGAGCAATTCTCTGCAGGAGTCGGCTTTAGTTGCAAAGATAATCTCCAGGCTATCGTTTGCTGCGAATAATCAGATTGCCTGGGTAAAAATTGGCCGGGCAATCTTTAAAAAGATAAAAGGCAAACACGAAGTCTTGGACAAAGTCTTGGATTTTGCCAAATCTATCGATAGCGTTAAAGTCGTAATAGTCTTTTGTCAAATTAAACAGCGCTTGTTTAAGATAAGTTTGCGCTCTAAAAGCCCGGTCAATGTGCAAAAGATTGCCGTAGGTTTCGGCGGCGGGGGGCATAAACTGGCCAGCGGCTGCAGTATTAAGGCCGGGTTTAACCAGGTAAAGCGGATGGTATTAAAAGAGGCAAAGAGATGGACGGCGTCCTAATCGTAGACAAACCCAAAGGGCTTAGCTCTCACGATGTAGTAGATTTTATCAGGAAGAAATTCCACATAAAGAAGGTGGGCCATGCCGGGACTCTTGACCCGCAGGCTACGGGAGTATTGGTTATCTTAATCGGCAAGTTTACGAAGAGGTCTCAAGAATTTAGCGGCCACGATAAAGAATACCAGGCCTGTTTAACTCTGGGGATTGCCACCGATTCCCTGGACGCAGAAGGGCGCGTCCTTAAAAGGGAAGAGATAGGCGAAATTAAACCAGAGGCGATTGAAAGGGTCTTTTCCCGCTTCCTGGGAGGAATCGAACAGGTTCCTCCGATGTTTTCAGCGCTGAAGCGCAGAGGAAAGAAGCTTTATCAGCTGGCCCGCAGAGGCATAGAAGTCGAACGCAAGGCGCGTCAGGTTTATATTTATGAATTAGAGATGACCAAGCTTGCCTTGCCCCGGATCTATTTTGCAGTGAGCTGCTCTAAAGGAACCTACATCCGCTCCTTATGCGCAGACATTGCCGGGCAGTTAGGTTGTCCGGGGCATCTGGCCGAATTACGCAGAACCAGGTCCGGGCAATTCAGTATTAGCCAGGCCATAAGTTTGGACAGGCTGAAAAACCGTTCTCCTCAAGATATAGATGAGGTCTTAGTCAGATGAAGCTTACCAGAGGCATCGGAAACTTAAGAGGGAAGTTCAAACAGCCGGTGTTGACCTTGGGGGTATTTGACGGAGTGCATCTAGCCCACCAGAAGGTTATCAGAGAGGTTGTTCGCCGGGCGAAGCTCTTAAAAGGGACAAGTATAGTTATAACCTTTGCCCCGCATCCGTTAAGGCTTTCCAAGAAGGCCAAGGACGCCCCGCTGATTACCTCTCTGAAACACAGGATAGATTTAATCAATCGATTAGGCGCGGATGTTTGCCTGATTTTGGATTTTAATAAGCGATTTCGTAAAGTCCGCGCAGAAGATTTTATTAAACGCGTCCTTGTTGAGACAATCGGCGTTAAGTATTTAATAGTCGGCGCCGGTTTTCGTTTCGGCAAAGGAAGAGCCGGCACACTTTCTCTGTTAAAGAAGCTCTCTAAAAAATACACTTTTGTAATACATAGTTTAAGGGCTGTTAAAATGAGAGATAAAATAATTAGCAGTTCAAGAATCCGGGTGCTTATCCAGAGAGGCAAGATAAGTGAGGCAAATGAACTCCTGGGAAGAAAATTCTCCCTTTACGGTAAGGTAAAAAGAGGCAGCGCGCGCGGGCGAATTTTGGGCTATCCTACCGCTAATATCGAACCGGAGCAGGAGATTGTCCCTGCCTATGGGGTTTATGAGGTTTACGTTAGATTGAAGAATAAGATTTTTCCGGGCATATTAAACGTCGGCTGCCGGCCAACTTTCCCATCCAAAAAAAAGCCCTCCCCGACCATCGAAGTGCATATCTTCAATTTTCATAAGAAGATATACGGCAAGCACTTAGAGGTCTTTTTCATCCAGCGCATTCGCCCCGAAAGGAAGTTTGCCTCTCAAGGAGCGCTGCTCGCCCAGATCAAAAAAGACGAGTTAAAACTAAAAAAAATCTGATTTTTCCCTTGACAAACAAATACCCATCGGGTATACTCTATGTGTACTGTGGAGTAAAGTGGAGGGAAGTGGAATGTTCTATGGAGAATACGAACATTCGTTAGACCGCAAAGGAAGGCTGATTCTACCTTCCAAGTTTCGGGAAACCGCTAAGGAAAATTACATCGAGCGCTTTTACATTACCCGCGGCCTGGATAGATGCCTTTTTGTTTTTACGGAAGAGGAGTGGAAGCTGCAGGAACAGAAGTTTAAGGCCTTATCCTTCACCAAGGCAGAGGCCCGGAAGTTCAACCGTCTTTATTTTTCCGGCGCCTGCGAGATTATCCCCGATAAGCAGGGAAGGGTGTTGATTCCCAAATACCTTAAGGGATACGCGCACATTGAGCGGGAGGTTGTTATCGTGGGGGTAGCTAACCGCATGGAGGTCTGGAGCCAAAAACACTGGAAGGAATTTTACCAAAAGACGCAAGGCTCGTTTGAAGACATTGCTGAAAAATTAATAGAGTAGGGGGGGGATAAAGATGAATCTATATTCGGTTTCCTACCGGGCAAGGAAGAGACAGCTTGAGCTTTTCAAAGAGAGGCTCTCCGTAGAACAGACAAGGCGGCAAAGAGTTTTATCCAGCCAGCTCTTGAATAGTTTTACCCCTAAGCACTACCCCCATATGTTTCTCGACTGGAGGTTAAGGTCTATATTTGATGAGCGCGCAACTTAGGGAAGGGAGTGAACCCAAACCCCATATACCCGTAATGTGCAAGGAATTAATAAGATATCTACAATTAGGCGAAGGCGGGATTGTCTTGGATTGCACGGTTGGCTCCGGAGGCCATACCCAGACATTGTTAGAACAGATAGGCCCCCGGGGCAAATTAATCGGCATAGACCAGGACAAAGCTGCCCTGGATATGGCCAGGAATAGATTAAAGAAATTCACAAACTGTACTTTAATGCAGGCCAATTTTAAAAATATAGACGAGATACTGACCGACCTGAAGGTCGGTCAGCTTGACGGGATGCTTTTTGACTTAGGCCTCTCATCCATGCAGCTGGAAACAGCGCAGAGGGGTTTTAGTATAAAACTCGATGCCCCTTTGGATATGCGTATGGATAGAAGTTTACGCCTTTCCGCTTTTGATTTGGTGAACTTCTTGCCCGAGACGAACCTCTCGGATATCTTAAGGAAATACGGACAGGAGCGCTGGCACAACCGTATTGCCCGCGCGATTGTCAGAGAAAGAAAAAAATCCGCAATAGGAACCACCGGCCAGCTCGTAGACTTAATCAGACGGGTTACGCCTTCCCGACATACTAAGATTCATCCGGCCACCAGGACCTTTCAGGCCTTAAGAATTGCAGTGAATAATGAGTTAGAGGCCTTGCGCCAAGTAATGGATAAATGCGTAAATTATATGAAACCGGGGGCGAGAATCTGCGTAATCTCTTTTCACTCTCTTGAAGACGGAATAGTCAAACACGGGTTCCGCAGACTTGCCAAGGAAGGCAAGCTTAAGATTATTACGAAAAAACCGCTAAGGCCAGGCTGGGATGAAGTTTCCGCTAATCCCCGCGCGCGCAGCGCAAAACTGCGGGTTGCCGAAAGGACCTGATAAAATGAGCGCATCAAGATTTCTCTTAATAGCAGTTTTACTAACAGCAGTAGCTTTGGGCTATGTGCATCAGCAGGTGGAGCTTTTACGGATTAATTATTCCATAAACCGCAGCAAGGACAATTTGTCGGTTTTGCTTGACCAGAATAGCGCGTTGATGTATAATGTGACCAACCTGCAATCCCCTTTATACCTGGAAGAAGAGCTTGCAGCGAAAGAGATTAATCTGGAAGTCCCTTCACGGTGGCATACAATCGGTTTGGCCGAGGCCGCAAAATAATTAAATTGTGTTCAGAAGAAGCCTTAATTCCCGCCTTTATTTAGTTTTTCTTTTTTTTACTTTATTTTTTTCTTTTCTTATTGCCCGTCTTGCATACGTTCAACTTTTTAAATCCCAGCAGTTTAAAAATTTAGCCGGCGAACAGCACAAAATCTTTACGGAGATTGCGCCTCTAAGGGGTGCTATCCTTGACAGGAACCTTAAAGAGTTGGCGCTAAACTCTATATCCTATTCTATATTTGCTACAAGGGAGATTGCGGCAAAAGAGAGGATAGGGGATGCACTCGGGCCTATTTTAGAGTTGGATAAAGATATTTTAGCCTCTAAGTTAAATTTGGATAAAAGTTTTGTCTGGCTAAAAAGGAAAGTCAGTCCCGAGGTTTGCGCGAAGGTCAAGGCCCTGAGTATTTGCGGAGTCGGGCAACTCAAGGAAGATAAAAGATTCTATCCTGAGGGGTCTTTGGCCGGTCACCTCATCGGTTTTACCGATATTGACAATAACGGCTTAGAGGGCATTGAGCTTTCTTGTGATTCATATCTCTCCGGCATAAAGGGCTGGCGCCTGGCGCAGAGAGATGCCAAAAGGCAGGAGGTGATTTGTTGGGGATACAAATCTATTTTGCCTTGCGACGGCTACAATGTAGTTTTGACTATAGATAGCGTAATCCAGAGCATTGCCGAGAGGCACCTGCGCGAGGCTGCGCGCAAATATAAGGCAATTTCCGCAACTGCAATCGTTATGGCCCCGGCAACGGGGGAAATCTTGGCCCTCTGCAATTACCCCGATTACGACTTGAATAAGGCCGGCGCTTATGCGGCCGATCTGCGCAGGAATTTAGCCGTTACCGATAACTTCGAGCCGGGTTCTTCTTTTAAATTTGTAACAGCCGCAGCAGCGATAGAAGAGGCTAAGGTAAGCCTGGAAGATAAGTTCTTCTGCGAAGAAGGCAAATACCGCATCGGCAGGCGTATACTTCATGATTACAAGCCCTACGGCGAACTTACCGTTAGGGAAATTATCGAGCATTCCAGTAATATTGGAGTAGCAAAGGTCGCTCAAACTTTAGGAAAGGAGCTTCTTTACGGCTATATCAGGAGTTTTGGTTTCGGCAGCTTAACGGGAATAGACTTACCGGGTGAGGCAAAAGGTATCCTCAGGCCGCCCAGCCGATGGTCCGCTGCTTCTCTTTCCTCGATCCCTATGGGCCAGGAGATTGCTGTTACCTCAATACAGCTTATTTGCGCTATCTCCTCCGTGGCTAATGACGGAGTTTTGCTCAGGCCTAAGCTCATAAAATGTATCCAGGACAAAGATGGCAAGGTGATTAAGTCTTTTCCTGTGCGTCGGGTACGCAGGGTTATTTCTCCCGAGACCGCTCAGGCTTTAAGAGAGGTCCTCGCAGGCGTGGTGGAACGCGGCACGGGTAAAAGAGCTGAGCTATCCGGATATAAGGCAGCCGGCAAGACCGGAACCGCCCAGAAGCCCAACCCCCGAGGAGGATATTATAAAAATAGGTATTTTTCTTCTTTTGTGGGTTTCCTCCCCGCGGATAAACCGATTATTTCTATATTGGTAGTTTTGGATGAACCCCGCCCTCAATATTTTGGCGGTACGGTAGCTGCCCCTGTGTTTAAAAAGATTGCTACGGAGACCTTGCGATATCTGGAAATGACAAATGAGATTAAAAAGCCTGATTAAGGAATTAGAATATAAGCGCTTAGAAAATGTAACCGACTGCGAGATTAAAGGCATATCCTGTAGCTCCGAAAACATCCGCCCGGGGTATCTGTTTGTAGCTATAGCGGGCTGTCGGCATGACGGCCACAGCTTCGTAAAGGAGGCCATTGCCAGGGGAGCAGTTGCGCTAATTCTAGAGAAAAACCTGCCGCTTAAAGAAAAGCCGGCCAAGATTTTAGTTTCGGATTCGCAGACTGCCTTAGCCGCTGTTTGCGCAAGATTTTTCGGGCATCCGGCAGGGAAACTTAAAGTAATAGGGGTAACCGGCACCAACGGCAAGACCACCGTTTCTTACCTTATTGAGAAAATCTTAAACTGCGCAGGGTATCCTTCCGGAATAATCGGGACGGTAAGCTACAGGGTGGGGAGGAATGAGCGTCCTGCCGTCAATACAACCCCTCAGGCAGACCTCTTGCAATCTTTGTTGCAAGAAATTGTGCTTAGCAAATCCAAATATGCTATAATAGAGGTATCCAGCCATGCCCTTGCTCAGCGCAGGGTTGAGGGAGTTAGTTTTTCTTCGGCCTTATTTACAAATTTAACTCCGGAACACTTAGATTATCATAAAAGCTTAAGCCGATACTTTTCCTGCAAGGCGAGCCTGTTTGAAGGATTGTCCGCTTCCTCTTTGGCAATAGTCAATACGGATGACCCTTACGGAAGAAAATTGGTTAAAAGGATTAACTCGCGGCTGTTGACTTTTGGCATCGCGTCTCCTGCGCAGATTCAGGCAAAGGACATAGCCTTAACTCTTAAGCAAAGCCGTTTTAAAGCAGTTACCCCTAAAGGCACTATAGAGATAACCAGCCCGCTTATCGGAAGGCATAATGTTTACAACATTCTTGCGGCTATAAGTGCGGCATTTGCGGAGAATATAGATTTCGCTCATATTGCCTCAGGCGTAGGAGAGCTTAATGCTGTTTGCGGCAGGTTAGAGCGCGTTGATTGCGGGCAGGCCTTTGAGCTATTCATTGACTATGCCCACACTGAAGATGCCTTAGAGAAAATCCTGCAGGCCTTAAGGCAGGTCAGTAAAAATAGGATTATTTTAGTCTTCGGCTGCGGGGGAGATAGAGATAAAGCCAAAAGGCCGGCAATGGGAAAGGTGGCTACAGAACTTTCGGACCTGGCCATTATTACCTCCGACAATCCCCGCAGCGAGGAGCCCGAAAGAATAATTTCCGACATCCTTAAAGGGGTTGATAAGAAAAAAGATAATTATCAGGTTGTCTTGGATAGGTTTGAGGCTATTGGCAGGGCCGTCTCTTTAGCGGGTGCAGCAGATACGGTGGTCATTGCCGGCAAAGGCCATGAGACTGTACAAATCTTTGCCGATAGGACTATCCATTTCAATGACCGTGAAGCAGTAGAAAAGGTATTAGATGTTCACAATTAAAGAAATATCAGAATGCACAGGCGGAAAGTTAGTTAAAGGCAGCTTGGACGTTAAGGTTTCGGGGGTCTCTATAGATTCCCGGACTATAAAGCCGAATGAGCTTTTTGTAGCTATTAAGGGTGAGCGTTTTGACGGGCACGTCTTTATCAAAGAGGCCTTACGCCGCGGCGCAGCGGCAATAGTGTTTTCGGGCAAGCCTTACGAAAAAACCGCCTTGAAGCATCGCAGGGCCATCCCGATGCTGAGAGTAAAAAATACCGTCCGGGCCCTGGGTGCCCTGGCCTATTCTTACAGGGCGAGATTTAAAATTCCGATTATTGCAGTTACCGGAAGCAACGGAAAGACTACCACGAAAGAGATGCTCAAGGCAATTTTCAGCAAAAAATTTTCTGTCTTGTGCAATCCGGGAACGCAGAATAACCAAATCGGCGTACCTTTGGCTCTATTTAAGTTGCAGAAGAAGCATCGCCTTGCTGTAATCGAGATTGGCGCCAGTCGCGCAGGAGAAATAGACAGGCTTTCCTGGATTCTCCAGCCAGGCGTGGGGGTGATTACTAATATCGCGCCTGCGCATCTGGAGTTTTTTAAAAACCTCCAAGGCGTGTTTAAAACCAAGATGGAGCTCGCCAGGAATTTAAGCAAAGGTGCAAAACTCGTGATTAATCAGGATGACCCTTTTCTCTCTCGAGTCAATGGCCCAAATTTGCAGAGGGTTACATTTGGACTTAACCGCTCTTGTGACTTTTGCGCTGAAGCCATTAAGCAGACAGAAAAAGGGCTTTCCTTTGTATTAAACGGAAAGCACCGCATAGCGCTTAAGGCCTTAGGGCGGCACAATGTCTATAACGCCCTGGCCGGCATTGCGGCGGCCAAGTCTTTTGGTATCGGCTACAATGAAATAAAAGATGCGCTCTCGATTTTTAAAGCGCCTCCTATGCGCATGCAGCTCTTCGATGTTAATAATGTCAGAATAATTAGCGACTGTTATAATTCCAACCCTGACTCTTTAGCATCTGCGCTTGAGTTTCTAAGTGAGTATTCAAGTAAGGGAAAAAAGATAGCTGTCTGCGGGGATATGCTGGAGTTAGGAGAACGGGCTCGCAGCTTACACTTTGATATAGGCAAAAGGCTTGCCGGGAGAAAAATAGATTTTTTGATTACCGTCGGCTCTCTGTCAAAAAAGATTGCCTCCGGAGCGCATGCGGCTGGAATGCCTAAGGCCTCAATCCGCACATATTCCAGC
This sequence comes from uncultured Planctomycetia bacterium, assembly GCA_964586605.1. Classification (GTDB taxonomy): domain Bacteria; phylum Omnitrophota; class Gorgyraeia; order JAFGHF01; family JAFGHF01; genus CAZPGX01. The sequence continues at coordinate 22,804 of CAZPGX010000008.1, forward strand.
ACTTCCGAGGCAGCTAACGCCTTATACGAACTTACTCAAGAGAACGATGTAGTTTTAATCAAGGGCTCAAGGGCAATGCAGATGGAGAATGTAATCAAATGCTTTACCGGTTCTTCTACCCGTTAAGAGAAATATTTTTCGGTTTTAATGTCTTCAGGTATATCACCTTCAGGGCGGCTATGGGGGCGACAACGGCTTTTTTGTTGTCCTGTTTCATTGGCCCCTGGTTGATTAAGAAGCTGTCTCAATTTAACATCGGTGAACATATAATTGACCAGGAGGTATCTGCGCAGCTTCACTCTTTGCATCGTGAGAAAAAAGGCATTCCCACCATGGGCGGCCTGTTAATTTTATTCTCGGCAATTAGTTCCACCTTATGCTGGGCCAGGCTGGATAACAAATATGTTCTGGTGGTTTTATTTTCTATGCTTTGGCTGGGCTTAATCGGGTTTCTGGATGATTATATGAAGCACATCAGCCGCCGCTCTAAAGGCATGACAAAAACCTGCAAACTCCTGGGGCAGGCTATCTTAGCCGTAGCGGTCGGTTTATTTGCTTTTTATGACCCGCAGATAGGCCAGAATCTGGATATACCGTTTTTTAAAAATCTGGTGCTTAATTTAGGCATTTTTTACATCCTCTTTGTTGTTTTGGTGATTGTCGGCTCATCCAATGCGGTTAATCTTACTGACGGCCTGGATGGGCTGGCTGCAGGATGCATGATTATGGTTGCCTTAACCTATAGTATCTTCAGTTACATTACCGGCCATGCCAAAATCAGTTCTTATTTACAGGTTCATTATCTGCCCGGGAGCGGTGAATTGGCAGTTTTCTGTGCAGCGATTGCGGGGGCGGCGCTGGGTTTCTTGTGGTTTAACGCGCATCCTGCCGAAGTTTTTATGGGCGATACCGGTTCTCTGGCTTTAGGAGGCGCGATAGGGGTTGTGGCTGTTTTGATTAAGAAGGAGCTGCTTCTGCTTTTGGCCGGGGGGATTTTTGTTGCCGAATGCGTTTCGGTAATCTTACAGATAGCTTCTTTCAGGTGGAGAGGGAAGCCCATCTTTCTAATTGCGCCCCTGCACCATCACTTTGAATTTCGGGGGATCCCTGAACCAAAGGTAACGATAAGGTTCTGGATTATTGCCGCCATCCTGGCCTTCTTAACACTTGCTACTTTAAAACTCCGCTAAAATATGGATTTAAGGAATAAAAAAGTAACGGTTGTGGGCTTGGGCAGAAGCGGAATAGCTGCCTGTAAGCTGCTGCTAAAAAAAGGGGCAAGGGTTAGCGCAACCGATTGTTCAGATACTGAAAGGCTTAGGGTCGATAGCGGCAAGTTAAGAGATACAGTTGAGATAGAAATAGGCGCTCATACCGAGGGCCAGATCGAAGGCCGGGACTTGATAGTTGTCTCACCCGGCGTGCCGCTGGATTCAGCGCCGATTTCATGGGCCAGAAAAAAAGGGATTCCGGTTATCGGTGAGATAGAGCTGGCCTTTGCTTTTTGCCCGGCTCCGATTATCGCCATTACCGGAACAAACGGCAAAACCACAGTTACGAGATTAGTGGGTGAGATTTTTAAGGCGGCCGGGCGAAAATGTGTAGTCTGCGGTAATATCGGCAACCCTTTTAGCGCAGAGGTTGAAAATATAACCAGCGAATACACGGTTATCCTGGAGATAAGCTCTTTTCAGCTGGAGACTATAGAGCGATTCAAGCCTAAAGTAGCGGTAATTCTCAATTTAACTGCCGATCATTTAAACAGGCACTCAAGTTTCAATGAATACGCAGCGGCAAAATGCCGCATTTTTCTTAATCAGGATGAGAAAGACTGGGCACTGCTTAAGGGAGAAAATTCCCGCCAGGATACACTTGCGCAAAATACAAGGGCTCAGGTTCTCTACTTTTCTAAAGATAAATATCCGGGCAGGCAATTTGATAGGTTTAACAGCAACCATTATGCTGCCTTGAGCATTAGTTCGTTATTTGAAATTCCGCAGGAGATAGCCATAGACGCGTTGCACCAGTTTAAGGGAATTGAGCATCGCCTGGAGCAGGTGGCCGAAATCGCCGGAGTAGAGTTTATCAACGATTCCAAGGCTACCAATGTGGATGCTACTCTCTGGGCCTTGGATTCAATAAAGAAGCCGATTGTTTTGATTGCCGGAGGAAGGGACAAAGGCAGCGATTTCGCGGCGGTGCGAGAAAAAATAGGCAATAGAGTAGGGGCAATGGTTTTATTAGGTGAAGCAAAAGGAAAAATAGAAGAGGCCTTTCGCGGTTTAGCCAAGATTCAAACTACGGATACTCTTTCCCATGCTGTGAGAGGAGCCTTTGCCTTGGCTTGTTCGGGAGATTGCGTCTTGCTTTCTCCGATGTGCGCCAGCTTTGACATGTTCGCTGATTATGAAGAGCGGGGGAAACTTTTTAAACAGGTAGTGCATAGTTTGCATGCGTAGGGTGCGGATTTCTATCTTTATGATTGTGGTGACGCTGGTCGGCATCGGCGTGGTGATGCTTTATAGCTCAAGCGCCATATTTGCCTATGACAGATACGGCTCAACCACATTTTTTTTGAGGCGCCACCTTTTTCACCTGCTTATCGGCACGCTTCTGGCTGCCTGGGCAATGAGCCTGGATCTTCGTCGCCTCCGGCGTTGGAGTGGGCCTATATTTATTCTTTCTTTGGTGTTTTTGGCTTTAGTGTTTGTGCCCTATTTAGGCAAGGAAGTGGGCGGCGCCAGGCGCTGGTTAAAGATAGGGGTATTTACTTTTCAACCCTCAGAGTTTGCCAGATGGGCAGTAGTCTTGCTTTTAGCCGATAGCTTATCAAAAAGACGCTTTCTCTTGGCCTTTCTGGTTGCCGGGGTAACTTGCGGTTTTATTCTGCTCCAGCCGGATTTAGGCGGCGCTTTGGCCTTGGGCTGCGTAAGCATGCTTTTGCTTTTTGCTGTGGGATTGCGCCTTAGCTATTTTATCAGCCTGATTTTGGTTTCCATACCTGCCCTTTATTTTGCTATATACAATGTCCCTTACCGACGAAAAAGAATTCTTGCCTTCCTGAATCCCTGGGCCGATGTCAAAGGATACGGTTTTCAAATGGTCCAGTCATATCTTGCCTTAGGCTTAGGGGGGTTGTGGGGCGTGGGTTTAGGCCAGAGCAGGCAGAAGCTGTTTTATTTGCCCGCTGCGCATACAGACTTCATCTTTTCCATAATCGGAGAAGAATTGGGGTTGGTTGGCACGGTTTCTATCGTAATTCTATTTATGCTTTTTCTCTGGCAGGGGATAAAGGTTTCCCTGCGCTCCAGCGATTCATTTTTTCAATTGCTCAGTTTCGGAATAGTAACCAGCATTGCCTTTTCCGCCTGCGTGCATATAGCGGTAGTCTGCGGCGCAGCACCCACTAAGGGCCTGCCCCTTCCTTTTATCAGCTATGGCGGTTCGGCCTTAATTTTTAATATGCTCGCTGTGGGGCTTCTGCTGAATTGTGCCCGGGACCGCTATTTTCAGGGCCAAAAGATATGAGATTATTGATTGCCTGCGGAGGCTCGGCCGGACATATCTTTCCCGCTTTGGCCTTAGCCGAAGAGTTCAAACGGCAAAAGGATGGTTGCCAAATTACGCTGGTAGTCTCATCCCGCCAACGGGACAGAGACTATCTTGCGTCAGCCGGTTCTTTTCTCAAAGAATTACGCATTGAGAGAGTGATTTCTACTCCTTTGCCTTATAAATTCTCTTTTCGTTATCTATATTTTCTACTAAGATTATTTTTAGGGTTTTTGCAGTCGCTTGTTATAATCTTAAGGCAGAGGCCGCAGGTAGTGGTAGGCTTTGGCGGCTCTGCCTCTTTTGCCCCTTTAGTTATTGCGCGCATAATGGAAAGACCTACGCTTATTCACGAACAGAACGTTGTGCCCGGCAGGGCTAACCGCCTTTTGGCAAGAATCGCCGATAGAATAGCCGTATCTTTTGCTCAGACTGATAAGTTTTTTCCGCGCAGGCCGAAGGTGAGCAAAATCATCAACACCGGTCTTCCTTTGCGCCGGCGGATTCTGGATTATAAGGGCAACTCTTTAAGTGCTCTCGGAGATATAGCACCCGGAAAGTTTACCGTACTTGTTCTGGGCGGAAGCCAGGGTGCCCATAATGTCAATGAATTGGTGCTTAAGTGTTTGAAAGCGATGGATAAGACTACCCTGGGGCACCTGCAGATAATTCATCTGGCCGGTAAAAAGGATTTCGGCTCCGTATTAAAAAGATATGAGGCATTAAGCGTCTCATCGCGCGTCTTTGAATTTCTTGAAGATATGGCCGCCGCTTATCGAATTTGCGATTTGCTAATCAGCCGTGCAGGCGCAAACACTATCTTTGAGGCAGCGGCTTTTGGTTTACCCTGTGTTTTAATACCACATTCAGGCGGCACGCAGCATCAGAAAGCGAATGCCGCTTATTTTAGGGACCATGGCGCTGCTTTGGTCTTGGATGAGCAAGGCGCATTGCCTGAGGACTTAGAAAAACTCTTGCATAATTTAATCGGCAATCAGGGGCTGCGGGAAGATTTATCCCGGAAAATTAGGGCGCTGGCAGTTCCCGGGGCCGCAGGCAAGTTAAAGGAAGAAATTTTGGCTTTATCCAGAGGTGGTTATGTTTAGCAGTAAAGAAAAGGTTCACCTTATCGGTATCGGCGGGATTGGTATGAGCGGCATTGCCCAGCTTCTTTTATCTTCCGGCTGCGAGGTTAGCGGCTCTGACCTGAAGCATTCGGCGCTTATTGAGAAATTAAGGTCGCGAGGGGCTGAAATCTCCATCGGCCATTCTGCCTCCAATATCAAGGGAGCGGATAAGGTAATTTATACCTCTGCTCTAAGAGAGAATAACCCGGAACTGCAAGCTGCTCGTCGGTTGAGACTTCCTGCCCTGGTGCGGGCGGAAGCCTTGGCCTTATTGGCGAATCAGAAAAAGACCGTTGCCGTAACCGGCGCCCACGGCAAGACCACTACATCTTCTTTGATTTCGCATCTTCTGGTAAAGTGCGGGCTCAAACCTACTGTTTGCGTGGGCGGAGAGCTGTTCAGCCTCAACGGCAATGCCTTTTTAGGAAAAGGCAATTTCTTTGTCCTGGAGGCCGATGAGAGCGATGCCTCGTTCCTGAGCCTGCATCCACTTTATTCGCTGGTTACCAACATCGACTGCGAACACATGGATTATTATCGCGACCTAAATCATATTATCGCGACCTTCCGCAAATTTATGCAGCACACAAAAGAAGAGGGGTTGCTTTTTTGCTGCCAGGATGATCTAAGACTTATGCAGTTGGGCCGTTCTTTGAAAAAGAAGCTCTTCAGTTTCGGTTTATCGGCCGAAGCAGATGTTTTTGCCCAAGGCATCAAGATGCGAGAGGCCTTTAGCCAGTTTAATTGTGTTTATCAAGGAAAGGTGCTTGGTGAGATAAGGCTTGAAATTTCCGGAGAACACAATATTTCTAATGCCCTAGGAGCAATAGCTGTAGGGCTTGAGGCCGGACTTGATTTCGCTTCTATCGGCAGGGCCTTGGCATCCTACAAAGGGGTCAGGCGCAGGATGGAACTCAAATTAAGAGAAAAAGACATTTTAATCTTTGAGGATTATGCGCATCATCCTACTGAGATTCAAGCTACGATAAAGGCGTTGAAGAATTTTCCTCACAAGAGGATATTGCTGGCCTTTCAGCCCCACCGTTATACGCGCACCAAATTCTTGATTAATGAGTTTGGCCGGTGTTTCCGAGGCACAGACCGCCTAATCCTTACGGATATCTACGCAGCGAGTGAGCCTCCTATTGAGGGAGTAACGGCAGAGAATATCTGCCGGAAGGCACGCGAAGCAGGGATTAAAGATGTGCGTTTCTTGCCTAAAGAGGATATCCTGGAACATCTTGTAAAAGAGATTCAGCCCGGAGACCTGATCGCAATATTGGGCGCCGGGGATATCGGGAGTATTGCCGATGCATTGGCTAAAAGAATTAAAGGCTAAAGCCCGCTTTAAAGAGCCTCTAAGCGCTCATACGACATTGGGTATCGGTGGTTTGGCAGAGGCCTGGGTTGAGCCAGGTAATTTTGGACAATTAGCAGCGGTAGTCCGCCATTGCTTTAAAGAAAAAATACCCTCTCTTATAATCGGCAAGGGGAGTAATCTGCTGTTCAGTGATAAGGGATTTAAAGGAGTGGTAATCTCTTTGAGTTCTCCCGACTTTAGTAAAATTCAGGTTAAGGGAACACGCATATCCTGCGGCGCAGGCCTATCTTTGAACCGCTTGATTAGGCAGGCGCAGAAAAAAGGATTGGGGGGAGTGGAGTTTTTAGCCGGGATTCCCTCAACTGTAGCAGGTGCCCTGATAATGAATGCCGGAAGCCCCAATGAAGGCATTGGTAGTTTGATCAGGAGCGTAACGGTAATGGATAAAAGAGGGAGAAGTCGCCTGCTCACTAAAAAACAATTGAAATTTAGCTATCGTAACTCAAATTTAGATAAATATATTGTATTGGAGACAGTATTTGGCTTGAGCAAGAGAAGCCCTAAGAGGATTAGAGAAAATATCGACGTATATTTAGCGCAAAAAAGAAAAACACAAGACCTGGGCGCAAAAAGTGCCGGTTGCGTGTTTAAAAATCCGGACAATGGTTTAACTGCGGCAGAGATGATTGAGGCTTGCGGCCTGAAAGGCAGCCGCCGCGGCGGGGCGCAGATATCTAAAAGACACGCCAACTACATCATCAACCGCAACAAGGCCTCTGCCAGGGATGTATTGTATCTGATGCGCTTGGCCCAGCGCCGGGTAAAACAAAAGTTTGGCATTTGCCTCAAACCCGAAATCAAAATCATAAGATGAAAAATAGATTTGGCAGGATAGGTGTGCTGATGGGGGGTGCATCCAGTGAGCGCAAGATATCGCTTAAGTCGGGAAGAGCGGTTTATCAGGC
>CAZPGX010000009.1:0-5722 GCA_964586605.1 uncultured Planctomycetia bacterium
GCCTAGTCCTGCAGAATTCACCAGGCGGATTAAGGGCGTTGCCTTTAAGGCCTTTTTACGCCGGGCCAAGGTCCTGGCAGCGCAGCTTTCCAACGGCGATTACCTGGTGGTGCATCTGCGGATGACCGGCCAGTTAATCTATTCTGCCCAAAGAGAAGAAAAGGCGCGGGTGATTTTTGTTTTATCCGACGGCAAGTATTTAAATTTTAATGACCAGAGATTGTTTGCAGAGCTGCGCATAGTTAGCGACTGGCAAAAATTAAAATTTGTACAGAGCCTTGGTCCTGAACCGCTTGCTGCTGAATTTACACTTGCTAAATTTAAACAAATGATAGCTAAGAAAAAAACCAAGATTAAGCCCCTGCTTTTAGACCAGACCTTTATCGCCGGAATCGGCAACCTCTATGCGCAGGAGGCGCTTTTTTTAGCCGGGATTTTACCTGCCCGGCCGGCAAATAAACTTAAAGATAAAGAAATTAAAAAATTACACGCTACTATTCAAAAAGTTTTACGCGAAGGTATTCGCTCTCGCGGCTCATCAATAGATAATTATGTCAACGGTCGAGGCAACCCAGGGGCCTATCATCTGCGCCTGAAAGTTTATGGCCGCGAGGGTAAACCCTGCGTAAAATGTAAGACAAAGATAAAAAAGATTAACCTTGGTGGAAGAGGAACCTGTTTTTGTCCGAAATGCCAGAAATAATACAGGGAAAGTTTAAGGTCCTATCTAATAGAAAAATGGAGCCGGATTGTTTTAAGATGGCCATTCTTGCGCCCAGGATTGCCATAACAGCTCGTCCGGGCCAATTTGTGCATCTCCGCTGCCAAGAAGAACTCGAACCTTTATTAAGACGCCCATTTAGTTTTCATCGGATTAACGGAGGCAGCTTTGAAATTCTCTATAAGGTAATCGGCCGGGGCACAAACCTTTTGGCAAAAAAGAAGAAAGGTGATACAATAGATACCCTGGGCCCTCTAGGTAATGGATTTAATATAATTCGAAATTCGAAATTCGAAATTCGAAATTCGATATTAGTAGCCGGAGGCATGGGGGTTGCTCCGCTTCTGGCGCTGGGTGAAAGGTTGGCAGGGAGAAGAAATACGCTGGTTCTAATCGGCGCCAGGAACAAAAAAGAGGTCTTGTGCGAGAACGAGTTTAAACAATTGGGCGCCAAGGTTCAGATTGCCACCGACGACGGCAGCCGCGGCCGCAAAGGCCTCGTTACAGATCTTTTAAAGAAGGTTTTGCGAAATACGAAATACGAAATACGAAATACGATTTATGCTTGCGGCCCTAAACCGATGCTTAAAGAGATAGCCCGCCTAAGTTCAAGCTTAGGCATTTCTGCTTATGGGTCCTTAGAAGAGAACATGGCCTGCGGTGTAGGCGCATGCCTGGGTTGCGCCATAGGTACAAGGGAAGGTTATAAGCGGGTCTGCAAAGACGGCCCGGTGTTCAACCTTCGTGAGATTAAATGGTAAAGAAAAGAAAATCCGCCGCCTCTAATTTTTCAGTTTCGCTGGGTAGTTTAAAACTGCCCAATCCGGTCTTGGCGGCCTCAGGGACATTCGGCTCTGGCCGGGATTACGAGGACTTAGTCCCGCTTAAGAAATTAGGGGCGCTCGTTACCAAGACCATTACTCTTAAACCGCAAAGCGGAAATCCCCCGCCCCGGACTGCCGAGACCTATCAAGGTATGCTCAACGCTATTGGCCTGGAAAATCCCGGCGTGGAGGCGTTTATCCGCAAAGAGATGCCTTTCCTGCAAAAGATAGGCATTCCCGTAATTGTCAGCGTTGCCGCGGATAGCCCTGCGCAATTTGCCAGGATTTGCCGGCGCTTAAGCAAGATTAGAGGAATCCATGCCTTAGAAGTAAATATCTCCTGCCCCAATTTAGGGAAACGTACACTGATTGCCCAGGATGCCCGGGCCACCTACGAGGTGGTTAAGGCGGCAAAAAGGGCAACAGGGGTACCTATAATTACCAAGCTTTCCCCCAATGTAACCGATGTTGCCGAGATTGCCCACGCCGCCGAACGCGCCGGAAGCGATATCTTATCTTTAGTGAATACATTTTTCGGGATGAGCGTGGACTTAAAGACAAAGCAGCCGAAGCTGGGCAATGCAACAGGGGGTTTAAGCGGCCCGGCGATAAAACCACAGGCCCTTTGGGCAGTGTACCGGGTGCGCCAGGCGGTTAAGCTGCCGCTTATCGGCATGGGTGGGATTATGGATACTCAAGACGCCCTGGAGTTCATTATTTGCGGGGCCAGTGCTGTAGCGGTGGGCACGGCGAATTTTGTTAACCCCAAAGCAATTGTAGAAATTATTACAGGCATTAGAAAGTATTTACAAAAGAATAAAATTAGAGATATAAACAGTCTTATTGGAAGCCTGGGAAAGAAATGATACGAAATTCGAAATTAATTGTTGCCTTAGACACAGATAAATTAGAAGTTGCCGGGCAGCTAATCAATAAACTTAGCCCCATAGTCAAGATTTTTAAAGTCGGCAGCCAATTATTTACAGCTTGCGGGTCGGAAGCGGTAAGGCTGGTTGCCGGAAAGGGGGCCAGGGTCTTTTTAGATCTAAAATTTTGCGATATCCCTCATACTGTGGCCCGGGCAGTTAAGTCAGCCAGAGATTTAGGCGCCTATATGTTGACGGTGCATACTCTTGGCGGCCGCGAGATGTTAAAAGCAGCCGTAAAAGCCGCTGGGCCGGACGGCCCAATTATTCTCGGGGTAACTCTTCTTACAAGTTTGGACAAAAAGGACCTAGAGGGATTTGGGATTAAAGAGTTGGTTCTAAACGAAGTAATCTCTTTGGCAAAAATGGCAAAAGAAGAAGGATTAAACGGTATTATTTGCTCGCCGCGAGAAATAGGGCCTATTCGTAAAAGCCTTGGGGAAGACCTTGTCATTGTAACGCCGGGCATAAGGCCCAAAGACTATATATCAGACGATCAAAAAAGGACAATGCAGGCCAAAGAGGCAATTGCCGCCGGCGCCGACTATCTTGTGGTAGGCCGGCCGATTACCCAGGCTGTTGACCCGCTTAAGGCGGCAAAAAAGATAATCGATGAAATCTCTTAAAGCCTTTAAAGATGCCGGAGCGCTTTTAGAAGGGCACTTTCTTTTATCCAGCGGCCTGCATAGCGGGCAATATCTTCAGTGCGCCCTGCTTTTGCGTTATCCTTCCCGGGCAAAAAAACTCTGCGGCGAATTGGCGGCTAAGTTCAAGAGCAAAAGAATAGAGGCGGTAATTGGCCCGGCATACGGGGGGATAATCGTGGCCTATGAGTTGGCCCGTGCCTTAGGCGCAAGAGCGCTTTTTACCGAGAGAAAAGACGGCAGGATGCAGTTGCGCAGGGGTTTTAAAATAAAGCCAGGCGAGCGTGTTTTAGTCGCTGAAGACGTAGTTACCACCGGAAAGTCCGTTAACGAATTACTGCGGGCCATCAGGCCCTATAAGGCGAAGATAGTCGCTGTCGCCGCCCTGATAGACCGCAGCAGCAAAAGGGGCCAGGCCCCTTTTGGCAAGATAGTTTTTAAGAGCTTGAAAAAGATAAAGATTAAGGCCTACAAGCCCAAAGATTGCCCTTTATGCAAGAGCAAGATTCCCCTGATTAAGCCGGGCTCAAGAGACAGGATTTAAACAATGGAAGTTGTTTTAGTTACACCTCAAGAGGAACTTTTTAGAGGCCGGGCCAGGGCGGTTAGCCTAAGAGACAAAAAAGGCGAACTGCAGATATTGCCCGGCCATGCACCGTTTCTGTCTACCCTTGGGGCCGGGGACATTATTATTGATACCAAATCCGGCAGTAAAGAATTTAAGGTCTCTTCGGGAGTTGTGGAGGTGCACGAGAACCAGATAACCCTTTTGGCCAGGAATGAGCAAGAGTAACCTTGCCTATTACCTGGGCTTGATTACCCAGATCGGCCTGACTATAATTTTTAGTATTCTCGCAGGCCTTTTTATCGGCTTGGCCTTGGACAGGTTCTTCAACACAAAGGGAATCTTTTTGATCTTGTTTTTATTGATGGGTATAGCTGGCGGTTTTTACAATGCCTATAAGCAGATTTTGAAAAAGTAATCATGAATATACCGGAAGATTTTCTTTTGTTTAAAATTACTATTCTTAAAAGGTGCCTTCTGATTAGCCTGGCGGTTTCTTTGGCGGCCTTGCTTTTAGGACAGAAAGGCTTTGCCCTGGGAGCCTTTATCGGCGGCTGTATGGCTATATGCATCTTTTCTCTTTTATCTAAATATGTCTTGGCCCTCGGGAGCCTCTCAAGCAGGCAGCGGAAAAAATTTCTTATTGCCAAAGCGCTGTTGATATATGCTATAATGGGTATTACGCTTTTTATCGCTATCAAGAAGGGCCTGCCCGTATTTTTGGGCACAGCAGCGGGGCTGCTTTCTTTAAAAGCTGCTATTTTTACAACAGAGGTGTTTAGGAAAGAGCATGTCAGCGCATGAGTTGATACGAGTAGTAGCCTTTGCCGCCAGCGCAATCTGCATGGGCCTGGGCGCGGTGGGTTCTGCCGTCGGCATCGGCATCATCGGCGGAAAAGATATTCGTGGTTCAAGCATCAACCCCAAGCAACAGGGGGCCCTGCTTAAGACGATGCTGATTGCCATGGCCATTGCCTCCACAACGGCAATCTATGCCCTTTTAGTTGCCCTTCTTTTATTGTTCGTAATCGGGGCTGTTTAGAGAAATGAACGACGTTGGCTTGATAGCTACAAAAACCCTGTTTATTCCCGAACTTAATTTTAAGGTAACCTACAATCCGCAGATACTCTTGTTCAGCTGGGTGGTTATCCTTTTAATCTTCGGACTGGGCCTGTTTCTAATCAGGGCTGTCAAAGGCGCGCCTTCAAGAAGGTCGGCGTTGCTGGAGACGCTCTACGGCTCATTTTCCAATATGGCCACGGAGGCCATGGGCGCGGACGGGCGAAAATTCGTGCCGCTGGTTGTAACCATATTCTTATTTGTGCTGATCAGCAACTGGCTGGGGGTCGTGCCGGGGCTGCAAAGCCCGACCAAGGATTTAAATACCTGTCTGGCCTTAGGATTTCTGGTCTTTGTCGTTGCCCATACCTCGGCGATGAGGAAGAAAGGCCTGAAGAGCTATTTAAAAGGCTATTTTGAGCCGTTCTTTTTCTTTTTGCCGATTAATATCGTCGGAGAATTCGGAAAACTTGTTTCTCATTCCTTTCGTCTTTTCGGCAATATCTTTGCCGGGGCGATAATCTTCGCCCTTAGCGGCCCGGTAATTATCAAGACCTTTAACGCGATAGGGCTGCCCACATACAGCGCCTCCCCATTTATCCTGGGGGCGCTCTTGATTTCCCAGGCCTTTTTCGGATTATTCGTGGGAACTGTCCAGGCGCTTGTATTCGCGCTTTTGGCGCTGACATACATTGCGATTTTAAGAGAAGCATAACGAGAGGGGGTAGGAGATGGATATAGCGTATGCGGCGGAGGCCGCCAAGACTGCTGTTGAGGTTGCCAAGGCGCTGCCGATAGACGGTAAGGTGATTATCAGGGCCGCGGCCTTGTTGGGCGCGGGCATCTGTATGGGCGCCGGGGCCATCGGCCCGGGTATCGGCGAGGGAATCGTCGGAGGAAGGGCTTGCGAGGGTATCGCCCGCCAGCCGGAACTTCAGGGTGTACTCACCCGGACCATGCTCATTGCCGACGCCATAGCCGA
>CAZPGX010000009.1:5822-8156 GCA_964586605.1 uncultured Planctomycetia bacterium
AAGCCGCTGACCAAATACCTGGATGAAAGAGCCCAAAATATTCGCCAGATGTTAGAGGCGGCTAAACAGGCCGGCGAAAAAGCTCAAAAGTATGCCCAGCAGACTCAATCAGCCCTTGATTCAGCCCGGGCCGATGCCTTAAAGATTAAGGAAGAGGCCAGGAGGCTTTCCGACGAAGAGCGCAGAAAGGTTGTCGCCGAGGCCAAGAAAGAGGCGCGTTTCTTAATTGAAGAGGCCAAGGCCCAGCTTGGCCGGGAGAGAGAACGGGCTTTTAAGAAGATTAAGTCGGAAGCGGCGGCTCTTTCGGTGGATATCGCAAGTAAGATTTTAGGCAGGGAAATTAAGCCAGAGGACCACCAGCGCCTTATCAAGGACTCCATCGCGGGGATAGAAGATGAAATATCACGGCCCTGAAACCGAAATCCTACACGAAAGGTACGCCTGCGCTTTAATGGATGTAGCCAGAGCCGGCGGCAGGCTGGACGAGGTAGCGAAGAATCTGTCCCTGACCAGCGCGCTGGTCAGAAAAGATAAGGACTTTGCCAGAATTCTTTTACATCCGGGGATAGACAAAGGGGAAAAAATAAACCTGCTGGAAGGTATTTCTAAAAAGGCGCGTTTTTGCGAAGAGTTCTGTTCTTTTATCAGGGTCCTGGCCGAAAAAAACAGGCTGGGCCTTATCCACGGCGTATTTTTAAGATATCGCGACCTCTATGAGCAAAGAAAGGGGTTGTTGAAGGTATTTATTGCTACAGCCGTCTCTTTAAGCGCCGGGCAACTAAAAGCGCTAAAAGAGGTCCTTAAGCGGCGGTTAAAAAAAGATATAGTAATCTTGCAAATGGTTGAGCCCTCCTTAATAGGGGGGTTTGACCTAAGGATAGGAAACTCGGTTTATAATTTATCCCTGGCCAGCCGGGCCAAGTTGATTAAGAAAGGTTTAATGAGATGACCATCAGGCCCGAAGAGATTAGGGATGTCCTTAAAAAACAAATCAGTTCTTATCGGAAAAAGATAGATACCGCCGAGGTGGGCACGGTTATTGAAGTGGGCGACGGGATTGCCAGGATCTACGGCCTGGATAATGCCATGGCCGGCGAGCTGCTCCTTTTTCCCCATAATATCTACGGGATGGTGCTTAACTTAGAAGAAGAGACGCTAGGAGCCTGCATCTTCGGAGAGGATAAGTTTATCAAGGAAGGCGATGAGGTTCGCTTAACTAAGAAAGTAGCCCAAGTGGGCGTGGGCGAGGCGCTGATCGGCCGGGTGGTCAATGCCTTAGGCGAGCCCGTAGACGGCAAGGGTGCGATCAAGGCTAAGGCTTATGAGTGCGTGGAGAAGGTTGCCCCGGGGGTGGCCAAGAGGCAGCCGGTAAAAGAGCCGCTTCAGACAGGCATCAAGGCAATTGACTCGATGATTCCCATCGGCCGTGGCCAAAGGGAATTGATTATCGGTGACCGGCAGACCGGCAAGACCGCTATCGCCGTAGATACCATCATTAACCAGAAGGGCAAAGATGTAATCTGTGTCTATGCGGCCATCGGACAGAAAAATTCGTCCGTGGCCAAGGTTGTGGATACGCTCAAAAAATACGGGGCGATGAAATACACAATTGTGGTCAATGCGCCTGCTTCTGATCCGGCGCCCTTACAATATTTAGCCCCTTATGCGGCTTGTGCTATCGGAGAATACTTTAGGGATAAGGGTGGGCATGCCCTGATTATTTACGATGACCTGACCAAACACGCCAAATCTTACAGAGAGCTTTCTCTGCTTCTTCGCCGCCCGCCGGGGCGCGAGGCCTATCCGGGAGATATATTCTACTGTCACTCAAGGCTCTTAGAGCGCGCCTGCAAATACAGCGAAGAGCAGGGCGGAGGGTCCCTGACGGCCATACCGATAATCGAGACCCAGGCAGGTGACGTAACTACCTACATCCCCACCAACGTAATCTCCATTACTGACGGGCAGATTTATCTGGAAAGCGGCCTTTTTTACAAAGGCGTCCGTCCGGCGGTAAATGTGGGCTTAAGCGTCTCCAGGGTCGGCGGCAAGGCCCAGATTAAGGCGATGAAGCAGGTAGCCGGGACATTACGGCTTGACCTGGCCCAGTATAGAGAGATGGAGGTGTTTGCCCAGTTTGGCACCGAATTGGATAAGGCCGCAATCCAGCAGTTGGAAAGGGGAAAGAGGCTGGCGGAACTCCTGAAGCAGTCCCAGTATAAACCGATGCCGACGGCAGAGCAGATTCTCGTGCTCTACGCAGGGGTTAAAGGTTTTACCGACGATGTAGAGGTTGCCTCGCTCAGCCGCTTTGAAGAAGAGCTGCTCGGTTTT
>CAZPGX010000009.1:8256-19667 GCA_964586605.1 uncultured Planctomycetia bacterium
AAGAGCAAGCGAAAAAAAACAGGCCCTACCAGCGAAATTATATTTATCAGCCTAGCCCCTATGAGCTCTTCGACAACCTGGTGAGAGAATATATTGCCAATCAGATTCAGCAGGGGCTGGCGGAATCCAGGTCTGCCGAGGAGATTTCGCGGATGCTGGCAATGAAGTCCGCCGGCGAAAATGCCGATGAAATGATTGCCAGACTAAAAATCGCCTATCACAAGACCAGGCAGGCGCAGATAACCAGGGAATTATCAGAAGTAATCGCAGCTGCCGAAGTAGCAGCCTAAAAAAGGAACTATAGTATGAAAGAAGGAATAGTCAGGGCAATTATCGGGCCTGTAGTTAGCGTGGAGTTTGAGAAGGGCGAGCTTCCGGCTATAAACAGCGCCGTAGAACTCAAGGCTCAAGATATCCCCGTTGTCCTTGAGGTACATCAGCACATCGGCGATAATATGGTTAAGTGTATTGCCTTATCTCCAACTTCAGGGCTTAAGCGGGGAATGAAAGTGCGCCCAACAGGCGAGGCCGTTACTGTGCCTGTGGGCGAAGAAACTTTAGGCCGGGTGTTCAACCTCACCGGCGAGACGATTGATGAAGGAAGGCCTCTGCCTAAGAACATCAAGCGCATGCCTATTCACCGCCAGGCGCCGCCGCTCAACGAGCAGGATATCTCAAGAGAGGTCTTTGAAACCGGGATTAAGGTGGTTGACCTTCTGGCTCCTTACCCTAAGGGCGGCAAGATCGGCTTATTCGGCGGGGCAGGCGTAGGCAAGACGGTAATTATTATGGAGCTAATCAGGAGCATTGCTATCGAGCACGGCGGGGTGAGCATCTTCGGCGGCGTAGGAGAGAGGACCCGCGAAGGCAATGACCTGTGGCTGGAGATGAAAAGGACAAAGGTCTTGGATAAGACGGCTTTAGTCTTTGGCCAGATGAACGAATCTCCCGGGGCACGTTTTAGGGTAGGTTTAAGCGCCCTGACGATGGCGGAGTATTTTAGGGATGTCAAGAAAAAGGACGTACTCTTTTTTATAGACAACATCTTTCGTTTTATCCAGGCAGGGGCTGAAGTCTCCGCGCTCCTGGGGCGGATGCCTTCAGCGGTGGGCTATCAGCCCACGCTGGCCTCTGACCTGGCGGCCCTGGAAGAGAGGATTACCTCCACCAAAGACGGCTCGATTACAAGCGTGCAGGCCATCTATGTCCCCGCCGATGACTTAACCGATCCGGCCCCGGCCACCGCCTTTACGCATCTTGATGCCACTACTGTCTTATCAAGAGAAATAATGGAATTGGGCATATATCCTGCGGTGGACCCCCTGGATTCCACATCAAAGATACTCTCGCCGGGCATAGTAGGCTTGGAACATTACCGCGTGGCCAGAGAAGTGCAGAAAATCCTGCAAAGATACAAGGACCTTAAAGACATCATCGCTATTTTGGGGGTGGAGGAGCTCACCGAAGAGGATAAGCTTGCTGTTGCCCGGGCGCGCAAGATCCAGCGTTTCTTATCGCAGCCGTTTTTTGTGGCTGAGGAATTTACCACTCTTAAGGGGAGGTATGTGCCTTTGTCCGAGACTATTGACGGGTTCAGGCAGCTTGCCCAGGGCGAGCTCGATGATCTGCCGGAAGCAGCCTTTTTTATGGTGGGCAATATTGAGGACGTAAAGGCTAAGGCGGATAAAATAAGAAATGGCTAGGGCCCTTAAGCCTTTGCCGGTAAAGTTGATTGTGGGAGCAATCTTTGCCAGCGAAGGCGTTTTAGTCAAGGCCAGGAAAAAGTTAGAGAAGAAATTCGGCCCTTGTGATTTTCAAAGTCCGGTTATGCCCTTTGATTTTACCAAGTATTATAAGCAAGAGATGGGCCCGGGGCTGTTGCGGCAGTTTTTGAGCTTTCGAAGGCTGATTAACCCTCAAGCGCTTGCGGCAATTAAGTTATACAGTAATGGCTTGGAGAAACGTTTTGCCCGGGCGGGAAAGCGAACCATTAATTTAGATCCAGGCTACCTCTGCGCTTCAAGATTAGTCTTGGCCAGCTGCAAAGACTATGCCCATCGGATTTATCTGGGTAAAGGGGTCTATGCCGAAGTTACCCTGCAGTTTCAGGAGGGGGATTTCTGCGCCCTTGAGTGGACATATCCGGACTACAAAAGCAGGGGCTATCTGGAGAGTTTTCATGCGGTTAGAAAACTATACCTAAAACAACTGCCGCGATAAGGTTTTTCTTTGACAGATTTGGGTTTTTATGCTATTTTAAATATCTTAAGAAAGGGCGAGTAGTTCAGTTGGTTAGAACATCTGCTTTACACGCAGGGGGTCACAGGTTCGAGTCCTGTCTCGCCCAGTGCTCTTTAAGTAAATCTAAAAGCAGTAAAATTTGGGGACGTAGCTTAGCACGGCTTAAAGCGACAGATTGTCGATCTGTAGATCGTGGGTTCGAATCCCATCGTCCCCGCCAAATTTTGCAGAGCAAAATTTGGCAGAGAATCGAAAATCGAGATTCGAAATTAGATGAAAATAGATTTTTGATTCGGTCAAATTTCAATTATCGATTTTCAAAAACATTCAGATACGCCGAGGTAGCTTCCTCCTACGCCCTTCGGGCTTCGGAGGACAAGGCACTTTTAGCGCGCCGAGGTAGCTCAGTCGGTAGAGCGAGGGCCTGAAAAGCCCTGCGTCACCAGTTCGATTCTGGTCCTCGGCACCACTTCTTTTAATCCATTCATAAGCAAAATTGCCGATGTAGCTTCCTCCTACGCCCTTCGGGCTTCGGAGGACAAGGCAGGTTGTTGCGAGCCGATGTAGCTCAGTTGGTAGAGCAGCGCTTTCGTAAAGCGCGGGTCGGAGGTTCGATCCCTCTCATCGGCTTTTTTCTTTTTCCCAAAAAAACCCTTGACAAAGTATAAATAATTGCTTATACTTACACATAAGTAGTAGTATGAGTATAAGCGTATAGATACACATAAGTGGAAGCATACACCTTTGCTAAAGCATAAGTGTTAGTTTAAAGATAGGCACAATTTCCGTTGACTTAATGGGTTCCAGATGTTAATATGACCACCGGAGAAGTATTAAATAGGATACAGAACTTGTCCAAAGACCTCCTTTATTACTGGGAGGCCAGGGGATATATCCAGCCGCGGAAATACCAGCGTGGCCGCGTGGATAAACGCGACTATTCCGAGAAGGATTTTCAGGCGATTACGGCGATGTTTAAATATTACGAAAAGGGGTTTCCTCCGAAACGCTGTTTCCAGAAGGCAATGGAGGACTTGCGCCACAAGTAAAGCCGGATGAAGATAAATGGCAGAATACAGGATTTGCCCGATATGCAAAAATGAGTTTCTGCCAAGTAAATACAGGAAAGCTCAAGGAGTCTGTTCGCGCAAGGAGTGCCAGCACAGGAGGCAACTGAATAACTTAGCCAGCTGGCGCCAGAGGAACCCGGGATATTTTAAGACCTCGCGGCATGATTCTTCCTGGGCTAAGGTTTACCGCCACCGCTCGCAGGCCTGGAGAAGAAGGCACAAAGGCGAAGTAAAAGAATATAAAAAGGTGCATCAAGAAGAGCAAAAGGAATACATGCGCGAATATATGCACAGGCTCAGGCACTACGGAAGTTAAAACAGAGAAGGAGGGTGAAGTGTACAAGGCTTTGTTTGTTTTGTTGCTGGGGTTAAGCGTTATGCTTTGCGGTTGCGAGGATATAAAGGCCCCGGCCTGGCTCAAGCCGGGCAGGCCTAAAACAGAAGAGAAGGCCCAGCCGAAAAAAGTCAAAGGGACGGCGCTCCTTTCGGTCAACGAGAGAATAGTTACTCTTGAGGATTTCAACGAACGCGTGCAAAACTTCAATAATGAGATCCGGGCCTCAAGAGATATCCCCGATTCGGTAAAAGAGGATTACTTAATTAAAACCGTAGAGGATAAGAAAAGGCTTCTGGACGAGATAGCCAAGACGGAACTTTTGATTGGCGAGGCAATTGAGCGGGGCCTGGATCACGACGAGGGAGTACTCAAGGCGGTTAAGGCCTTAAAGGAGCAGCTTCTCTTGGCCAAGGTGATTGAGGCAGAACGGGCCAAGATTAAGCTAGACTCTAATCAAATCGGAGACTTCTATGAGGCGAATAAAGGAGCCTTTGTAGTTCCCGAAGAGAGAAGAGTAAGCATGATTGTGGTGCCTAGCGAAAGCAAAAGCAAGGAACTTCTAATTCAGCTTCTGCAGGGAGCGGACTTTGCCGGTTTAGCCAAAGCCAGCTCCCTTGATAAAAGCAACAGCGCCGGCGGAGACATCGGTTTCGTTGTCAAGAAATCGCCCTTTCCCCAACCCGAGAAAAAGACGATGTTTGAGAAATTCGAGCAGATAGCCTTTTCTTTAGAACTGAATAAACCCAGTACCGTATTTAAGGGGCCGGATGGTTTTTACATTATTAAGGTTACGGAGATAAAGGATGCCCGGCAGCTTTTGCTTTCGGATGTTTACAGCGATATCGAACAGGGCCTGACCCTTAAAGGACAGGATGACGCCCTCAAGGCCTTAATCGGTAATTTACGCAAGGTGAGCAATATCATTGTACGCGAGGAATTACTGAAATAATAAAGGAAGTATAATGGAACAACGGTGGAGGATGATAGTAGCGGCAGTATTGGGGATTTTGGCAGTAACCTTAGCTTACGTCTACTGGCAGCAGAGAGAGGCAAGGCTGCGGGTTGAGGAGGTGCCTATCCTTGTTGCCGCCAAAGATATTACTAAGGGCGCAGTGATTGATTACGATATGCTGGCCTTTCAGCGCGTGCCGGTGAACTTTGTCCAGCCAGGGGCCCTTGGCTCAAGAGAGTCGGCTGTAGGCAAGACGGCCGAGGCAAACATGCTCGCCGGTGAGCAGATTCTAAACACCAAGCTGGCCGCTCCCGGTTCAGGGTTGACCCTGGCCGGCAAGACGCCGCCCGGCAAAAGAGCGGCAACCATTGCCTTAGAGTCGGCTTCGGCAGTGGGCGGGATGGCCAAGCCCGGAGACCATGTTGATGTTTTGGCTGTTTTTACTACCCCGGCAATGACCATCACCCTATTTCAGGATGTTTTAGTTTTAGCAGTGGGCCAGAGAATGGTGCCTACTGCGGAAGGAAGAGGCAGGCGCGACGAGCAGGCCCCTGCTCCCACAGCCAGGGAGACGGTTACCCTGGCGCTTAGCCCGCAAGAGGTGCAGATTTTAACTGTAGCTATGGAGCAAGGAAAAATCCGCCTGACGCTCAGGCCGCGGATGGAGCAAGAAAAATCCCTGCCTGCCGTGGACTTAAGCGAACTGCCCTCGGCAATCGATTTTAATACACTGCTTCAATTTTACATCAGGCGCGCGCCGCCCGGGCCCAGCGTAGAGGTAATTCGCGGGTTGGAAAAAGAAATAACCCCGCTGCCAAGAAGACAGGAGAGATAACGCCTTGAAGATTAAATCGTTAGCCCTGATAATTTGTCTTACGCTCTTAGCGCCGGGTTTGAGTTCTGCCGAAGGCGAACAGGTATATCTTTTAGTCAACGAGTTAAAGGTCTTTCCCGTATATGAACTGCACAGGGTGGCGGTCAGCGACCCGACAATAGCCGATGTTACGGTGTTAAGCGATGAGGAACTGATGCTTATCGCCAAGAGGCCGGGCGCAACCAGTATAATCATCTGGGACAAATCAGGCCAGCGTTCCTTTGACATTATAGTGGCCGAGAAAGACTTAGAGAAGGTAGCCCAGAGGATTAGGGAGCTGCTTGTCTCCTCGGATATCCAAGGCGTCAGGGTGAAGACAGAAGAGGAGAATGTATATGTAACCGGAGAGGTGTTGACCGAGGGTGAGCTGGGGAAAACCAAAGATGCGCTTGCGCCTTTTACCGGCGTGGTAAATTTAGTCAAACGCAGGGAGCGCCAGCCCCTGGTAGAGATAGACATCAATGTCCTGGAGGTCGCCTATGATGATCAGAAAACGCTGGGGATAGATTGGTCAGATTTTGTTACATATGCGGAGCCTGATTCAAGCGGGCCACGCACGCCCGGTTCTGTTTATGACCCTAAAACGCATACCACCGGTAAATTTGCTAAACTTTGGCGGGTATTCAAGTGGGACCGCAGCACTGTAACGGCTCGATTGAATTTCTTAATTGCCGAGGACCAGGCGCGGACTTTGGCTAACCCTAAACTGGTAACCTTAAGCGGAAAAGAGGCCTCTTTTTTAGTAGGTGGGGAGATTCCTTATGTAACTCAAGAGGAAACTGGCCGCACAAAGGTAGAATGGAAGGATTACGGGATAATCTTAAAGATTAATCCTACGGTCAACGCTAAAAATGAGATTCGAACTCAAATCAAGGCCGAGGTCTCGGACCTGGATGCAGCCAATGCCGTTACTCATGAAGGATTTAGTATCCCTGCCATTAAGACCAGAGAAGCCGAGACAGAACTCTTCCTTAATGATGGAGACACAATCTTCATCGCCGGTTTGATCAAGAACGAAGACAGCGAGAATATCGAGAGGCTTCCATGGCTAAGCAGGGTTCCGATTCTGGGGGAACTGTTTAAGTCCACAGAATTTAAAAACAAGCGCACAGAGCTGGTAATCTCTATTACCCCGACCATTATCGGCGAGAAGGCCGCCCCCGATTATCTGGCCAGCGAGATGCTTAAGCAGGAGACGATACTGGAATCCCAGAGGCATTTCTCTGCCTATAGCGAAGAGTCAACCCCTGTCGTCTATTATACCCATATGATTGAGGACATCATTGCCCGCACGGCGGTCTATCCCGAAGAGGCCCGCCAGGAGCAGCAGGAGGGCCTTGTCAAGGTGAGTTTGCGTCTTTTGCCCAATGGCCAATTAAAAGAAGCCGTAATTAAAGAGTCCTCAGGGTACAACATCTTAGACGAAGCTGCCCTTAGCGCAGTGCGGGAGCTGGTTCCCTATCCTTCCTTCCCCGCAGAAGTTGCTCAGCCGGAACTACATTTAATTGTGCCGGTGGTATTCAAGAATTATGTAAAGAATGAGTGAGCATACCTGCCGCGTAATTTCTATATTTGGCACTAAAGGTGGAGTGGGCAAAACACTGATTGCCGCCAATCTCGCTGTCTGTCTGGCCCGCCTGGGCAGGCGGGTGGCCCTTCTGGATTTAGACCTTCAGTTTGGCGGGGATGTGGCCAAGATGTTGAATCTAAAAGCCCAGGAAACCATCTTTTCTTTGATTCCCTATCTGCCCAAACTGGACAAGACCGGCTCAATCAAGGAACATCTGGTTCACCACTCTTCCGGCGTGGATGTGTTGCCGGCGGTATCCAGGCCTAAGGAGATTCCCCAGATTACCAGTACGCGCCTGGAGATAGTCTTAGGCTTGCTAAGGGCAGAATATGAGTTTATTATTGTTGACGCCGGTTCCTTCTTCACCGATACCTTAATCTATCTATTTGATAATTCCAACCTCATCCTTTTGGTGGCTACCCCGGATGTACTTTCTGTCTATCAGACAGAATGGAGTATTGATACGATGGAGACCCTGCATTTTCCTTTAAGCATGGTCAAGATTGTCTTAAACCGCGCAGAAAGCAAAGGCGGCGTGCGCTGGGAGGATGTGCGTTCGGTTTTGCGTTGCGATGTAATCGCCCAGATGCCCAGCGACGGGCGCACTGCAGGTCTGGCGGTTAACCGGGGTATACCCTATGTTATCGATTCGCCGCGCAGCAAGCTCGCCGAGACAACCAAAAAACTGGCGGAAACGTTGCTTAGCGATGAAGGTATCTACATTAAGAAGTTAGAGCGGCCGCAGATGGCTGAAAAGGCGGGCCGGGTGGGCCAGTTCTGGGAGCAGTACGGGATGACCGCTCCTTTAGCGGCTGCGGTAAGTGAGGAGAAAGATGAGATTATCCTGCTTAAGAAGGCGGTGCATAAGCGCCTGATTGACGAGTTAGACCTGAAACGGCTGGATGTGGTGGCCATCGGCCGCAACCCGGCCAAGGCCAGGGAGCTAAGAGGCAAGACCGAGAAAGTGATTTCCAATATCCTGGCGGAGAAGGCCTCGGGGCTGATTTCTTCCTACGAGGTGCGCAAGGAGCTGGTTAAGGAGATTGCCGATGAAGCGCTGGGCCTGGGGCCTCTTGAGGACTTATTAAGAGACCCCGACATAACCGAGGTAATGGTGAATAATAAAGACCAGGTCTATGTGGAACGTTTCGGCAAGATTGAACTTACCGGCAAGAAATTTATCAGCAATGAGCAGGTGCGCGCGGTGATTGAGCGTATTGTCGCCCCGTTAGGCAGAAGGATTGACGAGAGTATCCCCATGGTGGATGCGCGTCTTCCCGACGGCTCACGCGTTAACGCAATCATCCCGCCCCTATCCCTTAAAGGCCCGACGCTGACTATCCGTAAGTTCTCCCGTGAGCGGCTGACAATGGAGAACCTGATTAATATCAATAGCTTAACTCCCGATATGGCCCAGTTCTTAGAGGCCTGCGTTTTGGTACGCAGGAATATCATTGTCTCCGGAGGCACGGGCTCCGGCAAGACCACCCTGCTTAATGCCCTCTCTCAATATATCCCTGACCGGGAGAGGATTGTTACCATTGAGGACGCCGCGGAACTGAAGCTGCGGCAGACGCACTGGATATCGCTGGAGTCGCGCCTGCCTAACATTGAAGGGAAAGGCGCTGTTGCTATCAGAGATCTGTTTCGTAATTCCTTACGTATGCGCCCGGACCGGATTATCATTGGCGAGTGCCGCGGCAACGAGGCGCCGGACATGCTGCAGGCGATGAATACCGGCCACGACGGCTCCTTAACTACTATCCACGCCAACTCCACCCACCACGTCCTGGCCCGCCTGGATACGATGGTTTTGATGAGCGGAGTTGAGCTTCCCATCCGCGCTATCCGCGAGCAGACAGCCGGGGCTATTCATCTGATTGTGCATACTGCCCGTTTAACAGACGGCTCCAGAAAAGTGGCCTGCATTACCCAGCTTTCCAATTTTAATGAGAAGACCGCCGAGATTGAGCTTAAGGACATCTTTGTCTTCAAGCAGACCGGCGTTGACGAGCAAGGCAAGGTCCTCGGCGCATTCAAGGCCACCGGCTTTGTCCCCACCTTCCTGGAAGAGATGCGCCTGAGAGGCGTCAAATTCCCCCCCCACATTTTCAAGCCCTAATCCCTTTATCTTTCCGTAGTTATATCCTTTTACTTTCCTTTAAAGTTGACTTTTCCTTAGATTGGGTATAGAATGTAGGCCTTGAAAGTCTAAAAGAGGGCTAATTATTTGGATATAGGAAATGCCTGAGAAAAAAGTAATGGAATAAAGCAAGAAAGATCAACTAATTAAAGTAGCGGAAAAATTACCCTACTTGCCAAATTTATCGTTTAATATTTCACAATATAGGCAAATATTGGAAAAGGCTAAAAAATTTTACAAAGAAGAGTGGCGAGGCAAAGAAAAGCCTTCCCCAGCTTTTGCGGGGAGAAAGGTTCGTGCTACAAATTATGGATGGAGGCACATTATAGGTAAAGCCTTTACTACTAATCGCAAGAATGCAATAAAGAGATTAAATCATTTACGAAATGCAAAGCAAATTTTAGAGAAAACCGACTTTCCTTATGAGATAAAGAAAGAAATAGATAAAGGCAAGATGATAAATAGATATGCTATATTAGGTAAGCTCGAAAATGGACAGGTATTAAAAGTTGCAGTAAAGGAAGTTGATAGCGAACTACTATTTGTTTCTGTTTACGATACTATAAAAACAAAAACGGACGACAAAGAAACTCACGAGCTACAAGGCTCGGAATAGGATTGGATACCTCATAATAGGTTCCCTTGCCATCCGCCGTAAGTATATACCACAACAGACATGCCTGTCAAGGGATATTTACTACTTTTTTCCACCCTGGTGGTCATTACGCCATAAGTTCAAGGGTTGAGATTACAGGAAGGTTGTTTAGAACAAAAGAGGCTCAAAAGGGGCCAGGCGCTTTTTGACAAGGAGCCAAAAGAGGTCAGGCCCCTTTTGTTGTTTTCTCTATAAAGCCCTTTTCCCCTAAGAATCTTTGTCTCCTGATATGCGCTTTTAGCCAGTCCTTTTCCTCTTTAATCCGCTCTAATTTCTCGTTTACAAAATCGCTATAGCGCCCATTCTCACCTTGAAAGGCCCCTCCAAATTGGCTGAGTATCACTTCAGAATCAACCAGAGAGTCTTCTTTCTCGTACATATAGACCCCATAACTGCTCCATTTGTAATCCTCAGGCCTTTTTGCCAGCCCTGCCTTTACTGGGTTAAGATGGATGTAGCGGCTCAATTCCAACAAATAACTATCCTTGTCTACTAGAATACCCTTAAATCTCCCTTGAAAAAGATGGCCTGCGCGCTGGTATTTCTTATTGAATCGAATAGCGTAGGTACCGTTAATAGCGTGCATAATGGCAGAGATGTGTCTTTCAGTGGCTTCAATAGTCATATGGTAGTGGCTGCCCATCAAGGCATAAAGATAGACCCTAAATGCCCCCTCTTTCTTCACTTCTTCTACTGTCTTTAAAAACCACCTACAATCGCTATCTTCTCTAAAAACGTTCTGCAGGCCGTTCCCTCGTTGGATGATATGATATACTGCTCCCGGGAACCAAATTCTGGGTGCTCTGGGCATCCTTACCTCCTTCTTTGCAAAAAAGCGCCTGGCCCCTTTTGGGGCCTCTACCTATATAGACGAATTAGCTGTCTAAATTCTTTCACTTTATTTTAAAATTTAAAATTTGCATTTTGCACTTTGCAATGAATAACAGATTCTACCCTTTTTATTGACAAAAAAGGGGTAATGGGGTATATTAGAGATACTGTGAAAACCGTCCGTATTCTTAATCTTACCAAGAACACCCTTATTGCCCAGGAGGCTCAGGTTGCCTCTTCTTTGAGGGAAAGGCTAAAAGGGCTTCTAGGCAGAAGTGGCCTTGGGGCTAATGAGGCCTTAATCCTCAAGCCCTGTTCTTCCATCCATACCTTCTTTATGCGCTTCCCCATAGATGTGCTGTTTCTGGACCGAAATATGCGCATAATCAGGTTAATCCAGCCTATCTCACCCAATCGTCTTAGCCCCACAGTTTGGCGGGCTAAAATGGTCATAGAGTTACCTGCCGGCAGGATAGCCCAGACCCAGACCCAAGCAGGGGATATGGTAGAAATAAAGAACCAAGGTGAGCATTCCTAACCTCTTGTTTTAATTATGTTAATGTTGCAAAAGAATGTTTACTTTGGGAGGCATATGGGTGTATTCTTAGGGAAAAAAGTCCTTGACAGCAGGGAGGAAATAAGGTAGAATTGCTACAGGGATGGTTCGCGAACCATCCCTACGCGTAACCTGTTGAAACGTTTATGTTAACATTGCAAAAAATGTTTACTTTGCTCCTA
>CAZPGX010000009.1:19767-25024 GCA_964586605.1 uncultured Planctomycetia bacterium
GTAACCTGTTGAAACGTTTATGTTAACATTGCAAAAAATGTTTACTTTGCTCCTATGTTGTTAACACTGTAAATAAATGTTTACTTTTTGGCATAAAGGGAAGAAAAGATGACCAAGGTTACGGCAGAGATCAGGGAGTTTATTCAGACCCAACTGAAGGGCGTTAAGGCCCCGAGTTATAGCGGGCTCGCTCAGGCGATTAAGCAGAGATATGGGGTAGAGCTGTCCAAGGCCACCTTAAGCAAGAGGGCCAAGACCCTGGGGGTGGGCTTTCGCCGGGGCCGCAGGCGCCTTGCTCCTGTCGGGAAACAGCCTGCGCATAGCGTCTTTCTAGACTGCGCCGGGGCCTTTTTTCTCAAAGGGGCCGAGCTGGAAATGGGCCTGTTAACGGCGCTCAACCGGCTTTTAAGCACCAGCACCGAATCTGAGCAGGCCAAAAAGGCCCTTAAACTGGCCCAGCGGATTAACGCCACCCTGCTTTATGGGCCTATCTTTGGGCTGAAGGCAGCGGATGATATCGCCGGGTATCAGCGTCGGGGATTGCTCTATTTGACCGGCCAAAAGGACCTGACTACGCCAAGGCTTCGTCAGGCAGGCCTGCCCAGCCAGCAGGAAATCAGCCAATATCTGCAGTTTTTAGGCGGCCGGAAGATGTTGCGCCTGTTGATTAAAGAGGCGCTCAAGGCCTGCGCCGGGGCCTTATTTTTAGCCATCGATTTTGCCGGGCAAACCCTTTACCTCGACGCCCAGGCGCGTACAGTCTGGGCAGACTTCAAGAAGATTCCCCGAGATTTTGGCACAACTCTAAATAAAGCAACAAGTTACGTAAGAGACGTCTTTGAGTCCCCTTCTCCCCGTCGGCCCCTGGTCCTGCAAAATTTACCAGGATATACCTTTTTACCGACGGAGTTCTTCAATTTAATTGACTGCCTTGAGCAGGCCCATGAGCAGCCGATTTCACGCATCGTGGCCATGGATAAATCCGGCGCAGGCCTGAAGTTTTGGCAGGATTTAAAGCCCCCGAGAAAGTGCCTGTTTTTGGCCCCCCTAAGCCCCTGGCAGTACGCCCGGCTCTCGGGCAGCAAGATTGTGCGGGATTTCCGCCAGTATCGAATCGGCCCCCAGAGGGAGGAAATGGCCGTAGCCGACGCCGACGTAAACCTGGTTAACTCGCAACTCCGCAAAAACATTAGAGTTAGGGCAGCACTAATCAGAAGGAAAGAAGAACGCCTGGCCCTGATTACCAATATTTCCCGTCGGCAGGAGCGTTATATCCGCCGGATTGCCGAACTCTACTTCCGCCGCTGGCCGGCCGAGAAGCTGAAGACCTTCTTTGATATTCTGGAAGAGGCCCATGAGCAGCAGCTGGGGCACCCCAAGGACAAAGGCGGTACAACGCCTTTAGCTGCAATCGATTATGATAAAAGGCCGCAGGAGGGATTTCGGCTCTTTTTGGAAGAGCTGCACCGCTATGCCCGGGTGCGCTTTTTCCCGTCGGAGTACGCAGAAAAAGACCTCCAATCTATGTGGCAGGCCTTCTACCGCCAGAGCGGCTATCTAAAGCTCGGGCAGGATAGCTGTGAGATAATTCTTCAGCCGTTCAGCCAAAAAAAGCTGCAAAAAGATGCCCAGGAAGCCTGCCGCAGATTTAACCAAAGCGGCCTAGATTTTCCTGCCGGGAAGCGCCTGCGCATCTCCTTACAATCAAGGGAATAAAAGCTTTTTAAAAGCCTTTGTTAAGAGATACAAAAGTTAGCTTTTTTTGCTTGCCAAAGCCTTGACCCTATGATATACTTATAATGTCATCAGCAAGGGAGATACGGCGAAAGGGCAACCCCGAGCATTCGGGGACGCAAAGCCACGGGCGCTGCAAGAGATTGTAGTTGGATTCTTTGAGGGCAACAGAAGCGTAGCCGGGTTACCGAAAGAAAGGCAACCCGGTTTTTTATTTGGTTTTTTAAGCACTTTTTAAAAGGCATTATTAAGGGGCGGCAAAATGAAGAGGCGGAGATTGACAAGACAGGGCCAGGCCCACCTACGCCAAGGCTTCGGTGGACAAGTAGTCATTGAATATACAGTTCTGTTTGGGATTATAGCCGTTGTGACAGCAATTGCCACAGCGGCTTTTTTTACACGTATTTGCCGCTCTGAGAATGGCACAGCCGCTTTTGAGCGCTATTCCGATACAGTCCAACAGCAAATCATTAACCATTAAGCGAGGCCGTAAGGATGAAGATTTTAACCGCTAAAAAAGGTCAGTTAACTCTGGAGATTAGCCTGTTGGTGGTCATCGTAGTTACGGCTTTAGCCTGTATGTCTGGCTACATCAAGCGCGGCGTGCAGGGAAGGTTTAAGCGGGGTGCAGACGCCATCTGCTCCCGTCAGTATGAACCCGGCAGTACCACAATTTTAGGAAGGTAAACATGCTTACTCGATTCTTTTCTAAAAAAGCCCAGTCCACTTTTGAATACGCGGTGTTGATTACCGTGGTAATCAGCGCCATCATCGCCATGCACACCTACATGCGCCGGGCAGCCCAGGGGCGACTAAAGAGCATTGAGTTAGACTTAAACGATGAGAGGTCCAGATAATGTTATCCAGACGCGGGCAATACATAATTGAATACGCAATCTTAATCGCAATTGTTACAGCGGCCTGTTCAGGGATGGTTATTTACCTGCGCCGGGCAGTGCAGGGGCAGACCAAGTTAGTCGGCGATGAATTCAATGAAGCCGGCGAGAGCTGGAACCGTGCCCAGGGTTTCGCCCAGGGCACAACGGCTCATCAGCCGGGAGAAATCGGCATTGTACTTCCTGGGGCGCCAGGCGGCGGCCAGGGTCAAGGTCAGGGAGGTGAATAAAATGAGGCGGCGAAAAGGAAGATGCGGACAAAGTACCCTTGAGTATCTTCTGATTATTACCGGTTTGATTGCGGCAATCATCTTGGCTAAGGGTTATGTCCAGAACAAGATGAATACCGCGCTTAACCGGGCGGGAGATAAGATTGTTGAGGAAACCGATACTTTGATGGATAGAGTAGGAAATTAAAGTAAATTGTCAGGGAGGTGAATAAAATGAGGCGGTTATTTAATAAGAAGGCACAATCAACCTTGGAATATGCTATTTTGATTGCCGTGGTGATTGGCGCTTTAATCGGCATGCAGACCTATGTCAAAAGAGGCCTGCAGGGAAGGTTAAAGGCAGCTAGTGATGATGTCGGCACCCAGTTTGAACCGGGCACAACCAACATCCGCAGCTTCGTGGTCAGCACACCGCAGACTTCAGAGTCTGTTACCGACGAAGGTTCGGTTAGCGTGCGCAGCACCGGCGGCGAGAGTACCAGAGAAGAGACTCGCGAGACACCCTGGGACACAGGCGAATAATATAAGGAAAACGGGCACTATGGGAAACAGAATAAGCATACTACATAGCAGCAGACTGAATAAATCGGGCCAGGCTACTACGGAGCTGGCTATATTCGGGTTTGTGCTCCTGATTGCCCTGGCTTCGTTATTGCGCTATGGCCAGATTATGAACCAGCAGCAGGGAATGCGTATGCACGCTTTCCGCAAGGCCTTAAATAAGGCCTATAATGATTACGACAGCGGTTTGGGAGGGGCATCCTATACCTCCCTGAAACATATGCATACTGCCAGCCTGTTCAGCGATCACTATGATGGCAGCCAGCGTTCAGGCGTCAGCGGCGGAGCCACTGTGCTTTGGGACCCTGATTTGATGTACGCAGACAGCGGCGATAGGCCCAACTCCTATGTAGAGGTTGACGGAACAGAGAAGAACTTAGGCAGTGCCCGTCGGGAGGAAATTGTTAGCGACTCCACTATTGATGTCCATGGAGTGGAGCGCTCTTACCAGGCGGACGGCTCTGGTTCAGCCAATAAGACCAGAGCCAGCACCGATGAATACCTGGTAACCAGGGTAAAGTTGGAAGATGCGGATGATGTCTTGTTTGAGCAAAACAATACCTTCAGCACCGACGAGACCTGGAGCACACCCTGGGAATAAGCCTTTAAGGAATAGGGAGATTATTAGCATGATTAGAAAGAGAAAAGGCCAATCAACATTAGAGCTCACCCTGGTTATCGGGGCGCTTTTTCTTCTAATCGCTGGAACAGTCCGGATTATGGGCTGGTTTAACCAGGATATGGTTGGCCGGCAAGGCGCCTTTATCGCCAGCCGCGTGCAGGCAGGCAGCAGTTCACCCGGCGCGGAAATCTCCTATTCTACACCAAGACTATCTGTTTTGGATGAGTAACGTAAGAGAGTGAGGCGGCGAGAATGGATTTGCTTAATCTATTTTACAACAAATTAGCAAGAGAAAGGAAAGGCCAGGCAGCGCCTCTATTAATTATGTTAATAGCAGTAGTATTAGTGGCTATGATAGTAGTGTTTAATACCGGCAAGGTGGCCTTAAACCGCACCGACACCCAGAATGCCTCTGATGCCGGAGCGCTAGCTGCAGCATCGTGGCTTGCCAGCGGGCAAAACTATATCGCTGACACCAGCGAAGTGATGTTTGCCGCCTCTTTAGGGTTTATTGCGATGATGTTGATCTTGGGGTGGGCTCAAGTCTTTCGTGAGAGCCCAGCTCCGATATATGCTTTAGTGATTGCCTTTTGTGCTGCTCAGATAGTCCAGATGGTTATGGCTTATCGCGGCGGCAAGCAAGCTTGTGATCAGGCCGACTCACAGGGTAAGGCCTATGCCTTTTACAATGCCGGTGTTGATCAGTATAAAGAGCCAGAAGAAGGAGAAGATTACGCAAGTTATCTTGAGCGAGATAGCGATTTTAGCCAGTGGCTTCAAGCCAAGGGCTATGAAAGCGGTGTATATCAATGGAATGATACAAAGTATCAATACTACGACAGCCGCAATCAAGAGTGGGTTGTGTACAAAGAGGATACATCAAATGAGGTGAGAGTTAGCGTTGATGTGCCTTCTAGCTTTAGTCTGTATCCAGGAGTTTTGCCGGGAATCAGCTTTTGGTGGACAGAAGCCGATGGAAGCTTAGTTCCTCATCCAGCTCCATTTGTAGTAATCCCGGCTTGGATTATAAAGATGTCTCCGAGTAATCCCGATGTTACGGTTGTTACTACGCGCAAAGAACCCGACCCGGACTTAGGATTGGCAAAGCTAAACATTCCTGATATTACCAGTGGTGCAAGCGCTAAGACAACAGGCGGGAGTATGTTAGGCGGAGATTACGATTGTAAGTTAGTAGGGGCGTGGTAAGGTGAAGA
>CAZPGX010000009.1:25034-27572 GCA_964586605.1 uncultured Planctomycetia bacterium
TGAAGAAAATGCAAAATGCAAAATGCAAAATGCAAAATTTATTTTTAGTATTGCTTCTGTTGCTTTTTGTGGGCAGTGCAGAGGCGCAGGGTATTTTTAAGGTTGATGCTATCCCTGCTCCGCCGCAGAGCGTAAGATTGGAAGACACAAAAGAAAGAACAAATGTTAATCAGACAGGCCTTGTCGCTAATATTACACATTATCAAAGCCCATTAAGCCCTGATGTAGTTATTAGTTTTTATAATCAACATTTACCCGAAAGAGGCTGGGAGCTTCTTGCTAAAGAATCTCAAGGACAAGCAGCTATGGCAGCCTTCCATAAAGGCAGGGAGAGTGCAAGTATTAGTGCCTATGCCATATCAGAAGGCACAACCGATATCTATATTAGCCGTTCAACTACTCCCGAAGAAGCGCTATCTCAAGTTCAAGTGGATAAAACGCAGGATGCCCCTGGCAAAGATTTACCTTACGCTCCGCGTTATCCGGGTGCGGTAAGAAATCTATACCAACAAAATAAGCAGACAGGCGTGATTATAGTTAGTTATAGTGTTGATGCCCAGCCCCAGGAGATTATAGATTTCTACCAGCGTAAGATGCTGGATAACGGTTGGCGTTTTCAAAAAGATATCAAACTGGTGCAGCTGCCCGGCATAGGAAGAGGCACCTTTACTACACTATTCTTTGAAGGTGCTCAAGGCCGCTGCCAGGTGAGCATAAATCGCGCCGACGATTTTCACGGCATAGAATCAACCGCTGTTTTGGTTAACTATATGCCGCAGTCGGCATTAGGAAGGATACGGTAAAGATGATAGTATTATTGCCTATAGTTATTTTTGGTCTGGTGTTTGGCTCGGTATATTTGCTTGGCTGGCAGCTTTACCCTGCTGGGACAAAGCAACTTAGGCAGTACCATACCAAAAAAGTAGAGGCCTCGGCCAGGGCTATTGACGAGATGTTTATGGATGTCCCGGCGAAAAAGCAGATTGCCCTGCTTCACATTCTAACGCCGCTGGTTTTAGGGGCAGCCGCGTTTATTATATTTGGCGGCAATATTTCTTTTGCTTTTTCCGCTGCGGCATTAGGGCTGGTCCTGCCCACGCTTTTTCTCCAGCGCAAAAAGGCGCTCAGAAGAGAGAGATTCCGTGTGCAGCTGACCGATGCCTTGATGATTTTAATCAGTTCTTTAAGAGGGGGCTTGAGTTTTTTGCAGTCTATTGAGGTATTGGCAGAAGAGATGCCGGCGCCGATATCCGAGGAGTTTGGCCTGGTCTTAAGAGAACACAAGATGGGTACTTCCTTAGAAGAGGCGCTGGAGCGTTTGAATAAGCGTATGCCCAGTTCAGAACTTAATTTAATTACTACCGCAGTTTTAGTTTCCCGCGAGACCGGCGGCGACATTGCGGGTGTATTTTCCAAATTAGTGGAGAGCTTCCGCGAGAGCGCCAGGGTAATGGAGAAAGTCAAGACCCTCACGCTTCAGGGAAAACTGCAGGGCATCATTATGAGTATTCTGCCGGTTGTGTTTGCGGTGGTGGTTTATACCACCAACCCCGCTTTCGTAAAAATAATGTTTGAGCATCCTATTGGCAGGATGCTTTTGTGGGTAGCCTTAGGCCTTCAGATAGTGGGAAGTTTGCTAATCTGGCGCTTGAGCAAAGTAGAGGTTTAAGACGATGGTTATGGAACTTTTAATCTTAACGATGGTTTTCGGGTGCGTATTTATGGTTGTCCTGTTCGCCCTGCCGCAGAAGACCGAGATGGACATCCGCGAGCGCCTGACCCCTTTGTCGGCGGGGAAAAGAAAGAAGGGCCTGTTTGTTAAGTTTTTAGGGCTTTTTGCCCCCGTTAATAACCTCCTGGCCTTTAAGGGGATGCGCCGGCAAGTTGAGCGCAATTTATTCAGCGCCGGTTCTGCAATGAATGTCAATGAATACCTGGCGCTAAAAGAACTATTAATGCTGTTTACGCCGCTTTTGGCCGTGTTTATCTTTGGGCCGAAGCTTGCGCCCCATTGGCTAATTCTGGCGCTGGCCTTTGGTTTTATTTTGCCCGGTTTTTGGCTGCGCCATAGGATTGCCGCTCGCCAAAAGGCAATTACCAGAGCCCTTCCTGAGATAATTGACCTGTTGAACTTGGCTGTCGGGGCAGGGCTTGATTTCATGATTGCCTTAGGCAAAGTCCTAGAGCGCGCCCAGGCCAATCCTTTAATTGAGGAATTGCGCGAAGTCTATCAGGAAACAAAAGTGGGCAAGACTAAATCCGAGGCCTTGAAGTCTATGGCCAGAAGGATTAACCTGCCTGATGTTTCTTCCTTTGTACGCACCTTAGTGCAGGCAGAGAAGATGGGCACTTCCATCAGCGATGTCTTGCGGATTCAATCCGAGCAGGCCAGGATGTGGCGGTTCCAGCGCGGGGAAAGACAGGCCCTGAAGGCTCCGATAAAACTGCTGCTTCCTTTGGTATTTTTCATTCTTCCGGTTGTTATGATTATCGTCGGCGGGCCGATACTGTTGCAATTTTTAACCAGCGGGCCGTTTA
>CAZPGX010000009.1:27672-29204 GCA_964586605.1 uncultured Planctomycetia bacterium
GGAGATTTAGCTATTGCGGCTATTGGTGGAGCAGCGATAGCAGCTGGCCCGGTTTTGGGTGCCTATATTGCCGGAGGCGAGGTAGGTAACGCTGCCTATCAGGCTAGCCTTGCCAGCAGTACCAGTAGCCTGGCAGTAGGCAATATAGCCAGCGCTGGCCTTACAGCAGGAGGTGTAGATCCGCATACAACTAGGTTAATTAGTGCCGGAGCCGGTGGTTTTGCCGGTGGGATTTCTAGTGTTAATAGCATTAATGATGGCCTTACACAGCAAGGGCTTGCCTCACTTACTTCATCTCAAGCTTCAGGCAAAATTTGGGGCTCGGTAGCCAATAGTATGGTTAGTTCAGAGGTCGGGTATCAACTGAGTCAATCCGATATGCCTTTATCCGGTGCGGTCGGCAGCTTAGCCGGCTCTTTTGCCGGAGGTTTTGTTGAAGGAGCAATTGGCGGCGTTAATGCCCCGAGTTATGAGAGTTATGTTAAGTCAGGTGATTTTACACATGGTCCGGTATCAAAACAGTGGTATAACGAAAACATAGCTAATCAGCCAATCTCTTCAAGCAAGTTTGAGTGCGGTCTGATTAAAGGTTGGCAGAATGTTGATGGAGATGTTATGGGAAACGCGCTTCCTAGGCTAGCAGCCTACGGAGCCTCTGAAGGGGTATCTTCTGCTTTGTCCAGTATGGCTAGTGAGCGTAGTGCTTCTCGTGCTTACATCGGCTATACTAGCAATCTAGCTGCTTCCGTAACTCAAGATGTAGCTCACGGTACTTTTACTAATAGGCCGCATCTCTTTAGCGAAGACCGCTATAAGCGCGGAACCTGGCAGGGAGATTTGTATCAAAAAGATAGCGGTGGTTGGGTTAAAGATAGAAATATTCGCACAGCAGATAATGATAAAATTTATCCTCTCAAAAGTAATACAGTTACCGTACTTAAACCGCTTGATTTCACTGACATTAACAGTTGGCTCGATCAGCCCTTTACTTCTTATCAAACTAAAGACTTTAGTATAGATGTATATCAAGAGAATCGAAAAGCCAAGGGGTATCAGTTTTTCGAGGTTGGTGAAGGCAGAATGGCCGAATATGCTCCTTATACGGGAGACGTTAGGCCATATGCGGGTGTGCAATCATATATTCCGCAAACAATACAGCCTATACAGCTAGAAATACCACAGCTGCCTAATATAAATGGTGTTAACCGCTAAACGAAGTGAAGTAAAATGGAAAAAGACAAACCTGACGCAAAACTGAATAATTTAGCTCAAGGCTCGAAGCTCGAAGCTCGAAGGCAAAAGCCTAAAGCTCAGAGTCTGCGCGATGCAGGTGTAAGTTGCTGGTTTGATCCCAGGAATAAGAAATGGATTAAAGTAGTGGCCTGCCTGGTGATTGCGGCCTTCCTGCATCAGGACATTGTCTGGGCCGCCGGTACCGGCTATACTGAAGATTTGAAACTGATGTTTGAGCAGCCTGTTCAGCGAACCATTGACCGCCTTGGGTCTCTGTTCACCATCAAAGAGGCCTATGC
>CAZPGX010000010.1:0-26538 GCA_964586605.1 uncultured Planctomycetia bacterium
CTTTTCTTTTCCATCATTCCTCCTTTTTTGACCATCATTTTAGGGCTTTTATTTTAGCACTAAAACCTGGTTTAAGCCGCATGTTTAGGCCCGGCCTAAACAGCAATCAGCCCTGACAACATCTTGCAGATATCCTCAATTTCTTTCTTCAGTTTTTCATTTTGATTTGCGACAATTAGTTTCTTTCGCTTGCATATCTCCAATATCGGCACACACTCAAATGCCGAGCCGCGAGCAATTCTAAAAAAGTTGATTCTATCCGCTTTGTGATATCTGCCGTTTCCCTCTGCTATGTTCGTTGATATTGATAATGACGCCCGATTCAGTTGGTCTACCAAATAGTAATTACCCTTTTGAAAATCCTTCGTTAACTCGCAGATACTGTCCGCGAAATCAACCGCTTTTCTGTAAACATCTAATTTTTCGAATATAAATGCCATAATTTTGAAAATAGAAAATTGAAATTTGACCGAATCGAAAATTTATTCTCGTCTATTTTCGAATTTCGATTTTCGATTCTCTGCCAAAATTTGCCTGAGCTAAACTACGGCAAATTTTGGCGGAGAGGCAGGGATTCGAACCCTGGATACCTTACGGTATACGCGCTTTCCAAGCGCGCGCACTAGGCCAGACTGTGCGACCTCTCCAAATTAAGCAATCGCGGATTTGAGCCTTTTGTGCACAGCATCTCTTAAAGAAATAAAATCTTTAGGCTCTAAATTTTTTGTCTCAACAGGCGTAAGTACGGTTAACCTGCCCATTACTTTTGTCTTAAAAATCCAGCTGCCTTTAGGAATGGCTTCACTTGTGCCTTCTATTGCAACAGGAAGTATAGGTTTTTTCTCTTGTATGGCCAGTTTAAATGCGCCGTTTTGAAACTCATCTATTTCACCGGCTTCGCTGCGCGTACCTTCGGGAAAAAACACTACCGAGATATCATTTCTTAGCCAGTTTGCGGCCTGCCGGTACACCTTTTTAATACTGCCGAAGCTGCCTCGTGAGAGCTTGATGTGTTTAGTCAGCGAAAGGCACCAACCAATAAACGGTACCTTAAAAAGGCTTTCCTTGGCCACCCATTTAAACTGCATATGTGTCTTGTACATTACTACAATATCGGCAAGGCTCTGGTGATTGGCAACCACTACGTATGTTTTATGCCTATCAATATTCTCCAGTCCGCTTACTTTAAGATTCCAGTAAGGATTGGAACCTATTACTGCAGTTGCCCACCAAAAGCATTGCGAGTGAATAATTTTCCTTTTTTTGTCAAAGGGAAAAAGCAGTATAGTTAAAATCAATTCCACAAGAAATAGCAAGATAGTCAATATTCCGCTAATTGCCCATATCACCACTGAAATTATAGCTGTCATTCTTTCATCTCAGGGACGCCTGCGGTATCTTCGTTTTGGCCTTCTTCCTCGTGCGCGCCCAAAACCACCTTGAGGCCTGGTATAGTGAATAAATTTTTCCCGCGGAAACCCGGGATGCTCTGCTATGGGCAAAGCAGTTTTAATAAGTTTTTCTATGCTGCGCACATCCTTGCCCTGCTCAGGCATGGCAAAGCTAATCGCCCGGCCTTCGTGGCCGGCGCGTGCTGTGCGGCCGATGCGGTGCACATAATTTTCGGCGTTCTCGGGCAGATCATAGTTAATAACCAGCTCTATGCCGGTAACATCAATGCCCCTGGCCGCTACGTCGGTAGCAACAAGTATCCTGTATCTTCCCGCCTTAAAGCCCTCAAGCGCCTGGCGGCGCTGGCCGAGCGAGCGGTCGGAATGAATTTCCGCGGCACTGTAGCCTTTGTCTCTTAGCAGCCGATTCAAGGTAGTCGCACCCCGTTTGGTTCGGGAAAAAAGCAGAACCGAACCGCGGTAACGATTAAGTATCTTCACCAGGAGCTGTTTTTTCGCGGGTTTCTTAACAATAAATACTTCCTGGACAATGCGTTCGGCCATAGTGCCTGAAGGCGCAACTTCAATATGAACAGGCAGTTTCATATGCGAGGATGCTATTGCCATAACCTCGGGGGGTATTGTCGCCGAAAAAAGCATTGTCTGCCTGTTCCTGGGAATATGTTTAAGAATGCGCCTGATATCCGGCAAGAAACCCATATCAAGCAACCGGTCAACCTCATCAATAATCAGGATATTCACATTCTCCAAAGATACTGTGCGCCGGCTGAGATGGTCTACAAGCCGCCCGGGCGTGGCAATTAAGACCCTGGGTTTTGCCCTTAGCCTTTTTATCTGCTTGTGTATCGGGATCCCGCCAATAATCACAACCGTTTTTACACCGAATAGCGGGGCAATCCCCTGAAACACCTCATTAACCTGAAGGGCCAGTTCCCGGGTAGGCACAAGCACAAGACAACGCCCCTCTTGCCGGGCCAGGCGCTGAATAACGGGAATAGCAAAGGCCAGGGTCTTACCGGTGCCGGTCTGGGCGATACCGACAAGATCCTTATGCTCTATCGCAATAGGGATAGCCTTGTGCTGAATGGGCGTGGGCACGGTAAACTTCATCCTGTCCAGCGCCTCTAATATTTTTGGAGCGATTCCCAGGCCGTCAAAAGACGGGCCCGGCCGCTGTTTCATCTGGGTCACATTAGTTCCTTACTTTGTTTGTCGCATCACAATGGTCGCTTGAGCCTTAGGCTCTGGCTCGGCAGGAGCCTCGCCAGAGCCGTTGTTTTGGTATTACTCGGACACCATTTGGGCACAGAGCAAGAAAAATTTTTATGTGATGCTCTAACTACCTATAATACAAAGAGTTACAATAAAGAAAAATTACAACGGAGAGGGTGGGATTCGAACCCACGTAGGACTTACGCCCCAACCGCTTTTCGAGAGCGGCCCGTTATAACCAGACTTCGGTACCTCTCCTAATTATTTATTTTACGGTACTCAATATAGTTATCGTACTTCTTGCGATGCTTAGGATTATGAGTGCCTATTTCTAAAAAGTATCTATCGATATCCTTCTTTCTATGCAAGTAAATACGGTTATCATTACTCATAATTGGTTTGAAGCTTAATATTTCTATAATCCTATAAGTCGATTTCAATAAAGGCTTAGAATGATTTGTAAAACACATAGCAAAATTACAATAGGTTTTATTATTCGTCCTATGACGATATGAATAAAAAGATCCGTCCGTATCTATCAATCCTCTCAAGCATGCAATTTGATAATTTCTATCTTGCCATATCCAATTGGGAATGTCAATTTGTTGGCCTACTTTACTTCCTTTTTTCAACCCTATGTTTTTCAAAAATTCAACTAAATTTTTGCTTGATATAACAACATTATCTCCTTTGTCTGATTTTTTAGAAACAATAGACGAGGATACCGAAAACAATTCTTTTATAATTTTCTGGAGAAATAAAGAATATTCTCTATCTGTTTGCCTATTAAATGTTATACATACTTGGTGGTCGGCAATTCCACCATCTCCAAGAAGAATACCTGCAAATTCTGCCAAAAGAGAAGAAAAAAGAGGTTCGTTTATCTGCTTTCTTATTTTAACCCCGAGTTTCTTAGCATATTCTGGGTTGAGGCGGAATTTTCTCTGTGAATTAACTCCACCTCTTCTTCTGCCTTCAGACGTTCCAGGATTGCCATATAA
This sequence comes from uncultured Planctomycetia bacterium, assembly GCA_964586605.1. Taxonomy (GTDB): domain Bacteria; phylum Omnitrophota; class Gorgyraeia; order JAFGHF01; family JAFGHF01; genus CAZPGX01. The sequence continues at coordinate 3,626 of CAZPGX010000010.1, forward strand.
TTCATAGCGTCTAAGAGCACCTATTTTACTTGCTTTCTTAGTACTCCAATGCTCTGCGCAAACTTTAAGGCCTTTAGGAATTGGCACATTAGAAATCTTGTGCAATTTCAATAATGTTTCATAATTCATATTATGTTTTTCTCTTCGCCAATCTCGTAAAGACCTCGGGCATACATTAGATAATTTGGCGATGGCGTCCCATCCAAAATTTGTAGCTTTTTGAACTTCGTCTAGAAATTCCCTTTGCTTACCTGGGGCTATTTTTGTCCGAGACACAATTTTCCTCTCTAAAAGTTTTAATGGCGGAGGGCGAGGGACTCGAACCCCCAAATCCCTTACGGGATGCCGGTTTTCAAGACCGGTGCCTTACCAATTAGGCTAGCCCTCCAAAAATCAAAGAAATAAATACTCGTAAATCGAATAATAGGTCTTGCCGGCCTGGTCCAGGGTCGAGTGGAAAAAGCCGGGAAAAGAAAAGTCTTTAAACACCGCGCTTAAAATAAGGCCAACCAAAAAAACATTGAGTACATAAATTAAAGAGATCGAAAACAGATAACCCGTCTTTAAAATATCGGACTGTTTTATTTTCAGCGAATCCAGCGTCATCACCAGATGCAGGGCCAGGCTAAAGCCTGCCAGAAATAGAAACTGCGGCGCCAGGCCTGAGATATCGCGAAAGAGCGAAACCAAAAAGTAAACCAGCCAGAAAAATATCGTATAAGTGGGAAAGAAATAAGGAAAAAGCGCAATAAAGAAATTTGACTTCGTAGTTAAAACGCCCCCGCCCCGCCCGGAGAAGCGAAACGACTTCACCCGGCCGCCGCAGATAAATGTGGCCAGGCTATGCGCGATCTCATGGCCAAGGACATAAAAGTAACTGGGCTTGTATAAAGCCAGGTGCATAATCAGATAAATCACCACCCCTTTTAGGAAATAAGCAGATAGGCCCTGAATCTGTTGAATCTGATTTAGGTGCGCGGCAAAAGCGCCTGTGGCCGCCACGGCAACAGGCAAAAGTAAAACCCCGATTAAGACCTTGATAATACGAATTATCATAACACCCTGTTTTTCTGCGGGCCGATTTCGGTTTGTCCGTCCATAAAAGGCTGCAAGGCCTTAGGAACAGAGATATTGCCTTTAGCCGTCTGATGGTTTTCCAAAAGCGCAATTACCGTACGGGCCAGGGCTATCCCTGAGCCGTTTAAGGTGTGCACGTAGCTTGAGCTATTCCTGTTAAAAGCCCGGTATTTGATATTTGCCCGCCGGGCCTGAAAGTCAGTAAAGTTGCTGCAGCTGGAGACCTCAAGCCAGGCCTCACTCGCCGGCGCCCAGGCCTCGAGGTCGTAACATTTGCTCGCGGCAAAGCTAAGTTCCCCTGTGCAAAGCGCCACAACCCGATAAGGAATCTCCAAAAGCTGCAAGACCTCCTCCGCATCCTTGACCAGAGACTCCAGCTCCTTGAAAGACTCCTCAGGCGTAACAAACTTTACCAATTCTACCTTGTCAAATTGATGCACGCGCGTTAGGCCGCGGGTATCTTTGCCGTAAGAGCCGGCCTCCCGGCGAAAACACGCGGTATAGGCAGCGTAACGCCTGGGCAATTCTTCTTCTATCAGCAATTCATTACGATGGATATTGGTTACCGGCACCTCAGCTGTGGGAATTAGAAAAAGGTCGTCGTCCTTGAGCCGATACATGTCCTCTTCCAGCTTAGGTAACTGCCCTGTTGCGGTCATACTGGCGCGATTAACCAGATAGGGCACAGAGACCTCTGTGTAGCCGTGTTTTTTGGTGTGCAAATCAAGCATGAAATTATACAGGGCCCGCTCCAGGCGTGCCCCCTCGCCCATAAAGAGGACAAAATTAGAGCCGGTCATTTTGGCCGCCCGGGTAACATCAACGATTCCCAGCTCTTCGGATAGCTCCAGGTGATCGCGGAGCTTAAAGTCAAATTTTGCCGGCTTTCCCCAGCTGCGCACTACCTTGTTACGCTTGGCCCCTGAACCTACGGGCACAGACGAATGACAGATGTTTGGGACATTAAGCAAGAAATTGGCCATTTTTTGCTCAATCTCATCCACTTTTGGCTTGATTTCGGCAATTTTTTGGGATAGCGTCTTCGCATCGCTAATCAGGTCTTCTGCGCCTGCCTTCTCTCCCGCCATCATCTTGGCGATTTCATCAGAAAGGGTGTTCTTTTTATATTTAAGCTCTTCCATCTCGCTGGTCAGTTTTCTTCTTTCGGCATCCAGCTTAATCAGGGCATCAACGTCTAAGTCTAAACCCCGGTTTTTAACCATTTTCTTCAGCGCAGCCACATTTTCCCTGATAAACTTGATATCTAACATTTCATCATCCTTTCACCACTCCCAGGGGTCGCATTCTACAGACACGTCTTGAGATGCCTGCTTCATGGACTACCTTGACTACATGATTAACGTCTTTATAGGCCTCAGGCGCCTCTTCTGCCAGAGTCTCGCGCCCTGCAGAATGCACAAAGATCCCTTTTTGCTCTAATTCCTTAGCAATAGAACGCCCCTTTAATTTTCTAATCGCCGCCGAGCGCGACATCACCCGTCCGCTACCGTGGCAGGTGGAATAAAAGGTCTCGGCTGCTTTTTCGGTCCCTACCAAAAGATAGGAATTGGTGCCCATATCGCCGGGAATAATTACCGGCTGGCCAACTGATTTATACCTGCCGGGAAGCTCTTTATGCCCCGGGGGGAATGCACGGGTTGCCCCTTTGCGATGCACGCATAAAATCTTTTCTTTTCCGTCAATTAGATGCCTTTCTATCTTGGCAATATTATGGGCCACATCGTAAATCAAGTCCATCCCTACACCCCCGGGACCAAGGGTAAAGAATTTTTGAAAAACTCTGCGCGTAAGTTCCATCAAAATCTGGCGATTACACCAGGCATAATTGGCTGCGCAGCGCATCGCGCCAAGATAGGCCCGACCCTCTTTAGAATTTACCGGCGCACAGGCCAGTTGCCTGTCGGGCAGGCTAATGCCAAATTTGTCCAGGCTGCGCAGCATACCCCTGGCATAGTCGTCACAGACCTGATAGCCAAAGCCGCGGGAGCCTGAATGAATCATTACCGTAACCAGGCCCCGGTCCAAACCAAAGACCGATGCGGCGCCTTTGTCGTATATCTCATCAACAACCTGTATTTCAAGAAAATGATTGCCCGAACCTAGTGTGCCCGGCTGTTTCCGGCCGCGTTCATAGGCGCGCTCGGATACGCTCCCCGGGTCAGCCCCGGCAATTGCGCCGTGTTCTTCGGTATATTCTAAATCTTCTTCTTTTCCGTAGCCACGCTCAACAGCCCATCTGGCGCCTTTGATAAGAAGCTGCTTCTCCTCCTGAAGGCTAACGCGAACCTCTCCCTTGGAACCCAGGCCGGCGGGGATATTATTAAACAGGACATAGACCAGGTCGCGTATCTTTGCTTTGACATCCTTCTCGGTTAAATTTGTGCGCATCAGGCGCAGGCCGCAGTTGATGTCAAAACCGACTCCGCCCGGCGAAATTACCCCGCCGGCTTCGATATCGGTAGCGGCTACCCCGCCGATGCAAAAACCATAGCCCCAGTGGATATCGGGCATGGCCAGAGAATATTTAACAATTCCAGGAAGATGAGCCGCATTGGCTACCTGTTCTGCGGCCCGGTCAGTGCGGATACCCTCCAAGAGCAGCTCATCGGCATAGATAATGCCGGGAACACGCATCCCCGGATTGTAGGTCTTAGGGATACGCCATCTGTAATCGTCGATTTTTTCTATCGGCCCGGCCCAGGTCTGTTTCATATGTCAAAAATCACCTCGCCCTGCCAATAATCTTTAATTTTTCGCACCTTAAGCTGATGATAAGTTACCGCCTTAATCTCTGTCTTTAATCGGTGCCTGTGTGAATTCAGTTTTTCTCCCTGCGCCGTTGCAGATATCGAATTCTGGCTTAATTTATCAATCAAAAATTCTTTAAAAATTATCTTCCTGCTTTCGCATTGATAGAGAAGCTCACTCAACCACGATAAAAAAAGCTCCTCAATATTGGGAGCCTCTAGTTTTATCCTCAGGGATGTTTTTGGCCGCACATTTTTTAAATCCGCCAGAATGGAAAACATGCCGCTTGCGGCATTAGTAAAGAGAGTTTCTAAGTCTTTGCCGTATGCGCGCAATCCAACATCTGCGGTATGGTCAATAACTTCATATCTCTTCATCTTCAAAAATTTGATGAGCCGCGAAGGACTCGAACCTTCGACCCACGCCTTAAAAGGGCGTTGCTCTACCAACTGAGCTAGCGGCCCACTTTAAAATCTAAAAGAACTATCCTTGCTGAATCTCTTTCTCTTTTGCCTCTAAGGTTTGATCGATCTGGGCGGTGTATTTATCAATAAGTTTCTGCACCCCATCCTGCGATTTAAAGCGGTCGTCCTCGGCAATCTCCTTGCCTTTCTCCATCTGCCTTAGGTCCTCATTAGCGTCGCGTCGCGCTGTGCGTAAAGATACCCTGCCGCCCTCGGCAACCTTTTTAACAATCTTATCCAATTCCTGACGGCGCTCATCTGTCAGGTGGGGAATGGATATGCGAATAATCTTGCCGTCATTGTTGGGGGTGAGGCCGATATTGGACTGCAAAACCGCCTTCTCTACCTCGCCGATAATGGATACGTCCCAGGGATGGATGGCAATTAAGCGGGCATCGGGCGTAGAAATAGTAGCCAGCTGTTTTATCGGGGTTTTGGTTCCATAATAATCCACCAGGATACCTTCCACGAGGACAGGAGAGGCCCTGCCTGTGCGCACCTCGGCAAACTCCCTCTTTACCGATTCCACAGTCTTTTTCATTTTTTGTTCGGTGCCGTGCAAAATATCCTTGATTGCCATGGCCGTCTCCTTTTACTTCACGATTGTTCCGATTCGCTCTCCCAGAACAATGCGCCTGATGTTGCCGGCTCGCTTTAAATTAAATACAATAATTGGCAGGTTATTATCCATACAGAGGCTAATTGCCGTAGCGTCCATTATTTTAAGCCCCATCTTCAGCACATCAATATAGGCAAGCTGGTCATATTTCCTGGCGCTTTTATCTTTTTCGGGATCAGCTGAATATACACCGTCCACCTTGGTGGCCTTAAGGATTACATCGGCTCCTATCTCATTGGCGCGCAGGGCTGCGGTAGTATCCGTAGAAAAATACGGGCTGCCCGTACCCGCTACAAATATTACCGTGCGGGCCTTTTCTAAATGCCTGATGGCCCTTCGCCGGATATAAGGCTCGGCGAGTTCCTGCATCGCAATTGCACTCTGTACGCGGGTAAATACACCGATTTTCTCCAGGGCGTCCTGAAGCGCCAAACCGTTGATTACCGTGGCCAGCATCCCCATATAATCGGCAGCGGCCCTGCCCATGCCATGACCTGCGGCGGAGAGGCCGCGAAAGATATTTCCCCCGCCAACCACTACCGCTACCTGCACTCCTAAGCTGTTCACCTCTTTTATCTGGGCTGCCACCGAAGCGACAACAGCGGCGTCAATGCCGTATGTCTGCTTACCCTGAAGTGCCTCGCCGCTAATCTTTAACACTATCCGCTTAAATTTAGCGCTCAAGATACCTCCCCTAATTGAAAACGGGTAAATCTGCGGATAAGAATATTTTCGCCTATCTTGGCGATGGCCTCTGTCAAATAATCCTTCACGGTCTTTGTCTGGTCCTTAATAAAAGATTGCTCCAGAAGACAAGTTTCTTTGTAGAAATCTTCTAAGCGGCTCTTATTCTCTTTGACAACATCTTTGGGCACGTCTTCCTTTTTAAGATAAAGGGGATTGAGTGCGGCTATCTGCATAGCCACATCTTTGCTTAAATTTCGGAAGTCCTCGCATCTGGCTACGAAATCTGTCTCACAATTCAACTCTACCAGAACCCCTATCTTGTTATTTAAATGGACGTAGGCCTCGATGCGCCCTTCGCGGGCCTCCCGGGAAGACTTTTTTGCGGCAAGCGCTATTCCCTTCCGGCGCAATACTCCCAGCGCTTTATCAAAATCTCCTTTGGCCTCTGTCAGGGCCTGTTTACAATCCATTACTCCGGCGCTGGTGGCCTCGCGTAATTTCTGAATGTTCTTAGCGCTAACCTTCATTATTTTCTCCGTTTGTCTGCGGTTTATCTTTGGCCTGTGGATATTTCTCTCTTCCGGCGAGAATACTATCCGCGACCATGGCCACAACGAATTTAATAGCCTTTAAGGCATCATCATTGCCGGGAATGGGATACTCGATGCCTTCGGGATCACAGTTGGTATCCAGGAGCGCAACCACCGGGATAGAAAGCCGCCTTGCCTCGGCTACGGAAATCTCTTCCTTCTTCGGGTCAATGACTACTAAAGCCGCAGGCAACCTGTCCATCTGGACTATCCCCGAAAGTTTCTTGATCAGCCTGGCAATCTCCTTATCTAATACGGCCTTTTCTTTTTTAGTTAAAGATGCCTTACTCTCCGGTGCCCTCAAGGCCTGCTTTTCCCGCAGGCGCTGGACGCTCTTGCGTATAGTCTCAAAATTTGTAAGCGTGCCTCCCAGCCATCTCTCATTGACATAAAACATCCCACAACGGGCAGCCTCAAAGGATATAATTTCCTGGGCCTGCTTTTTAGTGCCTACAAAAAGGATGCTTTTGCCCTCTGCCGCCAAAGCCTTAAGGAATTCACAGGCCGATTTTAACCGCTGGGCGGTCTGCTGCAGGTCAATAATGTAGATACCGCTTTTTTCCCCAAAAATAAACTTTTTCGTCTTGGGGTTCCAACGCTTAGTCTGATGCCCAAAATGCACCCCTGCCTCTAAAAGTTGTCTGATTAAGGTTTCTACTGCCAAATTTTTCTCCTCCTAATTTTTGCTAAGTGGTTATTTAGCTTGTTTACTAACTACTGAATATAACAGCAATTACCTTATTTTTCAACCGTTTTCTCATTTATCTCTAAATTGCAGCTCATAGAGCTGTTTATACAGCCCGCCTTGCGCCATCAATTCCTGATGCGTGCCGCAGGCGGCTATTTTGCCCTTGTCCAAGACCACAATCTTGCCGGCATTCCTTACGGTAGAAAGCCGGTGGGCGATAACAAAGACCGTGCGCCCGCGCATCAACTCCTCAAGGGCCTTCTGCACTAAAATCTCCGACTGGGAATCCAGTTGGGAGGTAGCCTCATCAAGGATTAAAATCGGGGGATTCTTCAAAAGCGCCCGGGCAATAGCCAGGCGTTGTTTTTCTCCTCCCGACAGGCGAAAACCCCTATCGCCGATAATAGTATCGTAGCCCTTAGGCAATGCCCGGATGAACCCATCTGCCGCTGCGGCGCGCGCCGCCTTAACTATCGCTTCATCCGGGGCGTGGATATTGCCGTAAGCGATATTTGCTCTTACCGTATCATTAAAGAGAAACATCTCCTGGGTAACAATCCCAATTTTGTCTCTCAAGGATTTTATCTTCAGGTCGCGAATATCATGCCCGTCGATAGTCAGGCACCCTGCTGTTATATCGTAGAAACGCCCGATTAAATTAACAAATGTAGTCTTGCCTACGCCGCTTGGCCCCACAATAGCCAGGACAGTGCCCTTGGGCACTTCCAGACTAATATCCTTAAGCACCTCCCGCTTCTCGCCCTTGTATTTAAAACTAACCTCTTCAAAACGGATTGCCTGCTTAAACTCAGGGAGTTGCACAGCCGCCGGCTTATCCTGCATATCCAGCGGCGCATCTAAAATTTGAAAAATCCGCGTGGCCGCAGCCCCGGCCTGCTGCATCACGGCAGTGATATTGCTCAAGCGTTTAAACGGCTGGACGCATTGAAACATGGCCCCCATAAAAGCGGCAAACATCCCGAAAGACAACTCACCCCGGATAATCTGCTTTCCGCCTATATACAAAACCAGCATCGCCGCAACTGCTCCTACAAGTTCGGTAATCGGGCCGATGGCAATAATGCGCTTCGCCGATTTCATCGTAACCTTATAGTAACCCTGGTTGGCCCGGGCAAACTTGTCTATCTCATGGTCCTCCATAGAAAATGTTTTAACTATCCTGATGCCGGAGATACCTTCATAAAGCGTGCTGGTTACCTCGGCCATTTTCTCCTGGGTCCTGGTGCTGATTTTGCGCAAGGCCTTGCTGATTCTAAGCACCGGAATAGTAATAAAAGGAAAAAGGACAATGGAAAACAAAAAGAGCTTCCAATTGATAAAGACAGCCAGGCTAAGCAAAATTATCAGCTTAAAACCCTGGTAAAATACGTCGGTTAGCCCCTGGGCAATGGAATTATTGATCATCCCCACATCGTGAGTAATCCGGGAAATTAAGATCCCTACCTTGCTTTGGCTGTAATAGTCCAGGGAAAAGTACTGATATTTAGCATAAAGGGTATTACGGATATCACGCAGCAGCAGCTGCCCTACATTAGTCATCAGATACTGGCGGATAAAAGCAAAAACACCTTTAAGCAAAAAAAGCGTCAAGAACCCCAAGACGATAATTTTCAAAAGCCTAAGCCGCGGAAGGGCATTAATTATACCGATGAGCCCTGTTAAAAAAGCAGGCAGAGGCCTCTCGATTGTTATCGCCTTACCCGTAAAGACATTGTCAATCATCGGAATGGCCGGGGCAATCTGCGCGCCATCGAAAAGAGCAGAAGCAAACATACAGACCACAGCCAGCGCAAAAACACCCAGATGAGGCTTGATAAATCTTAAAAGTCTAAGAAAATCTCTCATTTTTTCCTTTAATTCGCCTGTTTTGACAGGGTTGGAGTATAACATATTTCTTGCTTTTTGTCTATATCTTTTGTATACTCTAGTCATGTCAAAAAAGGGAACTATGCAAAAGCTCAGGTTGGCCGTAGTGGGAGTGGGCAGTTTAGGCTCTATCCACGCGCGTATATTTGCTGAACTTGACCCGGTTCAACTTGTTGCGCTGGTAGATACTGACCAAAAAAAGGCCAAGAAGCTGGCCCGGGCCTGCCGCTGCCGGTATTTTAGCGATTACCGGCAAATTTTCGGCTTAGTAGATGCGGCCAGCATTGTTGTCCCTACCCGCCTGCATTATCAAATTGCCCGGGAATGCCTCCAGCACAATATCCATCTTCTGGTAGAAAAGCCCTTTACCAGCACCGTAGATGAGGCCGATGAACTTCTGGCCCTGGCTAAGGAAAAAGGCCTTACCCTGCAGGTAGGCCATGTGGAGAGATTTAATGCCGCGGTCCAGGCCGTGCAAAAGTTGCCCGGAAGGCCTATGTTTATTGAGTGCCACCGGCTGGGGCCCTTTGCTGCGCGGGTCAAGGATGTGGGGGTAGTTTTGGATTTGATGATCCACGACATTGATATCGTGCTGGGCCTGGTTAATTCACCCGTGGAATCCATCCAGGCCGTGGGCATAAATGTGCTCACCGAACACGAAGATATTGCCAATGCCCGGCTTAATTTCAAAAACGGGGCGGTGGCCAACATCACAGCCAGCCGGATCACCCCCAAGTCAATGCGTAAAATCAGGCTATTTCAGGAAAACTCCTATATCTCTTTGGATTACGAGGCCCAGGATGCGCTAATCTACCGGAAAGAACAAGGCAAAATTAGCAAAAAGAGGATTAATATCAAAAAAGAAAGGCCTCTGCAGAAAGAACTGCGCTCTTTTGTCGCTTGCCTAAAAGAAAAGAAGGCCCCGCTTGTTTCCGGAGAAGCGGGCCGAGATGCCTTGATGATAGCAACAGAAATTTTAAAGAAAATAAAAAGCTAATTCCGAAAATGGACAAGAAGATTATGATTATAGCCGGGGAATCCTCCGGCGATTTTCATGCCTCTTCCCTGATTTACGCCCTGAAAGAACAAGACCCCTCGATTGAGACCTGCGGCATCGGCGGAATAAGGATGCGCCGGGCCGGCTGCGAAATCCTCTTTGATATCTCCGAGCTTTCCATTATCGGCTTTACCGATGTATTAAAAAACCTCAAAAAAATAAAGACACTGTTCAGCGCACTGCTTAAGGAAATCGATCGATCCCCTCCCGACGCTGTTGTCCTCATTGACTATCCCGGCTTCAACCTGAAGCTGGCCAGGGAAGTTAAAAAAAGAGGCATCCCGGTAATCTATTATATCAGCCCGCAAATCTGGGCCTGGTGGAAAGGGCGGATTGAAACCATTAAGCGGTTTGTAGATAAGATGATTGTGATATTTAAGTTTGAAGAAGCCCTCTACCAAAAGCGCGGCATTGATGTCTCTTTTGTCGGGCATCCGCTCTTGGATATCGCCCGCCCCGGCCTGCAGCGTGAGGATTTCTTGGCTAAACTCGGGCTCTCCTCTCAAAACAAAATTATCGGCCTTATCCCCGGTTCGCGGCGGGGGGAAGTGGAAAAAATCCTGCCCATCCTTTTGGCCAGCGCAAAAATAATCAACCGGAAATTGCCCGGTTTTCAGTTCATCCTGCTTAAGGCGCCGGCCCTGGCCGAGGAGCTGTTTAGGGAAAAGTTAAAACAGTGCAAATTGCCCATTACGCTTTGTGAAAATCAGACCTATGATTTCTTAAATGCCTGCGATTTTGCGCTGGTGGCCTCGGGCACGGCCACCCTGGAGACGGCAATTATGCAAAAGCCGATGATTGTTGTCTATAAGGTATCCTTCCTGAACTGGCTAATCGCCAGGCTGCTGATAAAGCTCCCCTTTATCGGGCTGGTCAATGTGGTTGCCGGCGAGAAAATCGTTCCGGAATTCATCCAATATCAGGCCAGGCCTGATTTGATCGCCGAGGCTGCCCTGAAAATGCTGGGCAACCAGGAGCACTTGACAAATGTAAAACAAGGGTTAGCGAAAGTACGTCAATCCCTGGGAAAAAGCGGTGCCAGCCGGCGTGCGGCGGAGATTATCTTACAATTGGCCGGTTAGCCTGGCAAAAATTTTTTAAATTTTCTCTTGACAAACGTAAAGGGAGCTGCTATACTTTACAATTGACAAGGAAAGGAGAAGGCGCTCATGGAAAAATACCTTACCGCCACGCAGTTAGCTACGAAACTGAAGATTTCCCGTCAGGCAGTAATTGACCGAATTAAACGCGGCACAATTAAGGCCGCAAAAGTAGGCAGGCAGTATATTATCCCTCAAGAAGGAACAAGGTCTGCCGTCTCTGAAAAAAGGCCTCTTGAGAAAAAGACCAAACCAGAGGAAGTCCTGCGTCTGGTTAAAGAAAAAGGCATCCGGGCCATTCAGCTCTGGTTTGTGGATATCCTGGGAACCCTTAAATGTATCTCCATTACGGACGGAGAGCTGCCTGAGGCCCTAAAGCACGGAAAAGGTTTTGACGGCTCATCCGTTACCGGATTTGCCGAGGCCCAGGAAAGCGATATCATTGCCAAACCCGATCCCGACACATTTACGATTCTTCCCTGGACAAAGAGCGAGTCCCCCATCGGGCGGATGTTTTGCGACATCTTAAACCCGGATGGGACTGCTTATCCGGGCGATCCCCGCTACGTGCTCAAACGCGTCCTGCAGCGCGCCAGGAAGATGGGTTTTGAGTTCTTTGTGGGAGCGGAGTTAGAATATTTCTATTTTAAAACCGATAAAAAACCGGAGGCCTTAGACGAGGGGACCTATTTTGAGCTGATCCCCAATGATACCGCCAACAACCTGCGCAACCGTACAGTGAGGACCTTGGAAGAGATGGGTATTACCATAGAGGCCTCGCATCATGAGGTCTCACCCAGCCAGCATGAGATTGACCCTAAATACAACGAGGCCTTAAAGACCGCCGATAACATTATTAGCTGCCGCTTTGTAATCAAGGAAATAGCGCAGCGGGAAGGCGTCTACGCCACCTTTATGCCCAAGCCGATATTCGGGGTAAACGGCACGGGGATGCACCTGCATCAGTCTCTGTTCTCTGGCAAGAGAAATGCCTTCTTTGATAAAAAGGACAAATATCACCTCTCCCACGCAGCCAGGCAGTTTATCGCCGGAGAATTAAAACGCGCCCGGGAGATTTGCGCCCTCACGGCCCAGTGGGTCAACTCCTACAAACGGCTGGTTGCCGGTTTCGAGGCCCCGGTGTATATCTCCTGGGGACAGCGCAACCGCACTGCCTTAATCCGCGTCCCTCTATACCAGCCGGGAAACGAACAGGCCACGCGCGCGGAACTGCGCTGCCCCGATCCCTCCTGCAACCCTTATTTGGCCTTTGCGGTGATGCTGGCGGCAGGGCTTGAGGGTATTGAAAAGAAATACAAAGCCCCGGAGCCGGTAGAGCCTAATATTTATACAATGGAGATGGAGGAAAGAAAAAGGCGGGGCCTGCATTCGCTTCCGGGAAACCTGTTTGAGGCCATTGAGGAGACCAAAAAAAGCGCCCTGGTGCAGGACACCTTGGGCGAGCATATCTTCACGCGCTTCTTATTAAATAAGGAACGGGAATGGGAAGAATACCGCACGCAAATCACCTCCCACGAAATCAAAAAATACCTGCCAATCCTTTAAACTTTCGCAATAGCAGGCAGGCGGCGTTTGAAGGCGTTGGCCCGGAGGCGGCTGGTTACTTTCTCAACCAAGCCTTTTTTAAATCCCAGTTTAATCAATCTCTTGGCTGAACAGCCCTTATCCGTCAGATAATAAAGCAGCCGGTCCACCCGGGCGTAAATTAAGCCCAGTTCCTTTTCATCACTTTGCCCCGGCCACAAGCCTGCCGTCGGCGGTTTTTGAATAATCTCCCTGGGGATACCTACGTCTTTGGCCAGCTGACGTATTTGCGTCTTATACAGGCCTCCGAGAGGATTAAATGCACAGGCTACATCACCATATATCGTACCGTAGCCTAAAAGGAGCTCTGTCTTATTGCTGGTTCCTACCACCAGGGCGTCTAATTCTTTTGATTGGTCGTAAAGAACAGCCATCCTCTCCCTGGCCATCTTATTTCCCCGCCTGATTCTATCGGCCCTGGGAAATCCCTTAAAATAGCTATCAATCTGAGCACTGATATCGATCAACCTTGCCCTGACCTGATATTTACGGGCAACCATCTTGGCCTGATTGATACTTTGGCCGGCGGTAGTTCTAAAGGGAAGGAGCAGGGCCAAGACATTGCTTTTCCCTAAGGCCTCGACACAAAGATAAAGCACCAGGCTTGAATCCAGTCCGCCGGAGAGGCCGAGGAGCACCCGGGTAAAACCTGCCGCCTTCACCTGGCTGCGGATAAATCTGACTAACTTTTGTTTAACCTTTATAGAATTAATTTTTAATTCGCGCATTTTCTAATTCCTTTCCTTTTAGCGCAAGGCCAATGTTGTAAATAAAGGTATAGTAATAATGCTCAATAACGTGGTAAAAAATACGCCGCTCGCGGCAAGCTGGCTGTCCCCGCCAAACCTTCTGGTGAGTATCGGCGTAGTCGATGCCGAGGGCATCGCTGCCTGAAGCACAATTATGGCAGCAAGTATCTTCGGCAAGCCGTCAAAAATATTGATAACCAAAAGAACTAAGGCAGGTATAAGGATTAAACGGCAAAAGGCAAGCGTAAAAATAGCCTTCAGAGCGAATTTCCTCTTGGCCTGGCTTTGAGCGAGCATTGAACCGACTACAATAAGGGCAAGCGGGATACTGGCATTGCCGATAAGCCTTGCGCTCTCCAGGATAAATTCAGGGATAGGAAAAGAGCCAATCCCTGCAGCCAAACCCAACAGCAAACCCAGGATGCCGTTATTGGCTAAATTCCTAAAAACCTTGGCTGTCTTCGCCCGGGGGCCGCTTAAGATGGCCACACCAAAAGTCCAGTAAAGAAAGGTAATGCCTAAATTAAAGACAATAAGTTTAACTAAGGCCTCCCGGCCAAATAGGGCGTAGACAAGAGGGATAGCCAGAAAGCCGTAATTGGCAAACGTCCCTAAAAACAAAAAGGTGTTTCTCTGCTCAGCCTTTAGCTTTAGGGGCCGAGAAACAATCCGCGTTAAGAGGTAGGAGAAAAAAGTCAGGGCTATCGCAATTACAGGAAGCGGCCAGATAGAAAAAAGAAGCTCTCGTGTAAGATTCGTAGATAAGGTATAGAAATAAAGAAAAGGAAGGGTTACCTCAATAGCAATACGGCAGAGGCCGTCGGTGGCCTCTTTGCTAAGCAGCTTAAAAAACCTGGCCAGGGCCCCCACTAAAAGGACGATAAAGATTACCCCGATACGGGAAAAGGCAAAAAGAAACATCAGGCTATTTTCTCCTAAAATTATTTGAAAGGCCAGAAAATTGCTCTGGCCTTAATTATACAGCGCTGGGTAAAAAAAGTCAGCAACAAAAGTTCTACTTAACCCTATATTCCCACAAGGCAAATCTTGTTTGCCTCGGCAAGCACAAGGCACTTCTCTTTCTCAAGAAGCAGGGTTTTTCCCGCTTCCATAGCTAATAGGGCACAGGAAGCCGAGATCAAGGACTCAATCGTCTTCGGACCAACAAGCGGGATATCAAAGCGCATATCCTGATGGGGCTTGCTCATCTTAACCACTACTGCGCCGGATTTACCCAGCGCGCCACCGCGCTTAATTGCCTCGTCGGTACCTTCGATTGCCTCAATGGCCAGAATAGCCTTATCTTTTACCACTACTGTCTGGCCGATATCTAAGCCGCCAATACGCTTCGCGATGCTGGCGCCAAAACGGATATCTTGCCATTGAAAATCCGAGGGTTCCTGACCTGCTAAGGTCCCACGACGCACAAGATGCTCTTTTAAAAAAGTAGTAGAATCCAAAAGCCTGATTCCCATTCTTCTTAGGATCCCGGCAATCCCGCCGAGCAAGGAATCGGCCCTTTTATCTTTAACCTTATTTAAAAACCTCTCTAATTGTTCGTCCTTGACAACATTTTTGTTAAAAATATGGGCCGGGCGAATCTGGCCGGCCATCACTACTTTCTTTAGTTTTTCTTTTTTGAGAATCTCAAAGAATTCTCCTAGCTCGCCTACGCCAATCCAGTAGACTTTTCGAACATAATTTTCTAATTCAGGTTCTGTCTCCTCACGCACGGCTATGGCTATAATCTCCCTGCCCTGCGAGGCTGCAGCCCGGGCAAAAAGAATGGGAAACTGACCGTTTCCCGCAATTAGACCAATCTGTTCACTCATTATGGATAAGACCCTATCTGCAGACGCCTCTTTGAGAATTCCTGATAAAATTAACCAGATGGGCAACTTCAGTGCTCAGCGGCTGCTCCTGTTCAACTTTTTTTAAGGCATGGGGAATGGTTAAGCCGGAATTGAATAAAATAGTAAAGGCGTGCTTTAGATTAAGGCGTACCTGTTTAGTTATGCCGGCGCGATCGAGACCAACCTTGTTCAGGCCCAGTAGCTTAACCGGATTTCCGTCGCACAATGAATAAGGGGGGATATCTCGATTAACCTTGGAGCAGCCGCCGATAATCGAAAGACGGCCGATGCGCACAAATTGATGCACGGCAGCCAGGCCTCCGACGATAGCACGGTCTTCGATCGTGATGTGGCCGGCCAAGGTACCCACATTGGCTAAAATTATCCGGTTGCCGATTACGCAATCGTGGGCGATATGGGCATAGGCCATAATCAGGTTGTCATTGCCGATAACGGTCTTGCCGGAAGCGGCAGTGCCTAAGTTTACGGTTACATACTCCCGGATGACATTGTTGTCTCCGATAATTACTTCACTTTCTTCGCCCTTATATTTTAAGTCCTGAGGGATGCTGCCGATTACCGCCCCGGTAAAGATTTGGCAGTTTTTACCAATGGTGGTATGCCCAATAATTACGCAGTGGTCTCCCACACGGGTACCGGACCCGATTTTGACCTGCGGGCCGATAACAGCATAATGCCCAATCTCTACATCGCTGGCTAATTGGGCACCGGAGGCTATCTGGGCAGTTGATTGGATATTGGTGTTAATCATCTCTGGGCATCAAGCTGAACATCATCTCGGCTTCAGCAGCTACTTTTTCTTTCACCAGGGCCCTGCCGCGAATCTGGATAGTTTTTGATTTTATCCTCACTACATCAACTTTCAAGAGGAGCTGGTCCCCGGGAAGTACCGTTCTTCGGAACTTGACCTTATCTATACTCATAAAATAGGCCAGCTTTCCCCAGTTTTCCGGCCGGGAAAGCATCAGTATCCCGGCGGTCTGGGCCATGGCCTCAATAATCAACACCCCCGGCATCACCGGCCGGCCGGGAAAATGCCCGGTGAAAAAGTGTTCATTGGCCGTTACATTTTTCAGGCCCACAACGCGTTTTCCTTCCTCAAGCTCTATTACTTTATCCACCAGAAGGAAAGGATAGCGGTGAGGCAAAATCCGCATAATCTTCTCTATATCAAAAGGAGGCATAATTTTTTCCGCCTTATCCAGCTTCTTCAAGAATTTGATGTTCAGGGGATGCCCGCTTTTTACGGCCACCACATGCCCTTTTATAGAGGGGGCTAAAAGACAAAAATCGCCGATCAAATCTAAGGCCTTGTGACGGGCAAATTCATCGCTAAAACTGGGCTTTCCTTTGACCACGCCCGACTTTCCCACAACAATGGTATTGTCCACTGTTGCCCCCCGGCCTAATCCTTGAGCCTGCAAAGGCCCTACCTCGCTTTCCAGGCAAAAGGTCTTACAGGGGGCAAGCTCCCGTAAAAAGGTCTCTTCGCTGAGCACAAAGTTCAAATATTGATTTAGAGAAAGTTCGGGGTAGCTTAAGGTATAAGAAACCCTGAAGGCATCATCCGGGAAAACGCCCAAAAAGGCATCACCTTCGTTTAGACAGAGCGGTTCGCGGACCGCAAAAGACCTCTTGGGCCCATCCAGCTCGAGAATCCCGGCGCCCTTTAAAACCTTGCAAAAATTATCGGCGCCTCCGCCTAAGGCGGGGACCTCTTCGCTATCGGCCTCGATAATAATATTATCTATCCCCAAGGCAAAAAGGGCGGAAAGTAAATGCTCCACTGTATGAATCTCGGCAGAGCCGGTTCCCAACGAAGTTCGGCGAAGATTAAGGCCCTTCTCTATAACATTGGAAATGCTCGCCCTGATAACGGGCCTATCCGGCAAATCCACCCGGATAAAATTTATCCCCGTGTCCCTTTCTGCCGGCTTAAAGGTAAGCGTTACTTTCTTGCCGGTATGGATACCCACCCCCTTAACCTTGGTTTCTTTCTTTAGAGTCTTCTGTCGTTCCATGCCTAGCTCTCTCTTTTGGTTTTATTTTTCAGGGCCTTCTCTACTTTTTTCTCCAGCTCTGCCAGCTGTTTAAATAAATTGGGCAGTTTCTGCACATAGGCATTTATCCGTTTGGCGGTCTGGTGTAGTTTAGCCGGATATCCGGAGACACACGTATTCGGCGCAACGTTCTTGGTAACTCCGGCCTGGGCAGCGACAATGGCGTTATCGCCAATGGTAATATGGCCGACCAGGCCCGCTTGCCCGGCCACTGTTACATTTTTGCCCACCACCGTGGTTCCGGAAATCCCTGCCTGTGCAACGACGATGGAATTCTCGCCGATTATCACATTGTGGGCAATCTGCACCAGGTTGTCAATCTTGGTGCCCCGGCCAATGAGAGTCTTATCAAAACGCGCCCGGTCAATAGTCACGTTGGCGCCGATCTCTACATCATCTTCAATTATTACCGTGCCTGTCTGGGGAATCTTATGGTGTATTCCGCGCACTTTGGCAAAACCGAAACCGTCGCTGCCGATAACTGTGCCGTTATGAATGATTACGCGGTTGCCGATGGTGATTTTTTCGCGGATAGATACATAAGGATAAATTATGCAATCCCTGCCTATCTTTGTCTTCTGGCCAACATAGACTCCGGCATAGAGAATGCTCCCTGGGCCTATTTCCGCGCCCTCTTCGATTACGCAATAGGCCTGGATAGCTGTGTTTTCGCCCAGCTTTACATTTTTCCCGATTACCGCGCTGGAATGAATGCCTTCTGGCCTCTTTGTCCCATCGGGCATAAATAAAGAAATGACCCTGGCAAAGGCCAGGGAAGGATTCTCTGTGCGGATTATCGGCTTGGAAGCGCTTTTGACATCCCGGGAAGTTATTATTGCCGAGGCTGCGCTTTGATCGATCAGAGAAAGGTATTTCGGGTTGGCCACAAAGGCGATTTCGCCTTTTTTTGCCTCTTTTATCCCGGAAACCCCTTTAATGACTACCGAAGGCTCGCCGAAGACTTCGCCGTCTAAAATTTTCGCTATTTCCCCTACCGTCTTCTGCATCCTATTTTTTGTACCTCTGGTTCAAGGTCTTGATTATATCCTTCGTTACATCTAATGTGCCATCTTCATAGTGAACAAGTATGCTGTCAAATATTATGTTGTAATTACGGCTCTGGCCGTATTCTTGAACAACAGCCTTAATGTCTTTGGAAACCTCTCTCATCTTTTCATCGCTTTTTTCCCGAAGACTGGTGCGCGCCTCATAGTTAAGATCTTGTAATTCTTTAACCTTTTGATCTAATTCTCGCTGTTTTTTTTCCTTCTGCTTGTCTTTTAACAAATCGATCTTTTCTCGCAGGCTTTTAATTTCTTTAGTAAGTTTTTCGCCTTGTTCTCTTTTGGCGTCCAGTTCTTTCTGTAATTCTTTTTCAGCGTCTTTGAGCTTCTCGTAGCTATCCGCAATCTTTTTCAAGTTAATAAACCCGACCTTCAGATTATCCTCGGCATAGCTTAAGCTTAGGCAACCGCAAAACAAAACCACTGTCAATAAAATTAAAACCTTGCGCATCTCTTGCCTCCTGTTTTAAAATCCTCGGCTCATACTAAAATGAAAACGGCCCTCTTCTGTCTCCCCTGCATCTACCTTCAGAGGATAGCCATAATCCAATTTTACCGGGCCCATCGGAGTTTTGACCCTGAAGCCCACCCCTAGGCTATATTTAAAATCACCGCTGGCAAACTCTCCTGCGTGCTTCCAGACATTACCGAAATCATAAAACGTGGCCACCTTAATCAGCTTAAATAAAGGATAGGTAACTTCACATGTGCCGTAAAGGATAGACTCACCACCAATAGGCTCTGAGGTCATCTTGCCTGTAACAATATCCTTATCTTTTGGGCCAATTGACCTCTCCTCAAATCCCCTGACTGTATTAGTGCCTCCAGCATAGAATCGCTCATATATAGGTAAACTGCGCGTATCGCTAAAGCCGTCACCAATCCCGCCAACAACCTTAAATTCTAACAACAGCTTTTCGATTAAGGTGTTATAAAAATCAAAGGTGCCTATTATTTTAAAGAAATTCTTGTCTTGTCCCAAGGGTCCTCCGGCTACCTCTCCCGAGGCACTTAACACCAATCCCCGGCTGGGATTGTAGATATTGTCCCGGCTGTCGCGGGTTAGGCTTAACAATAAGCTGCTAATAGTCTTTTCCCCTGCTTCATCACTTAAAGCCGAAGAGGCATTATCGGGAAGATTAGAGATATCTACATTTTCAAACTTATACATTAAGTCCGCCCGCACTAATTCGGTAAATTCCTTGCCCAGGCGGATATCTCCCCCCCGCCTTTCTTCATCATAGGCATAACCTGTAGTGCCGGACCTCTCCTGGGCTCGGCTATATCCGTCCAGGCCCAGGGATATGGGATAATCAAATATCCAAACCCAGGGCTCGGTGAAGCTCAACTCATATTCTCTGCGGGTTGTCCCGAATTCTCCCTTGAGGCGAAGATCCTGGCCCGCGCCGGTAAAGGTCTGCCAATTAGCGATATCAAAGTTCCTCTGGGCTATTTCCACAAAGCCGATCATCTTTTCCACAGAACTAAAGCCGGCTCCAAAAGCAAATTCGCCGGTTTTCGCCTCCTTGATGTTGACAATCAGGTCTCTTTTATTCGGCAGCCCCGTGGGCTCTGTATCATAACTGACTTCCTGAAAGAACCCTAGATTATACAGCCTTTCTTTGCTGCGTTTTAATTTCTTCCCGTCAAAGACCTCTCCGGGATAAGAGCGCAACTCGCGCCTGATTACAATATCGCGGGTCTTGGTGTTGCCTCTAATTTTAATCTTATCAATGTAGGCCAATTCATTCCCTATTATTCTATAGAGAATATCTATCCTGCCGGTTTTATCGTTAAGAATCGTATCTGCGTCGGCTTCTGCGGAGATATACCCCTTTTCAAAATAAAAGCTCTGCACCCTGGAGATATCATACCTTAACTTATCCTTGCTGAAGACCTCATCCGGCTTAATATCAAGGCATGAACGTATCTCGTTTTCCGGAAAGAGGAGCACGCCCTGGATTTTAATTTCCCCCACCCGGTATTGCTTTCCCTCATTTATCTTAATGGTGATATACATCTTCTTTTTCTTTGGGCCGAAGGATTTATCGAAGGTTACCTCAACATCCAAGAAGCCGTTCTGCTCGTAAAAGGAGTTAATCCGCTCAAGATCCAGGTCTAAGACCTCTTCTTTGTATGCGCCGGAGGTAAATAAGGTATCCCGGCGCGTGCGCATCAGCTTCGATATTTTTTTATCTGAGAATCGCTCGTTTCCCTCAATCTTAATACCCTTGATCTTGACCCGCATCTTCTCCTGGATAACAATATTTGCTTTCGCCTCATTGGTTTTCTCGTCGGTCTGCAGCTGGTAATCAATGTCGGCTAAGGGATACCCCCGAGCTTCGTAGGCCTTCTGGATATCCCGCATATCCTGTTTTAGCTGCTGGAGATTAAAGAACTCGTCCGTCTTAGATTTGATTAACTTCTCCAGCTTTTCCGTCCTGATGGACTTGTTGCCCGAGATGGATATCAGCGAAAGAATCGGCTTCTCAACGACTCGGAAGATTACGGCAACTCCCCCTTCATGCTCGGCAATGCCAATATTGATATCACTAAAATAACCGAGGGCGTAGAGGCGCTTTAAGTCGTCGCTGGCAACCAGTTGAGAAAAGGCCGAACCCTTTCTTGTCCTGACTTTAGAAATGATAGTGGCACCGCTTATATTTTTATTGCCCTCTACCTCTACTTTGGTGACTAACTTTTGAGTCTCTTGTTCTGCGGCAAGAAGGGGCTGCAGGATACAAAGGCTCAAGAAAATAATTGCTGGAGTTACAAAAATCCTTTTTCTGTAACGCAACATATTATTCCTCTCTTTTTGACAGGTTTTCAAATCTGGTATACTCGCTTAAAAACAAAAGATTCTGCGAACCAATCGGGCCATTTCTTTGTTTGGCTACGATTACTTCCGCAACGCCTTTATTTTCTTCTTTAGGATGATAATATTCTTCTCTGAATAAAAGCATTACTACATCCGCGTCCTGCTCAATAGCCCCGGATTCCCTCAAATCGGAAAGGCGCGGGCGATAAGTTTCTCTTTTTTCCGGTGCGCGTGAAAGCTGGCTAATAGCTATCAAAGGCAACTTAAGTTCTTTGGCCAGTGCCTTCAGGCCCCTGGAAATTTCCGAAATCTCCTGCTGGCGGTTCTCCCGACCTGCGGCGGAACTAGTCATTAACTGCATATAATCCACGACAACCAGTTCAATATTATGCCGGGCCTTCATCCTTCTGGCCTTGGCGCGTAATTCCAGGACCGAAAGAGCGGCACTGTCGTCTATATAGATGGGTGCTTCGGCAAGTTTGCCCGCCGCAGTCACAAGATTCGGCCAGTCGCTCTGGGTTAAGAATCCGCTTCTGGCCCTCTGTAACTGAACGCGCGCATGCGAACAAAGCATCCTCTGCACCAGCTGTTCCTTGGACATCTCCAGACTAAACATAGCCACGGCCTTCTGCTCATGCACTCCTATATATTCGGCAATGCAGGTAGCCAGGGCACTCTTGCCCATAGAAGGGCGTCCGGCAATGACTATAAGTTCTCCACTATGTAAACCTGCGGTCATCATGTCCAAGTCGTCAAAGCCGGTGGCAAGTCCGGTAACATGGGCCTTTTTTCTATAAAATCCTTCAATGGTCTCAATGCTGTCTTTAATAATCTCTTTTATGGAAACAGACATAGTGCGCAGCTGCGAACCGGCAATATCAAAAATCTGTTTTTCCGCTTTATCTAAAAGGAAGCTGGCCTCTTCCTGGCCGCCGTAACTCTGCGTAACAATCTGCGTAGCCGTACTAATTAAATTCCTTAAAATCGATTTTTCCTTAACTATCCTGGCGTAATGCTGGACATTGGCTGCCGTGGGCACCGCAGCCGTCAATTCAGTCAGGTAGGCTGCGCCTCCCACCCCGTCTAATTCGCCTCTTTTCTTCAACTCTTCGGTCAGGGTAACTAAATCCACTGCCTTATTTGCGCTATATAAATCAACTATGGCCTGAAATATCTTTTGATGGGCATCCTTATAGAAGAAAGAGGACTTAACTAATTCTATAGCCTGAGCGATGGCCTCATCTTCAATCAGCATTGAGCCCAAGACAGCAATCTCCGCCTCGATGTTCTGCGGCGGCACCTTCTCCAGGGTTATATCTTTTATACTCTTTAAATCCTTAATATCTCTGATAGCCATTTTATTCTTTTACCACCCAAACCTTTGCCTCTACGTTAACTTCGGGATGTAATTTTACCTTTATCTTAAAAATTCCTGTTTCTTTAATCGGTTCAGGCAGTTCAATCTTCCGTTTGTCGATATCGATTCCTTCCAGTTTGTAGGCCTCGGCAATATCCTGAACGGTTACGCTGCCGAAAAGCTTGCCTTCCTCTCCTGCCTGTACAGTAATGGTACAGGAGCTGGAAGCGAGCTTTTCGCCTAAGGCCTGCGCCTGTTGCTTTCCCTTTTCCTGGCGAAGCGACTCTCTCTTCTTTTCCTGTTCAACGACCTTCAAGTTGGCGGATGTTGCCGGCAGGGCTAAGGCTTGAGGAAATAAGAAGTTTCTGGCAAAGCCCTTCTTTACAGAGGCCACCTCGCCCGCCTTGCCTAATTTTTCAATGTCCTTTTTGAGGATAACCTGCATCGC
>CAZPGX010000011.1:0-18923 GCA_964586605.1 uncultured Planctomycetia bacterium
CCTGGCCGAATTGCTGGAAGATTTCTTCGTCATTACGCAAAATCTCCATCAGCCGGCCGCGCTCATCAGGAATAACCTTCAGTTTCTTAACCTTAACGCCATCTATCATTAGCTTAACTCCTTCCAATCCCAAAATACTTAAATCCCATCTTCTTCATCTTGCCAGGCTCGTAGATATTGCGGCCATCAACAATTACCGGCTGTTTAAGCAGCCTTTTTATTTTCTTGAGGTCTATTTCCTTGAACTCATTCCATTCGGTAAGGACAACCAGACAATCGCTCCCTTTAGCTGTTTCATAAACATCCCGGCAAAATTTTACTTCCTTAAATATTTTATTTGCGGCTTCCATCGCCTGGGGGTCAAAGACACGAATTTTGGCTCCATCCAATTTTAATCTGCCGATAATATCAATAGACGGGGCAAAACGCAAATCATCCGTTCCCGGTTTAAAAGAAAGGCCCAATATCCCAATAGTCTTGCCTTTAATATTCCAGAGGGCATTTTCTATCTTCTTGACCGTTAATTCTTTCTGTTCTTCATTTATCTCTTTTACGGCCTTGAGCAATTGGAAATCGTACCCTTTTTTTTCGGCAATGCGAATAAAGGCCTCAACATCCTTAGGAAAGCAGAATCCTCCGTAGCCGCAACCGGCATCCAGGAATTTGGCGCCGATGCGTTTATCCAGGCCTACGCCTTTAGCTACCTTTGCTACATCCGCCCCTACTCTCTCGCAAATATTAGCAATGGCGTTAATGAAAGAGATTTTAGCCGCTAAGAATGAATTGGAGGCATGTTTGATCAGCTCTGCGCTTTTGATGTCTGTTACTATAATCGGTGCTTTTAAAGGGCGGTAAAGTTCTTTAAGGATACCTTCAGCCTTTTTATTCTCTACGCCCAATACAATCCTATCCGGACGCATAAAATCCTCAACCCCGGAGCCCTCTCTTAAGAATTCCGGATTGGAAGCAACGTCAAATTTTTTCTTGCCGCGGAGATTAACCTCAATAGTATGCTTCAGCCACCTGCCTGTTTCTACGGGGACAGTGCTCTTTTCCACTATCAACCGATAGGACGGCATATAATGGGCTATCTTCTGGGTTACTTTTTCAATATCGGTAAGGTCGGCTTCGCCGTTTTCTTTAGGAGGGGTGCCCACCGCAATAAAGATAACGCCGGATTTTTTGACCGCTTTTTCTAAGCTGGCAGTGAAAACCAACCTTTTTCCCTTAACATTTTTTACTACAAGCTCTTTTAATGCCGGCTCGTAAAAGGGCATAACGGACTTCTTCAGGCCCGCAATCCTGGGCCTGTTATTGTCCATGCAGACAACCTGGTTTCCCAGCTCGGCAAAACATGCAGCGCTAACTAAGCCTACATGCCCTGCCCCCACAACACAGATATTCACCCTATTTTCTCCTATCAAATTAAATAACTACAATGTGCCGTAATCCTGAGAGCCTTCTTTGGGAGCATGGTAGCTGCTGCCAAATTCCAAGGGCATCTCTGGAAAGGCCTTTAAGCGGAAGACAACATAAACACTTTCGCCCTCGCCCCGCGAAACCGTATAAAGAATTTCTGATGTCCAGCAATGCAAATCGCGTACTATCCTATATTCCTGTATCCTGGAATCATTAATCTTCTTACTGCTATAGGGATACCCCTTAAACATAAACCGCTGGTATATGCCTAATTTCCATAAAGGCGTAGGCTTCCAGGAAGCCTCAAACGTAGCCTCGCTATGGCTTTCATGCGCGTAGCGATAGCCGAGTCCGCACTTCCATCTGTCTTCTTTCGCGGCATAGATGTCAAAGTTAAGGGTCTGGAACCTATCGTCAATATGGTCGTAGGCGCTATCAAATTCCAAGGTCAGCCAGTTAAAGGGCGCAAATTCAAAGTCAAAATTAATGTCGGAGAATTTACTGCCTGAGGGCAAGCGGTAATCATAATTTGTGCTGATAGTTAAACGCGCCAGGTCTACGGACTGCAGATCCCCTGTCTCTGCGCCCTCACCGGCAGCCCCTCTTTTGGTCTGCAGTTTATTCTCTAAAGAAAGGGTGAACTGGTTAAGCCTGCTGATGCTGTCTATGCTATCAAATTGATAAAAGTTATCGGAAGCAATGGTCGGATTACGTATATAATCATAAGCTACTTTCGGCGTAATCACATGCCTTAGATTATTGATATCCAAACCCCATTTATTGGTGTGTACATTGAATACCCGATAGAATTTGGTTTCTACATCTACTCCTGTATAAAACGCACCACGCGGCAAATCGTCTTTGCCATTTTCGTCTTTGGTATAATAAGTTTCCCTAAAGCCTGCATAAGGAGTGATGTGCAGAAAGCCTAAACGAGAAATGCGTTTAATTTGGTTATAGCTGTCAAATCTTACGGTGTCTTCATCTTGGTTGTAGGGATACTCTTTTTTCCAGCTCAGATTAGCAAAAGAGTTTTCTGAACTCCAGTAATACCTTGAATGTTCTCCGCCTATTTTCAAGTTCGGTATGTCCAATTTTAATTCCGGCTGATATTCCAGCCTGGGAAAGACCTTATTGAATCTTCTCTGGCCCAAGAAACTAAGCGTATAGTTGGGTTGGCTCCTGATGATAGAAAGATAGGATTCAGGCGTAGGCTGACGCTGGTAGTCTTTGCGATAAAAATAATCCTTCAATATATCCGTATCGCTTACGCCCCAGTATTCAAACCTTAGGTCTGTATCTTTATCAATATCCCAGCTATGCCGGTTATGAATCATATATCTTTCCCGCTCGTGAGTGATGCGCTGCTTTGACCAGAGGCTCTTGCTTTCCAGGGTCCTCTCGTTCATATAATAAGTCTTTAGAAAACCATTACCATATCCTTCGCTCTGGTAATAGTTATCAAAACCGCTGGCAAAATCCTTTTTCTCGCGGTAATCTAAATGCATAATGCCTTTAAGATACTGGCTGAATTCATAACGCCAGGCAGTTAAGACATAATACCCCCAATCACTATCTTTACCGGGCAGGACAGTTACTTTAGGACGGTCCGGCTTTAGGGCATAGCTGTAATAAGGCAGGTAGAAAGCGGGGAAATCAAATATATAGACGATTACGTGGCGCATTACCACTTTATCGTCCAGGTAAATCTTGGCCGTCCTTGAATGAATCCGGTAGTGGGGATGGGCAAGGTCGCAGGTGGTCATATAGCCCTTATCCATGGTAATCTCTTTGGGGCCTTCTTTTAGCGCCCAGGGGGCCTTGCCGTATATGGCTTGGGAGGCAAACCCGGTTTTGTGGACGAGCCCTGTTTGTGTCCGGAAATTATACTCAACCTTATCACCGGTAAGAATGGAGTCTTCCTGATAGATAACAACGTCCCCTTCAGCCAGCCCTTTTTTTGTATCTAAGAAAACATCTATCTTATCGCAGGTTATCTTCACGTCCTCATAGAGGACTACTGCATTGCCGGAGGCCTTCAGCCTCTGTTCGCTCTCCAGAAACTCTACCGTATCTCCGTGGCAAACGATAGGCTCTTTTTCTTCCCCGGCATAAGCCGGAGAAAAAGAAAACAGGACTAGTAAAGCTAAAAAGAAACTGCCTCTAAATCTCAAAAGGCCTTCTCCTTGTCCGTTAGCCCCTGCCAATCCCGCAGGAATCTCTCTATGCCAATATCTGTTAAGGGGTGTTTGATCAGCTTTTCCAATACATTGAAAGGAATGGTGGCAATATCCGCGCCGAGCCTGGCTGCCTCCAAGACATGCAGGGGGTGGCGAATACTGGCAACAATAATCTCGGTCTTATAGCCATAATTGGCATAAATCTGCTTAATATCGCGCACAAGGCTTAAACCCTCGTGGCTTATATCATCAAGCCGGCCGATAAATGGACTGACAAAGGCTGCCCCGGCCTTGGCAGCCAGGAGCGCCTGTGTGGCAGAAAAACAAAGAGTTACATTGGTCTTTATCCTTTCATGCGCTAAAATTTTTACCGCCTTTAGTCCATCTTGCGTCAAGGGAATCTTGACCGCGATATTTTTACCGATTTTGGCCAGGCGCCTGGCCTGATCAACCATAGGGCCGGCCTCAAGGCTTATCACCTCTGCGCTGATTGGCCCATCTACGATTGTATGAATCTCCCTAATCAAATCTACAAAGTTCTTCTTCTCCCGCGCCACCAATGTGGGATTGGTGGTTACCCCATCGAGTATCCCCCAGCTTGCCACTTCCTTAATCTGCTCAATATTGGCTGTATCAATAAATATCTTCATAGAACCTATATTTTAACCTAAAACCTGCAGGATTTCAACCCTTAAAAAGACAAACCCTGTTGCGGCCTTCCTGCTTGGCGCGGTAAAGGGCCTGGTCGGCCCTATCGATTAATTCCTCGGGCCTATCCGAATCGCCGGGAAATCCCACTGCGCCGGCGCTTACCTGAACCTTTATAACCTCATCGTAGGCACGGAATTTATGCCGAGCCACACTTTGGCGAATCCTCTCGGCAGCCTGCCGGGCGCCCTCTTTGTCTGTATCCGGCAAAAGCACGGAAAATTCCTCTCCCCCGTATCTGGCCACTAAATCTATCTCGCGTACATTGGCATTGATTACTCCGGCTACATCCCTTAAGACCACATCTCCGGTCAAATGGCCAAAGCGGTCATTGCATTGCTTAAAATGGTCTATATCAATCATTAAAAAGCCTAAACGCAGATTGTGGCGAGCGCACCTCCGGGCCTCTTCCTTCAGGCGTTCCAGAAAATATCGGCGCATAAAAAGCCCGGTTAATCCGTCGGTAATGGCTAACTTCTGGATCTTTTGATATAAGCTTATCCTTCTAAACTCCAGAGAAAACTGATTTGCCAGAATGCTGAAATCCTCCAGGGCGCCGGCCGAAAGCCCTTCAACCCCTAAAGCCCCTAAGAGTTTGCCGTCGGAGACCAGGGCGGTTAAACAAAGGGAATTCTTTTCAACAAAAGCGGGCCTTTGCGCCTGCAGGCTTTCTTTTAGCAATTCTTTATCTTCCGCCTGGGGCTCCAGCTCATGCGCATGGGCCTGGTTATATTTTACTTCCAGCACTTTTTTTATCTCGAGAGGGCCTGCCTCTTCATCGATTAAAACCAAACGGGAGCGCTTAAAGCGAAAATGCTTCATCAGGCGCAGGCCCAAGATAGTAAAGATTTGTTCAATTTTTAAAACCGCCGACATATCTCTGGTCATCCGGTACAGTTCCCAAATCTTAGAGACCTCCTCGCTTAGCTGGAAGTTGGAGTGCCTGACCAGGGAGCGCTGTTTAGAAAGCTCTTGATGCCTGGCTCTTGCGGTCTCTTTCTTATCTATTAAAGAATGCAGCCGGCGGCGGCAACTTAAATTAAAACGGCAGCAAAAAAGAGGCGTAAGGTTAAACACAGCAATAGTAATTAGAATATTTGTCAAAGACACTTGTTGACGGATAAAAAGCGCTGCCGCCAGGCTGCAAATAAGCGAGATTAGATAGGACAATCTAATCTCCGTGAAAAGACCGGCCAGTATAATAAGTATAATTGAAAAGTTTATCAGCTGCATATCCTGTTTTTTCCCTCGCGCTTTGCCCTATACAGCGCCTGGTCTGCCTTCTGGATAAGGCCCTCTCTGTCCTTTCCGTCTTCGGGAAATGAGGCAATCCCGCCTGAAATCCGTACCGCTGTAGGCTCACGGCGCAGGATAAACTGCCCCTTCTCTATATTCTCTCTAATCCGCTCGGCAACGCCGCGGGCCTGGTGCTTTTTGCTGTTCACCAAAAGTATGCCAAACTCTTCTCCGCCGTATCTGGCCACTATGTCTCCGGGGGCTGTATGTTTAGAGATTAGCTGGCTGACTTTTCTTAAGACGATATCGCCGGCAATATGCCCGTATCTATCGTTATAGCCCTTAAAACCGTCTATATCAATCATTAAAAAGGCAAACTGCGAATTTGCCCAAATGCCGCGGGAGATTTCCTGATCAAAGCGCTCCAGAAAATATCGGCGCACAAAAAGCCCGGTTAATCCGTCGGTTATCGCCAGCTTTTGCGTCTCTTGATAAAGCAGCGTATTCTGGATGGCCACTGCGCCTAATCCTGAAACTATATCCAGGAGCCGCAGCTCATCCGCCCCATAGGCCTTCGCGGATACATTATCTAACCGCAGGATGCCCAACAATTTATTCTCCTGCACCAGAGGCACGGAAATCAAAGAACGCACACCTCGAAGATCCCTGGCAACGCTGTCTTGAATATTAAACCTGAAGTCTTTGCCGGTATCCTCCACCACAAGGGGGCTGCGCTGCTTGAAGACCCAATTATCAAATATATCCCCCTTCGCTAAAGCTTCGGAGGATAATCCTCCGTAGCCTTGGCGAAGGAGGATATCGCCTTTTTTAAGTTTTACCCCATAATCGGGGCCGGAGAGCTTTGTTCTTGAAAGGCGCAATTCCTGCTTCTCTTTATCCACTAAATAAAGCAGGCAGGCATTGGATTTGCCGATAATTCTAAAAGCCTCATCCGTAACCCGGGATAGAACTTCATCCAACGCGGACATCGAGCTTAAGGTTTCGCTCAAACCCTTTAAGGTAGTGTATCTCTGCAGTTTTTGCTTAAGGGCGAGGTGCTCCAGACGCGAATGTTCTAATTCAACCGTTAAAATATTCTCTTCTTCTTCGCTGTCCTCCAGTTCCACGTTGAGGCCTTGGCTCAGGCGGCTGAATCTTAAGCTATAGGCGTAAAGCAAGGCGGTAGTGGCTGCTAACAAAATGGCCGGCGAAATTGCAAATTCGGCTCTGCGCAGGCTGTGCACCAGGATTACCAAAAAACTCAAAATACCAAAGATTATCACTCCCTGCGCGCTAAAATAGACGACGCTTAAAATAATAACGAAGTTTAAGGAAAGAAGAAGGCTGGAGGTTAAAGAGACAGACCAATCAAATGGCCGGAGGATAAGAAAACCGCTAACCGTAAACAGGATTATGGCTAGAAACCGCGGGAATAATCTCTTCACATCAGACGATAGTCCTTTAGCAAATAATCTTTTCCGTGTTCTTGTGAAAGAAATGGACCTTGCTCATATCAAAAACCAGAGTTAGGTCTTGATTTATTGCCGGTTTATCGTGTGCGCCCACCTTAGCGATGAAGGCATGCCTGCGGCTGGGGCTGATAAGGTGTAAATATACCTCTGAACCCAAGGGTTCGATAATCTCGCAGGTAGCTGTAATGCAGTTTTCCGGCGGGGCATCCTGGATGAACAGCTTATCGTAAATATCTTCCGGCCTGATGCCAAAACTAAGCTCCTGATTCTCGTAGGGGCTGATGGCCTCGTTCATCTTATCCACTAATTTTACCCGAAAGCTTCCTTCGTCAAAGAAGAATTCTCCGTAGAGCTTTCTGATTACCCCGGTCATGAAGTTCATCGGAGGCGAGCCGATAAAACCGGCGACAAACTTATTTGCGGGATAGTCATAGAGGCCGGTAGGGTCGGCAATCTGCTGGATTACGCCGTCTTTCATTACCACGATGCGGTCGCCCATGGTCATCGCTTCTATCTGGTCATGCGTGACATAAATCATCGTCGCCTGCAAGCGCAGGTGCAGCTTGCTTATTTCCGTCCTCATCTGTACACGGAATGTTGCGTCCAGGTTGCTTAAGGGTTCGTCAAAAAGGAAGGCCATCGGTTTGCGCACAATAGCCCTGCCTACCGCCACTCTCTGCCTCTGGCCGCCGGAAAGCTCGCGCGGCTTTCTCTGAAGATACTGCTTAATCCCTAACATCGCAGATGTCTCAACTACCCTCTTTTTAATCTCAGACCCGGGGTACTTGCGCAGCTTTAAGCCAAAGGCCATATTTTCATATACGGTCATATGCGGATAAAGGGCATAATTCTGAAAGACCATGGCAATATCCCTGTCTTTTGCCGGGACGTCGTTTACTTTTCTGTTGCCGATAAAGATATCTCCGCTTGTTGCCCTTTCCAGGCCGGCAATCATCCGAAGAGTGGTTGACTTTCCGCAGCCGGAAGGCCCAACCAGCACTAAAAACTCCTTGTTCTCCACTCCCAGGTTTACATCTTTGACTGCCACCACGTCCGGCGGAAAAGTCTTGGTTACATTGCTCAAACTAACCTCTGCCAACTTGCCCTCACTTTGTTAGATATTGCAAAAGTAACGCTATCCTGTCTTTTAAGTCCTTCCGGGCAACTATCATATCAATCAAGCCGTGCTCCAGCAGGAATTCCGAGCTCTGGAAACCCTCGGGAAGCCTCTGCTTGATGGTCTGCTCGATTACCCGCGGGCCGGTAAAGCCAATCAGGGCTTTGGGCTCGGCGATAATTATATCGCCCAAAGAAGCAAAACTGGCCATTACTCCCGCCATGGTGGGATTGGTAAGAATAGAAATAAACAAAAGCCCTTCCTGGCTGTGCCGGCAAAGGGCCGCAGAGGTCTTGGCCATCTGCATTAAAGAAAACATGCCTTCCTGCATCCTGGCTCCGCCGCCTGAGCCGGAAACGATAATCAAAGGGAGCCTTGACTTTGTGGCCAGTTCAATTGCCCGGGTCAGCTTTTCCCCTACCACTGACCCCATTGAACCCATCATGAACCGGGAGTCAGTTACTCCGAGAATCAATTCCCTTGCCTTGAGGCGGCCCCGACCCACTATACAGGCATCGGAAAGGCCTGTCCTCTTTTTCTCCTCCACAAGCTTTTGCTTGTAACTTTTGGGCCCCTGAAAATCAAGGAAGTCTATTGGAATTATCCCGGACTCGGTCTCCCGAAAACTCCCTTTATCCAAAAGCAGCTCCAGCCTCTCCTGAGCGCCTAAGGTAAAATGGTAACTGCATTTTCGGCAAACTTTCAGGTTTTCTTTTAAGGCCTTATTGTAAATAAGTTCCCCGCAATCGGGACACTTTGTCCAGAGCCCCCGGGGAATATCCTTCTTTTTAGCCAGGTTAACAAATGTATATTTGCCTTTTTTGAATAGCGCCATCGTCTTAACCCTTAAAACTTATTAATCACCAGGCCTGTGAGCAGTTTCGGATAAAAGTAAGTAGATTTATGCGGCATCTTCTCGCCCGCAGATGCTACTCTTTTAATCTGACTTACTCTAGCCGGCTTAAGGAAAAAAGTCGCCTGAAATTTACCTTCGCCAACTAATTTTATGGCTTCCTGGGCATCTTTGATATAATGGATATGTTTTCCGAAAGGTGCAACATTTAAGATAGCTTCAATTATACAACTATGCAGAATACTTATATCCGTTCCCTTTCTATCTTTTAATCTTAAACCGTAAAATGTGCTTTTCCCAAAATAGGCCCCCAACATACGTTCGGATTTAGTGCTGTACATATAAGAAAATAGTTTTTCGGATGTGGGGAATTTTTTGATTCCAAAGAATTTCTTTAATTTTCCCACGATTTCTTCCGGCTTAAAGGGGGTTTTAACCTTTACCACCCGATGGGTGGGTAAAATAGTTAAGCCCGAATCGCTGGTAGCTGCCAAATAAGTCATTACATAATTATAGTGGGTTTTGTAATTTAAGGCTGCTTCGTAGCGATGATGGCCGTCGGCAATAAAGACCTGCCGGCCCTTAAGCAGCCTCTTTATTGAGGCAATCTTGACCCTATCGCTCATCCGCCAAAGCTTGTGCAGGATATTATCTTTCTTAATAACGATGTAGGGACGGTGTTCTCTTTTATGCCGGGCCAGCAGCTTATTCACCTTTTTCTGCGGGTCGGCAAACATGGCGAAAATAGGGCTGGAGTTTGCACCCATAATTTTCAGGAGATTCAGGCGGTCCTGCACAGGTTCGGAAAAGGTATTCTCGTGGGGCAAAACAGTATTTTTGCCGAAATCCTCTAATTTTAAGAGGACAATAAATCCTGTACGCGTCTTTTTGAGGCCTTCATGAAGAAAGGTCTGGGTATAGATATAGATGCTTTGCTCTTTATCGCGCAGCAGAATATTCCCTCTTTGCCAATCTGTAAGGAATTTATTCGCTCTTGTGTACTGATTGTTTTTGCTGTTATCGCTGGAGTAGCGCCTGCCCAGGATAAGGCGAATTATATTGTAAGGGTGGCGCCTGTAGTAGGCCTCCTGCTGGCGGGGGCTAATCACATCGTAGGGTTCAGTAACCACGGATGCGATATCTTTTATCTTCTGCGGATTATAAAGGACGCCGCGGAAAGGGCGGATATCCGGCATTATTTAACCTCTTTGTTTGCGGGGCATTTTTTACACGTTTGAGTGCTGCCGGAAACAGGACAGGATGAGCCGTTATCTTTAGCCTCTTGCTTTTGCCTGTCTTTGTATTCTGCGCTGCGGTAATCGGTAGCATAAAAACCCGAGCCCTTAAAGATGAATCCAACGCCTGCACTAATCAGGCGCTGCACCGGGCCGCCGCACTCGGGGCATTTCTTTAGAGGCTGTTCCGTAATGTTTTGCGCAGCCTCAAACTTATGCGCGCATTTTTTACATTCGTATTCGTAGGTAGGCATCTCTATCCTCTACTGAAATAATTTCTTTAGCTTCTCTATAAAAGAACGGGAAATGGGATTGACGTTTTCGCCGCATTCTTTAGCAAAACCTTCCAGCAGTTTTTTCTGTCTAGCGTTTAATCCTGTGGGTGTCTCTATAGCAACCTTGACCAATTCATCTCCCCGGCCATACCCGTGCAGATCAGGCATACCTTTAGCCCTGATGCGAAATATCTTGCCGCTCTGCGTGCCGGCAGGCACCTTCATCCTCACCTTGCCGTTTAAGGTAGGTACCTCAATCTCTGCGCCCAGGGCCGCCTGGGCAAAACTTATCGGCACCCCGCAAACAAGGTCATTGCCGTGGCGCTCAAACATATCATCCTGTCTAACGTAGATATCTACATAAAGGTCACCCGGCCGGCCTCCTTTTGCACCTGCCTCTCCCTCGCCGCTAACGCGCAGCCTTAAACCCGTATCTACGCCCGCGGGTATGTTAACGTGAATCTTTCTCTCTATCTTTACCCGGCCTGAACCCCGGCATTTAATGCAGGGGGTTTGTATAATTTTGCCTTCGCCGTTGCAGCGTGCGCAGGTGCGCGAAATGGTAAAGAAACCTCCCATCGCCTGTACCTGTCCCGTGCCCCGGCATTCGGGGCAGGTGAGTTTTTTGCTTCCGGGCTTTGCCCCTTCTCCGCGGCAAACAGGGCAGGCCTCATGGCGCCTCAGGCGGACAACCTTCTTCACGCCCTTGGCTGCCTCTTGCAGGGTTATCTCTATTTCTGTGCCGATATGCGAACCGCGCCGGGGGCCGCGGCGGCCGCCGCCAAAAACATCAAAACCGGCATCGCCAAAGATCTGTCCGAAGATATCCCCGAGTCCGCCCATCCCTCCAAAAATATTGGAGAAATCCGCACCCCGGAAAATATCTTCAGTGGAGTAGCGGGAATCAATCCCGGCATGGCCGTACTGGTCATAGAGGCCTTTTTTCTGAGGGTCGCTTAAAACCGCGTAGGCCTCGGAAATTTCCTTGAATCTGCTCTCGGCCTCTTTGTGGTTCCCGGGATTTTTGTCCGGATGGTATTTAAGGGCAAGCCTGCGATAGGCTTTCTTAATCTGATCGCTTGAGGCCCCTTTCTCCAGGCCTAATATTTCGTAGTAATCAGGCTTAGACATCTATCTACTTTTTATCCTTATTTTTATCCTCGTCTTCTACGGTGTAATCGGCATCAACGATGTCTTCGCCTTTTCCGCCAGAGGCGGATCCGCCTTCGGCGGATTTCTTAGGCTCTTCTTTTTTCTGTGCTTGACCGGCTTGCGCTTTCTGCTTGGCCTGGACATCCTTATAAATCGCCTCGGCCAGTTTGTGCGAGGCCTTGGCCAGCTCTTCCGTTGCCGTCTTAATCTTAGCTATGTCTTTGCCCTTTAAGACCTCTTTTAGTTCGGCCAACTTCTTCTCAATCTTTTCTTTTTCGCTCTTTCCCACCTTTTCGCCAAAATCCTTCAGGGATTTTTCTGTGGAATAGGCCAAGGTATCGGCCTGGTTGCGCACCTCTACCTCTTCTTTTCTCTTTTTATCCTCTTCGGCATATTTTTCCGCCTGCTTAACCATATCATCAATCTCTTCCTTGGATAGTTTCTTGGGGGCGGTAATGCTGATGGACTGTTCTTTTCCCGTTCCCAGGTCTTTGGCATTGACGTGGACAATGCCGTTCCTATCAATATCAAAGGTTACCTCAATCTGAGGGATACCTCTGGGGGCAGCAGGTATGCCTATTAAGTCAAACCTGCCCAACTCCACATTATCATTGGCCATCTGCCGCTCACCCTGAAGGACGCGAATGGTTACCGCAGTCTGGTTATCCGCAGCGGTGGAGAAAATCTGGCTTTTTTTTGTCGGAATGGTGGTATTCCTCTCGATTAACTTTGTGCAAACCCCGCCTAATGTCTCAATACCCAAAGAAAGCGGAGTAACATCCAAAAGGGTTACCTCTTTGATGTCGCCTTTAATTATTCCAGATTGAATTGCCGCGCCCATGGCCACGCATTCCATCGGGTCAACGCCGCGCTCAATCTTTTTGCCTACATAGTCCTCAAGGAATTTCTGCACTATCGGCATCCGGGTCGGGCCGCCGACCATAATTACCCGGTCAATCTCCGCAGGAGAAAGCTTTGCATCTTTGATAGCGTCTTCCATAGGGCCGCGGCATTTCTCAATAATCGAACCGACCAGTTCTTCTAATTTCGCCCGCGTAATCGAAAGCGTAAGATGCTTTGGGCCCGATGCATCGGCTGTAATAAAGGGAAGGTTTACCTCTGTAGTCAAGGTGCTGGACAGCTCAATCTTGGCCTTCTCTGCCGCCTCTTTCAGCCTTTGCATTGCTATTTTGTCGTTCCTTAGATCTATCCCCGTATCCTTTTGAAATTCGGAGGCAATGTATTCCAGCAATGTGTTGTCCATATCCGTGCCGCCTAAGTGCGTATCTCCGCTGGTAGAACGGACCTCAAAGCCGGCCCCGCCTTCTTTATCATGCCACATCTCCATAACGGTTACATCCAGGGTGCCGCCGCCGAAATCAAAGACCATTATCTTCTGCTCTTTGCCGGCCTTATCCAGGCCGTAAGCCAAACAGGCAGCCGTAGGCTCATTGATAATCCGCAATACCTTCAAGCCCGCTATTTCCCCGGCGTCTTTAGTGGCGGTGCGCTGGTTGTCGTCAAAATAAGCCGGGCAGGTAATTACCGCCTCGGTTACCTGATCACCCAGATGGGCCTCGGCATCTTCTTTAACTTTCTGCAGGATAAAAGCCGATATTTGCTGGGGCGTAAATTCTTTATCTTGAACTTTAAATTTAAAATCCTCGCCCATCCTGCGCTTGGCGGCAGTAATCGTGCCTTCCGGATTGATTGTTGCCTGGCGTCTGGCCGGCTCGCCAACCAGGCGCTGGCCGTCTTTGGTAAAGGCAACATAAGAAGGAAAGGCCTTGCCGCCTCCGACTGTCGTGCCTTCGGCCGAGGGGATAATTGTGGGCTTCCCCCCTTCCATAACTGCTGCCGCAGAATTGGATGTCCCTAAGTCAATACCTATTACTCTTGCCATGTTATTTCCTCCGTTTTTTAGATACCTTCACTACGGCCGGGCGAATTAGCCTCTCTTCTAAAAGATAGCCCTTCTGCACCTCTTCTACGACCGTATTCTCCGGCTGTTCATCGCTCTCGATATGGGCAATAGCCTCCTGCTGGACAGGGTCAAAGGGTTTGCCCAAACACTCTATTTTTTTCACTCCGTTTTTTTCTAAAAGCTGGTGAATCTGCTTTAAAATCATCTCCACCCCCTGATGCAGGGACTTTAAATCGCTCATTTTGTTCGCCGACTCAAAGGCACGCTCGAAGTTGTCCAGGACATTAATCAGCTCGCGGATCAGGCCTTCGTTGGCAAATTTGAAAAACTGCTGCCTCTCTTTAATGCTGCGTTTCTTGAAATTCTCAAATTCCGCATGCAGCCTTAATAGCTTATCAAAATATTCCTGAGTTTTTTTTGCAGAGTCGGAAAGTTCCTGATATTCCCGGGCGCCAATCTTAACCTCCCCCGAAATTTTGCCCGGAGAGCCCGCTTTAACCTTCTCTTTTTTCTCGGCCATAGTTTTTTGTTTAAATCCTCTCGCCTAATGCCTGGGCCATATAGCTGACTGTAGAGATAACCTTTGGATAGGACATCCGGCGCGGCCCGATAATCCCCAATGCCCCCATATTTCTATCCTTAATCTTAAAATTGGCGATAACCAGGCTGCATTCCTGAATATCCTCGCAGGGGTTCTCTCTGCCGATGTGGACTTTAACCCCGTCGGGGTCTAAGTCATCTTTCATAATCTTAAGCAACGGTTCCTCCTCCTCAAAAGTCCTTAGGATTACCTGCAGTTTGCGGGTATTCTGGAACTCCGGCTGCTCAAGGATACAGCTTACCCTTTCGACATAAAACCTATCCCTGCCGAAAGAAGAAAAGGCTAAGGATGTATATCCGCTAAAGCCGGAAAGGATGCGCAAGGTGCCTGTTAGAAATTCATCCAGGGCCTCACTCTGCTGTGGATAGCGCTGTTCAATCAACTCCCTTTCCCCTGAAGTAAGCTCTTCCGGCTCCGATATAGAATCGATGTAATAGCGGTAACCCCTGTCTGTGGGAATTCTACCGGCTGAGGTATGTGGCTGCCAGATAAGGCCTAACTCATCCAACTCTGCCATTATATTGCGCACAGTAGCCGTGCTTAAGCGCAAACGCAGTCTCCGGGCGATAGCCTGTGAGCTGACAGGAACAGCCGTTTCAATATACGACTCCACAATCGCCTGCAGAATTTTCTTTCCTCTTATATTTAAAGCAGTTACGGCCATCTTGAATTTCCTTATTTAGCAGTCAAAGCCTTAGAGTGCTAAAGAAACATTTTAACACAATATTGCTGTTTGTCAAATATTTTTTTGTAAAAGATTTTTCAGCTTTGCCTTAATTTTTCGGGGGACGCGGGCGTGTAAATAGACCTTATCTTTCCGATATTCCTGTTTAAACACTTCGCCATTGCTGTAAATTAAGCCTACCAGATGCATTTGGGCTTGAGGAATAGATACCTCTATCTCGGCCATCAGGCTGTCTAACTGAAGGCTTAATCCATCCAGCAATTGTTTGATCTTTGTCCCTTTTAAGGCAGAAATAGCCACGCTATTTTTAAAATCTTTTAAATAACGCCTTAAGGCAAGTTCATCTTCAACCAAGTCTACCTTGTTCAAGGCTATAATCATCGGCTTATCCTGGGCATCCAGTTCTTTGAGGACCTGCTCAACCGCTTCATTCTGCTGATAAACTTGCGGGTGGCTGATATCCAGGACATGCAATAAAATATCCGCCTCTTTTACCTCCTCTAACGTTGCATGAAAGGCCTGGATAAGGCGGTGGGGAAGGCGGTGCAAGAAACCTACGGTATCGGAAAACAGGACCTTCTGCTTACTGGGCAAGGTAAACCTTCTGGCCACAGAATCCAGGGTGCTAAAAAGCCTGTTTTTAACGGCCTGCCGGGCGCCGGTTAAATAATTGACCAAGGTAGATTTACCCGCATTGGTATAGCCAATAACTGCAACCGTGGCCAGGGTATGCCTTTTTCTGTATTCTCGCAAAGAGCCTCTGCGCCGGCTTAAATTGCGCAGCTCCTGCCTTAACCTGCCCAGACGCTCTCTAATCCTTCTTCTATCCACCTCCAGCTTTTTCTCTCCCGGCCCGCGTGTCCCGATACCGCCGCCTAAACGCGAAAGGATAACCCCTTTGCCGGTTAAACGCGGCAGGAGATATCCAAGTTGGGCCAACTCCACCTGGATCTTTCCCTCTCTGCTCTTTGCCCGCTGGGCGAATATATCCAGGATTAACTGTGTGCGGTCGATGGTCTTGACCTCAACTACCTCCTCTAAGTTTCTTTGCTGGGTGCTGGTCAGTTCCGCGTTAAAAATTACCACATCTGCGCTTACTTCTTGGGCCAGATGGGCTATTTCCCAGGCCTTGCCCTTGCCGAGGAAATAGGTAGCATTGTGAATATTGCTATGGCAAGCCTCCTGGTGAACCACCTCTACCCCGCTTGATAAGGCAAGCTCTCTTAACTCCCTTGAGGCATCCTCTTGCCTCCAATTATCGCGGCCCGCTATCTTTACTGTAACCAGAAGGGCCTTTTCTTTTTTATCTCTGCCGGTTTCCCACATCGGGCAACTCTCTCAATATTTTTCTAGCTACGTCTTCGGCGCTATCTTTTGAACTGACCTCAATCCAGTTTATGCCTTTTTCTCTTCTAAACCAGGTCAGTTGGCGTTTGGCATAATGGCGCGTGTTCTTCTTCAGCAAATCCCGAGCCTCATCTTTAGAATATTCGCCTTTCAAAAATCCGCTAATCTCTTTATATCCCAAAAGGGGCTTGGCTGTCTTGGATACCCTTTGCCTGCTCAAGGTCTTTATCTCCGCCACCAGGCCCTTTTTAAACATCCGGTCTACTCCTTGCTCAATACGCTTATAAAGCTCATCCCTGTCCCTTTTAATGCCAAACAAACAGACCTCATATTTATCCCTAATGCCCTTTGCCTTCTTTTGTAATCTGGAAATAGGCTCAGCAGATGTTTGACAGACCTCAAGCGCGCGGATAATGCGCCTTGTGTCATTGGGATGGATTTTTTTGGCTGCTTGAGGATCCAGGCGGACTAATTTCTTATAAAGATCTGCGGTTCCGTATGTTCCGGCCTGCCGATAAAGTCTCTTGCGGATGAGCGCATTTTGCCCCGGGCCGGCAAACAAACCATCCAACAAGGCCCGCAGGTAAAGGCCGGTTCCGCCGACTAAAAGGGGTAGTTTTCCCCTTTTGTGGAGGTCATTTATAATCTTCCGGGCAGAGGTTCGGAAGCGCGCGGCATTATACTGTTGGGAAGGCCGAAGCATATCAATAAGATGGTGGGGAACCTGGTTTCTTTGGCTTTTTAAGGGCTTGGAAGTAGCTATCTCTATCCCTTTATAGACCTGCATAGAATCGCAGGAGATAATCTCGGCATTAATCTTTTTAGCCAGCTTCAGGGCAACTTCTGTCTTGCCTGAGGCCGTGGGCCCGATTAGACAAACAAGCGTTTTTTTCATCAACAAGTTATTGGCAGATTTTTGTGGGGTAGCCGCGGGTTTTTAGCCGCTGTTCTAAAGACCGCGCATCCTGCCTGCCGGCAAATTTACCCACCCGGACGCGATAGAGGTCCTCTCCTCTCAGCTTAGATATATAGGCCTGAAACCCCAGATTAATTAATTCACCGCGCAGTCTCCGGGCATTGGCCTCTTTGGCAAAGCATCCCACCTGCACCGAGAAAGAAGAACGGGAAAGCGCAGCCTTTGCCTGTTGGCAAAACTTACTCCCCGGATAACGCCGCAGGAGTTGATTAAGGTTCTTTTTGGCCTGGTCAAATTTACCTTCTTTGAGCAGGCAAATCCCCAGAAGATAATAGGCCTTGGCCTTTACCTTAGCGCGCGGGTTTCTGGCGATAATCCTCTCGCACTCTTTGGCAGCTTGAGAGTAGCTGTCTTTTAAAATCAGGGCTTCCGCATTTCTAAAAACCTTATTAGCGGCAAAGGCATTCCCGCTAAAGAGAAACAAAACACAAAGCATGACAAGAACTGCGCTGGTTATTTTTTGTAATTTTAAAAGCATGTTGTTTCTTTTCTGTTTTACCTTCAGGGGCACATCATCTTCTAACTCTGCGGCCTTTGTCTTGGGCCGGGGCGAATATTTAAAGATAAAGGCCTGGTCAAAGCGGATTTTTTGCATTGCCTGATAGGTCTTTTGAAAATCTGCCTCGGATTCCTGAGGAAAACCCACAATAATATCGGTAGTAATATTGCAACCGGGAATTATCTTGCGCAGGCATTCTATCAACCCTGAATAATCGCTAAAGCTATATCCTCTGTTCATTAATTTCAATATCTTATCGGAGCCTGATTGCAAGGGTAGATGCAAATGTTTGCAGAGCTTGGATAAATCGCGCATCGCAGAAAACAGTCTCTTAGAGGCATCCTTAGGATGGCTGGTCATAAAACGAATGCGCTCTATGCCCGCTACCCTGTTTAACTTCTCCAGAAGGCCGGTAAAGTCCGTTTTCCCTTTTAAATCCTGGCCATAAGAATTGACGTTTTGCCCCAGAAGGGTTATCTCACGACAACCCCGGCTAGCTAAATCCTTAACCTCATCGATTATATGCCGCAAGGGGCGACTGAGTTGCCTGCCGCGCACATAAGGGACGATGCAATAGGAACAGAAATTGTTGCAGCCATACATAATGGAGACATAGGCCTTAAGATTATCTGTCCTGAAGCTGCAATCTCTAAGCAAAGGCCTTTTTACTCTATCTACAGCCAACACCTGCGTATCTTTTTTAATCGCCTTTTTTATTAAATCGGGAATATCGTAAATATTCGCCGGCCCGCAGACGATGTTTAAACCCGGCAGTCTGCTAAATAAATCTTTTTTTAAGGCCTGCGCTGTGCAGCCCACAATCCCAAAAATCTTCTCTTTTTTACCCCGGGCCTTTAACAACATTCCCATATTGCTGATGGCCCGCTCCTCGGCATGTTTGCGTACCGAACAGGTATTAAATATAACTACATCGGCTTCTTTCGGAGACTCTGTCTCTAAATAACCCTCTTTTTGCAACATCCCCAGAATTATCTCCGAGTCGCGCACGTTCATTTGACAGCCAAATGTCCTGATGTAAACAGTTTGACATTTGGGGGTCATGCCGGATTCAGGCGAGGAAAATGTCGCACTGTTTTTTGGCGAGAGATTTTCCCGCCGCTTTGAATTCGGCATAGCCTTATTTTGCCTTACTCCTCCCATCTACCAATTTCTCTTTCTGTTGCCTTGTTAAAGCCTTAATCCTTTTCTCCTCTAAGAATGCCCTTTTGAAGTACCTATACTCT
>CAZPGX010000011.1:18933-24216 GCA_964586605.1 uncultured Planctomycetia bacterium
TGTATACCTTGCCCCCCGCTTGTTATCATTATGTTCCTTTATCCTTTTCTCCAAATCATTGGTATGCCCCGTATAATAAGTCCCGTCTTTGCACTTGACAATATACACATAATATTGAGAATGGCGTTTAATCTTCTTTCTCATCGCCGATTTTAGCTTTCAGGAATGCCGGAGACGTTGTCCAAATCGTTCGGGACAGTGTCTTGATTTCAATCGGGACAGTGTACCTTTTAAAAAACGCCTGACTCCTTTTACTATTGCTCATTTCCATGGTCCAGCGGATTTCCATTTTTTGCTAAACTTTTGGCTTTTATGAATTGTATCAAGCGGTTTAATAAGAAATTGTTCTATCTCTGTGGCTGTTGTACTTAATTTTTCTGGTATGTATTTAATATCTCCCTTTTTCAGAAAAGCCTTCCATAAGGCTTGACGATCGGATTTCTCATCGTAAATTTCTTCAGCGAATAATGGTTTATGCTCTGGTAAAGAAGTTTTACGATGTCCAAAGGTCCCTTTTAAAGCCTTAACGAGTTTTAGACCATCAAAACTAAACTGATGCATCATAAGCCAAATATCACAAAAATCCTTCATGCGACTGTTTAGAAGACCTAACTTAACCATGGCTTCAAATTTTTCACTAACTACACTTTCTAGAGGATATCCTTTAAGGTGAGGCTTAGGAAAATCTAAAATAACCGGATAATTAATAGTTTTAGGTTTTGGATAGATAACATCACCGAAGGCAACATCGATCTGCATCGGAATACGTGAACGTTCTAAAAAGCCTCTAAATTTAACGCGTACACCTTCGTAATCAGCATCCTCTTTTATTTTCTGCCCCTTTACTGTCTGCGAATCAAAAACAAGCCCGTCTGGTGTCACCGAAACCTTACATACATCTCTAATTACTTTCTCAATAGTTGCTATTTGATTGTCATAATGTGCTGAGAAATCTATATCAAGCGTTGTCCGCCTTTGGGGAACTTGCCAGACTGTAAACATCAGTGCGCCTTTCAGGATAAACTTATCCACATATTTTGAACGGCTAAACCTATAAAGAAGTCTCTCCATTCCATAATACTGCAGAACTTCTGCAAAAGGACGGTTGGTCTCTTTCGCTTTATTTTGAAGCTGAGCTCGAACCGAGGCTTGTATATTCTTAACATCCTTTCTCATAACATGGTTTCCAATATCGGCTTAATAATTTTATCTACACGACAAATCTTAGCGTGTTGCATAATTTCTTTTGGTGCTATGTTTTTTTCTGTAACAGCAACTTTGAGGGCATCTCTAGCGACATCCATACCTATTTTATTGCGGAATTTAAAACAATCAGCAACCGTCTTAGCAAGGCTATAAACTCTGATTTCATGTCCTTCAATACCATGCTTTTCAATCCCTGCTTTCCAGGCGTTAGGTGTAAAACGATAAAATTTAACTGGAGGATATTTTATTTTATTAGCATGCATCCCGCGCGGAATGGCTATATCCACGTATTTAGGGATTTCATTTGTTGCTTCATGAAAAGCAAGTGCAGAAAGTAGGCAAACCGTTCCTTTAGGAACCTTGATCGACACAGCTACAAGGTCTGGATTTGAGAGTGATGTGCCGTCCGATAGTCTGTATAGACCACGGTCGACTTTTTGAATTCGACTGGAATTCAGGCCAGCCTTAAGGTGAGCTTTGCTAAACCCAGCGCCAATGATTTCTGCATAGCTGGCTACTCCACCTCTTTTCCTAAGAAAGTCTACAAGTTCGGTTTTTTTAAGCTCCATAGAACCTCCCTATTTCTATACATTTATTAACAAGTGTATAGTATTAGGGAATTAATGTCAAGCGTTATTTTTCAATTTATTAAGGGGGAAATAGGCTTTGCCTGTTTCGGGGGAGATGGGGGAAAGCCTTTTATATAAAAAGGGGCCAGGCCCCTTTTGCCTAAGCTACTGCGGAGGGAAGGGGGCCTGGGAAATTTTTAGCCGCAATTGGCATTTCAGGCATCGCCTGGCCTCTTCCCGCGCTGTCTTCTCGTCAAGGCTGTATTCTACCTGCGAAAAGCCATGCCGCCTTTTGGATAGAGGGATAAATTTGGCCCCGGCCCTTTTTCTGTAGGCGAATTGCTCATCCCTGCCCAGGCAGGGGTCGTCTTTCTCTTCGGGAATGAATTTTTGGTCGATTTGCCCTTTTCCTCCCAAATACTTATCTATGGATATCGCGGCCTTTCTGCCGGCCTGAATAGCCTCAATCACAGAAGCAGGCCCGCTGACCACATCTCCGCCCGCAAATACCCCTTTCACTGAACAGGCAAGAGTCTCTTTGTCTACCTCAATCCTGCCCTTTCCGTCTAAGGCAACGCCAAATTCCTTTGGCACGACGGACCTCTGGCCAATAGCCACGATTAATCTATCCAGATTAATCGTAAATTCACTGCCCTTAACAGGAACCGGCCGTCTTCTGCCGCTCGAGTCGGGTTCGCCCAGCTCCATCTTGATACATTCGGCTTTTAATTTGTTGTT
Source organism: uncultured Planctomycetia bacterium (assembly GCA_964586605.1). Lineage (GTDB taxonomy): Bacteria > Omnitrophota > Gorgyraeia > JAFGHF01 > JAFGHF01 > CAZPGX01. Next base: position 21,447 of record CAZPGX010000011.1, read on the forward strand.
CGCGGATAAAACTCTATTGGGAACTGTCAGAAAACGGATTTTTACGCCTTCTTTCAGCGCCTGTTCTACCTCCTCCGGATAAGCGGGCATCTCTTTTTGTGTTCGCCGATATAGTATGGTTACCTTCCTGGCCCCTAATCTTAAGGCGCTCCTTGCCGCATCTACGGCTACATTACCCCCTCCGACAACTGCCACTTCTCCCCTAATATCTACCTTCTTGCCGAATTTTATAGACCTCAACACAGAGATACCGTCCAGGACTCGCGGGTCATCCTCTCCCGAAATCCCCATCTTTAGTCCCTCGTGCGCACCCAAAGCCAAAAAGACGGCCTTGAAACCCCGGCTAAACAGTTTCTCAACAGTCTTTATTTGCGTGTTGACTTCTATCTTCACACCAATATCTTTTATATCTTTGATTTCGCGGTTTAAGATATCAATGGGCAGACGATATTCGGGTATACCCGCCTTCATCATCCCGCCCGGCTCGGACAGGGCCTCAAAAACAGTCAGCGAATGCCCCGCCTTCCTGAGAAACCAGGCCGCGCTCAAACCTGCGGGCCCCGAACCTACAACCGCAATCTTTTTACCTGTTTCCGCTGCAATTGTAAGTTTAGAGCGCCATCTACCCGAATCGCGCTCGGCCACAAACCTTTTCAGCTCCCTTATAGAGATGGGTTCATTCAGTTCGCCTCTGCGGCATGGTTCTTCACAGGGATGATGGCATACGCAGCCCAATACATGCGGGAAAGTAACCCTCTGGCGTATCACCTCTATGGAATCCTGAAATCTGCCTTCCGCGATCAGCCTTAGATAGCGCGGGATATCTATGCCGGCGGGACAGGCGTCCTTACACGGCAGAAGCGCCTTCTCACGGTCCTTTTCCTCAAATTCCTCTTTATCGATTAATGCCCCGGTAGGGCAGACCTCCACACAAGCTAAGCAGAATTTACAACCGGAGTCCTTCATCTGCAGATCGCAGTTAGTGCCTATGGTGGTATCAATGCCGCGGTTAATAAATCCGATCGCTCCCACGCCTCTTATTTCCTGGCAGATGCTGACACAACGCCCGCACAAGATACAACGGCTAAGGTCCTTAGTAAATAAAGGTTCCTCTGAAAGCAAGGGAAGATTCTTCGGATGCGCAACAAATCCCGGCAAGGGTTCTTTTATCCCTACCCATTCAACGACTTTCTTTAGTTGAGAAGATTCCTTGAGTTTTTTTGGGTGTTCGCTCAAGAGAAACCAGACAATGTTCCTTCTAAGCTCCTGGATTCTCGGGGTATCGCTTTGAACAGCCATCCCCTCCCTGGCCGCGGTAGTACAGGCGGCGGGAAATCCTTTGACTCCATCAATCTCAACAATACATAACCGGCATGCCCCTATAGCAGGGATGTCAGGATGATAACATAAACTGGGTATATAAATACCCGCGCCGATTGCTGCCTCGAGCACGCTCCTGCCTTCTTCTGCTTTTACTTTTATACCGTTTATGCTTAAATTAATCATTCTATCGCCATAAATGGACATGCATTAATGCAGGCCTTGCATTTTATACATTTGTCTTTGTTGATTTTTGCAAACTCTTTCTTTTTCCAATCAATAGCATTTACCGGACAGGCCTCGTAACAACGCCCGCACTTAAGGCACTTGTCTCTCATAACCTCGAACTTTATAAGCCCCAAACATACGTGGGCAGGGCAGATTTTATCTTTTATATGGGCCTTGTATTCGTCTAAAAAATATTTCAAGGTCGTCAATACCGGGTTGGGGGCTGTGTTCCCAAGCCCACAAAGCGCGGTCTCTTTTATTGTAACGGCCATCTCCTGCAAAAATGTAATCTGCTCTTGCTTGCCCTTACCTTCGGTGATTTCCTCCAAGACCTCTAACATCCTTTTTAAGCCTACCCTGCAGGGCACACACTTGCCGCATGATTCCGCTACCGTAAACTCCAAAAAGAATTTCGCTATATCAACCATGCAGGTAAGCTTATCCATTACAATCATCCCGCCGGAACCCATAATGGCGCCTGTGCGCGTAATGGACTCATAGTCAATGGGGGTATCTAAAAGACTTTCCGGAAGGCATCCGCCTGAAGGGCCGCCTATCTGGACACCCTTGAAGCCTATATTTTTGCTTGCCATACCTGCCCCGGGGCCGTAGATTAGCTGGCGAATCGTAGTTCCCATCGGGACCTCGACCAGGCCTGTATTCTTAACCTTTCCTGCCAGGGCAAAAACCTTTGTGCCCTTGCTCTTTGCGGGCCCTATAGAGGAAAACCATTCCGCGCCTTTCATAATAATATGCCTGATATTGGCCAGGGTCTCAACATTATTAATCAACGTTGGCTTGCCCCACAAGCCTTTCTGCGCGGGAAAAGGCGGCCTGGGTACCGGCGTTCCTCTACGCCCTTCAATTGATGCGATAAGCGCGGTTTCTTCGCCGCAGACAAATGCCCCGGCGCCCTGTTTTATGCTGATATCAAATGCAAATTTGCCGCCGAGGATATTTTTGCCTAAAAATGCCTTTTCCCTGGCCTGTGTTATCGCCCTGTTTAACCTTTTTATCGCTAATGGATATTCCGCGCGGCAATAGAGATATCCTTCACTTGCGCCAATCGCATAAGCGGCAATAATCATCCCTTCAATTACGGAATGGGGGTCGCCTTCCAATACGCTGCGGTCCATAAATGCGCCCGGATCGCCTTCATCCGCATTACAGACTACATATTTTTCAGCGCTTGTTTCAAATTTAGTGAGTTCCCATTTCAATC
>CAZPGX010000012.1:0-23909 GCA_964586605.1 uncultured Planctomycetia bacterium
CGGATTGCCTCTTTCTTGATGGTTTTGGGAAACGCCGGCTTAGTGACATTAATGGCGACCTTTGCCAATACCTTGCGTCCATCGTATTTGCCCAAGATCACTATTCCGTTTATTCACTTAGTGTTCCCATCGTTTATCTTACCATATATGAATTTACTCATTGTTATAATTTCCATTTACACTCTCTACAGAGTTTTTACGCATGCGCGGTTTACGAAAAAGTTGTCAAATTTCTTAAAAAAACGCATTATCAAAACCGAGCTTGTTAAACCGGTCTCGTTTGAGGAACTTCTTGTTACAACCGGCGGGTACGGTATCTCAAGTTTTGAAGTTGAAAAACACAGCCCCATAGTGAATACGTCATTACGAAAAGCGGACTTACGTAAACATGATATTATAGTGTTGGCAGTGGAAAGAGATCAAGGAAAAGAAACAATACCCAATCCTCCTGCGGAGACTAAAATTTTGCTGGATGATAGACTTATTTGCTTTGGCAAGCTGGATAATATTAAAAATATATTGCAGTTACTACCCCAGGAAGCACAAATAAACACAACTACAATTACAAGGAGCAAATAATCGTTGGACGCAAACCAGCAGAATAAAGCACTCACTTTTTCTATCGTTGACGGGGCTCTTTCGGCGGTTATGGGTTCTTTGGCCGGAGGTATGTTTCTGATGGGTTTTGCTTTAAAGATTCTTAAGGCCCAGCCGCAACAGATTGGTATCCTCGCCTCTCTTCCTATGTTTGCTAATCTTGTACAAATTTTCGGTTCTATCATTATCGAGAAGACGGGCAAGAAAAAACCGCTTTGTTTTTGGAGCGTTTTATTAAGCCGTGCGCTTTGGATTTTGATAGTATTGCTTCCTTTTAAGATTTTTGCACCATTATCTGATTTCCGGATCTGGGTTGTAGTTGCCGTAATAGGCTCCTCCAGCATTTTCGGTTCTTTAGCAGGAATTGCCTGGCTTGCCTGGATGAGCGATTTGGTGCCGGATAATATCAGGGGCTCGTACTTTGGAAAAAGAAATATGATTGCCTCAGCCTGCGGTATGGTAGTGGTGCTTTTGGGTGGTAAATTTATCACTTTATGGGAGGCGCGTTTTTCCGAACAGAATCCCTACGGATTTATTTTGCTTTTTATCCTTGGGTTAGCAGCGGGATTGGCGGCTATCTGGTTTTTGGCGCGGATACCGGAAGCTGAAAGCGAAAAGAAAGACACAGGCGCTGGTTTCAATTTTTCAGTATTTTTTAAGCCTTTGCAGGATAGAAACTTTTTAATTTTAATTTTATTTGTCTCTGCCTGGATGTTTGCTATTCAGCTTGCCGGGCCGTTTTACGGCGTGTTTATGATCGAACACTTAAAGATAGACTTTTCCAATATTACGATATTTGGTACATTTGCTACACTGGCTACTCTTTTGATGATGAAGATTTGGGGGCCAATTTCGGATAAATTGGGGAATAAGCCTATTATTATTGTCTCAGGCTGGATTCTGATATTGATACCTTTCATTTGGATTTTGGCATTACCCGGAAAATATTATCTTCCAGTTTTAACAGCACATATACTTTCCGGAGCGTTTATGGCAGGGGCTGCGCTTTCTCAATTTAATATTTTGATTAAGCTTTCTCCCAAAGAAGGTCGCTCTATATACTTAGCTCTATTTGCTGCAATAACCGGTTTGATAGGAGCAGTAGCGCCAATTATCGGCGGCACTTTATCTAAGGTATTGGAAGGAGTAAAGTTTACTTTCTTTGCCTATAACATATCAAACCTGCACATTATTTTTCTGATATCATCTTTTTTACAAATACTCACTATTTTTTTTATTCTTAAGGTAAAAGAGCCAGCCGCAGCTGCTCCTGTAGCGGTAATTATGCAGCTTAAAAATGATTTAAATCCACAGGTAGGTATTGCTGGATCCGCTGATTTTATGATGGTGGAGCTTAAAAAGGCCGAGGGGGTGCTTAAGAAAATCGATAGAGTTACAGATGAAATAGCAGGAAAATCTGAAGAACAAATCGGAAGAATTCTGGAGAAGGGTGAAAAAATCGTAAAAAAACCATGGGATAAATTAAAAGATTTCTTTAGGGAAGACTAAAAACACTAAAGGAGGCGTGCAATGAATAAGTTTATAGAAATTTTTAATAATCTTGTTATCCAGTCCTTCAATCAGGTTAATAGTTTTATTGTCCAGCATGGCCCTGGGGTTGCGTTTTCTCTGGCGCTGATTCTATTTGGGTGGGTTTGCGCTGTAATAATTAGAAAGGTTCTCAGCAAGGTCTTGAGGGCTTTTGGTTTTGACGTGCTTTCAGAAAAAACAGGATTTAAGAAATTTTTGAAAAGAGGAGGAATAGAGAAATCTCCTTCTTCGCTTATCGGGTTGACTTTTTACTGGATAATTCTTTTGAATACCCTGGTTATGGCGCAGGATGCTTTGGATTTAAAGGTTACTTCACAATTTATCCAAAATATCATTTTATACATCCCAAATGTTATTGTGGCGATAATCATCCTTGCTTTGGGTATTTTTATAAGCAAGTTTGCTTTTAAGTTTGTTGATAAGACCGCACATTTAGCGAACATACCAATTCATTCTCTATTGGGAACAGTTGCGCGTTACGCGGTACTAGGACTTACTGCGATAGTTATTCTAGAACATTTAAATGTGTCTCAATTTGTTGTGTCTAAATCACTAATTGTTATTTTTGGCGTCATACCGTTTGGGTTTTTCCTGATTTTTTTAGTAGCCGGCAAGGATGTAGTTTCTAATACAATTAACGGGAGATTTCTATCGCACGAACTGAAAAAGGGAGACGCCATAGAATGTGAATCTATATCAGGAAAGATTGACTCCATCGGTGCAGTCTCTACAAAGTTAATATCCGACAAGAATGAAGAAATTATTGTCCCTAATTCAGAGCTAGCCAAGAAAGTAATCAGAAAAATACTTCTTTAAAGGTTATCCTGCAGACTCTTCACATTATCTTTATTTCAACAGAGTGTTGTTTGGCAATAAAATTTGATAATTGCTGCAGAATAGCCCAAATCCCTTAAGGTGGTGGCCAAGCTGCAAAAGTATAGTACTTAGTAAATGAAATAACAAAGTAAGTAATGGAAAGGAGGATATCATGCCGGAATTTGGAACACCTTTTTCAGGATTAGCAAAAGATAGAAAGGTCACTAAAGAAGAGTTGATTCGTGCAATTCGCTTCATGGTTGCCGCTGAGTACGAAGCTATTCAGCTATATATGCAACTTGCCGAATCAACGGATAATGAATTAGCCAAAGATGTTCTTAAAGACATTGCAAACGAAGAAAAGGTGCATGCAGGTGAGTTCTTGAGACTGCTGAAGGAGCTTGCTCCTGATGAAGAAAAATTCTATGCTGAAGGAGCAGAAGAGGTAGAGGAAGAGATAAAGAAGAAATAATTTTTGCTGTTAATTAATCATAGACATAGACAGAGACGTTGCCCAAATTTATCGGGACAGTGTCTTGATTTCAATCGGGACAATGTACCTTAGCCTCAAGATTTACCCCATTCGAAAGTGTAGAAGCGAAAGCTAATTTGTGATATAATTTAAAGGTAGATTATTATGGCTTTGAGCTTTCGAACGGGGCGCGTCTTGAGGCTATTTGGTTTTAGGGGTATAATTAAAGGGCATGATATAGGAGCATTCTCTTGCAAAAACTAAGATACGAAGTTGATCCGCATAATAGGTTAGTTGTTTCGGAAACCGGGAAGAGCTTGCCTCCGACCCGGTTTCGCAGGGTGCTGGATGGCAGTTTTAAAACCGGGCCGGGGAATTCTTTAATCTACCATATCAAAGGCCCGATGTATGGGCTTGAGGCGGAGCGCCAGGCGCCACATCAGGTAAAGCTGAGAGGAGAATGGGCCTTAACCAAAAATTACGACTTAAAGCTAACGCTGGATAAATGGCGCCGGCAGACCTTTGGTGATCAGCTCACCTTACAAGGCCAAATTGTAGCCGCCGGCGCAAATTCGCTGCTGTTTGCAGTTAGCACAAGGTCCGAGCAGGATATTGACACAAGGAATATCCTAAAACTTGAAGGAAGATGGCAGGCGGATAAGCGTAATCGGCTTAGCTTTAGGGTAAACAAAGGCCAAGGCAGGCATGATACCCTAACCTTTGCCGGCATCTGGGAGGTTGATAAGCGGCAGAGGATAGTTTATCGCTATGAGAAGGTCCAGCTGCTCCGCAAAAGAAGGGTCAGGCAGAGCATAATTTTTGAAGGGCATTGGGACATCCTCAAGCGAAACAGGCTATCCTATGAGATAAGCCGGCAGGGAAAATCAGGGTTTGACTTTCGAACGGGATTGGGTTTCTTAGGTGAAGGGTATATAAAATACGAGGTTGGCATAGGCCTATCAAGCAGAAAGCAACCTGTTAAGCGCATCGTAACCCTGTTCGGCAAATGGAAGCTCAAACGAAATGTCGGCCTGTTATTCGAGACAGAATACGAAAAAGGCAAGACCAAAGCCATTATATTTGGCGTTGAGGCCAAGCTGACTAAAAGAGATAGGGTTAAATTCAAGCTTAAGAATCGCCTGCGCAAAGACTTAGGCCTGGAGCTTAAATTATCAAGAAAACTGCTCAAAGGCGACGGCGAAGCCTTTCTCAAGCTCCTTAAGGATAAAAAAGAAGCCAGCATCCATGCCGGTATGGCATGGAGATGGTAGATTTTGGTTGAGATTTTTTCAGTTTAAGTGTATAATTGCGGAGATGCAGGAGGAGAGCTAAATAAAAAGGGAGGTGGGAAATGGCAGAAGGCGAAAGCAGGCACGATAAGTTTAAGAGATTGGCATCGCAGAGAGTGAGGAATGCAATAAAGAAGATAGAGTTAATCGGAAATCTATCCTCTCCCGGTTATGAATCTACCCCGGAAGATGTAGAGAAGATGTTTGCCGTTCTTCAGCAGACTCTTGATATCGCCAAAAATAGATTCTCCAAATCCAAGAAAGAAGAAACAGGGAAGTTTGAGCTCTAACTCTGAATGCAATTCAGTGTAAGCAAGGCCAAAGAGCAGGCGCTGAAATTAAGGATGCAAGGCTTAGGGATCCGCGAGCGGGATCTTCAGGAGAGGTTCATCCGTTCAAGCGGCAAGGGCGGGCAGAAGGTTAATAAGACATCCAGCTGCGTTTATTTAAAACATAGACCAACCGGCATAGAGGTAAAGTGCCAGCGGGAACGCTCCCAGGCCCTGAATAGGTTCCTGGCAAGAAGAATCCTTACCGGGAAAATAGAAACCCGTATATTAGGGGAACTCTCGGAAGAAAGAAAAAGGATAGCCAAGATAAGAAGGCAGAAGCGCAGGCGCTCTAAGCGGGCGAAAGAGAAAATGCTGCAAGATAAAAGAAAAGCGGCAGAAAAGAAAAAAATGCGCTCATTTCGTTTTGGAATAAACGAAGAATAAATGGAGAGTTTGAAAAAGCAGCCCAGGATTTTTAGCTAAAAATTTTTCTTGAAATCTCTTGACTTAAGAGATATAATTAATAGGAGAGGTTTTTAGTCTGGGAAAGGGTGATTTTTCTGATAAATGAGATAGGCGCCAGTAATATTAAAAAAGAGCTGCATACGCCGGCGTTTCTGTACGATGAGAATGCCATTTTAGAAAGACTTAAGCTATTATCTGAGGTTAGCAGACAGTCTGGCTGTAAAATTTTCTTTCCCTTAAAGCCGTTTTCTATTAGCGATGGTTTATACTTAATAGCCGCTAATGTAAACGGCTTTTCTGTAAGTTCATTATTCGAGGCAAAGCTGGCAAGGGATACGCTCGGCGACGACAAAATAGTACATATAACGACGCCGGGATACAGGCCCGATGAGATTGAGGAGATATCCCGGCTTTGCGATTACATCAGTTTTAATTCCTTGTCCCAATTAAAATCTTTTTATTATCAGGTTGAGAAGGAGGCAAGCTGCGGGATAAGGGTAAATCCGCAATTATCATTTGTTAAGGACAATAGATATAATCCCTGCAGAGAACATTCAAAGTTAGGCGTGCCTCTTGAACAACTTTGTAAAGCCTACCGGCAAAATCCGCTAGTCTTCAAAAAAATAAACGGAATCCTTTTTCACACAAACTGCGAATCAGACGATACCACTCAACTATTCAGGACCGTTAAATACATAGATGAAACTCTGCCCGAGCTGCTTGCAAAAATAAAATGGATAAATTTAGGGGGAGGTTATTTGTTTAAAAACAGGCAAGACCTGCTTCCTTTAATCGATGCCGTTAATTTTCTCAAAAATAAGTATGGGATGGATGTCTTTTTTGAACCCGGTAAGGCCGTAGTCGCAGATGCCGGCTGCATAATTTCCACCGTACTGGACATATTTAATAACGAGGGAAAAGATATAGCGGTCCTTGATACCACCGTAAACCATATGCCGGAGGTGTTTGAATATCAGTTCCGGCCTGAGGTTATGCAGGAATCAGCCAATGGTAAATACAGGTATATATTGGCAGGGGCCAGCTGCCTGGCGGGCGATTTGTTCGGAGAATATTCTTTTGGCCGGCCTCTTAGGGCAGGCTCCAGAATAACTTTTAAGACAATGGGGGCTTATACCCTTGTAAAGGCGCATATGTTTAATGGCATAAATTTGCCGACGATTTATGCCTATACCCGGGAAGGCAAGCTTGAGTTAAAAAAAGAATTCAATTACGAAGACTTTTTATCAAAATGCGGAGGGAATAGATATGTTGCTTTATGAAAAGGAAATATCCATACCGGTGGTTGCCGGGCATAAGGATTTATTGAGTTATTTAAGCAACGCCGTCTTAGAAAAAATCTCGCCTAACGAAATACCGGTACGTTTTGCCGTCACTCAATCTAACGGCAGGGGCTATAAATGTGAATTAGGGGTCTTAAGAGACCCGGATCCGTCGGTTACCATGGAGAAAGACGCCATCTTTAAATTCAAAAAGCGCCAATACGAATCTTTTAATAAATTTAACGCAGTGCTGCTTGTGCCTACAGGCATAGGCGCCGAAATCGGCGGGCATTCCGGGGATGCCGGGCCGGTTTCCAGGCTCTTAGCCTCTGCATGCGACAATTTAATTACCCATCCGAATGTGGTTAACGCTTCCGATATTAATGAATTGCCGGAAAACGGCTTATATGTGGAAGGCAGCATTATCACGCGCCTATTGATGGGAAATATAGGGCTGCAAAAGGTGCCCTCTAACAGGCTGATGCTGGTTATGGACAAACATCAAGACCCCCTCTTTCACGATGCAGTCGTAAATTCGGTTTCCGCGGCCAGGGCGGCATTTGGGCTTGAGTGCCCGAAGGTTGTGATGGTTGAGGACAATGTGCTAATGAAGGCGCTATTTTCCTCATCGGGCAGGGCCGTCGGCATAATAGAACGCTTTGAACATCTTTGCGAAGTTTTAGAGAAATACAAATCCGATTATGACGCGCTGGCCTTATCCACAAAGATTAATGTCCCTTTAAATTATCACGAGGACTATTTTAAAGACGCCGAGATGGTCAATCCATGGGGCGGAGTGGAAGCGATGCTCACCCACACTATCTCAAGCTTATTCAATATCCCTTCGGCCCATTCCCCGATGATGACATCCAGAGAGGTATTGGAGTTGCAACTTGGCATAGTTGACCCGCGCAAAGCGGCGGAAGTAGTTTCGGAAACTTATCTTCACTGCATTCTCAAAGGCCTGCACAGAAGCCCCAGAATCATTACCGAAGAACAACTATCGAACCAGCAAGAAGGGGCCCTAACCGCTTCGGACATATCCTGTATGGTCATTCCCTGCGGGTGCATCGGTCTTCCGACCCTTGCGGCATTGGAGCAGGGCATACCGGTTATCGCGGTAAAAGAAAATAAAAACCAGATGAAGAATAACCTGGAAGATTTGCCGTTTGCGCCCGGAAAACTGCTCGTAGTCAATAATTATTTAGAGGCTGTCGGAGTAATGAATGCCTTAAGGGCGGGAGTTTCGCTTGAGACAGTGCGCCGGCCTATCCCACAGACAAAGGTAGAAAGAATTTCCCCCAAAGAGGAGATTTCTTCCTTTGTGAAGGAAGAGGAAAAACAAGACAGCGTTTCTAAATAAAAAAGGAGCTTATCCGGCGGTGAGATAGGCGGTTTCGCCCTTTTTAGGTATGGAGGCCCTGATGTTCAGGGCCTTTATTTTTTTGAGCAGCTTGAAAAAATATCTTGAAAAAAATGCCGGTAAAAATACTTGACAAAAATATTTTTGTTATATATACTATGTGAGCATCTGGTCATATAGTTAGTTAATGATGAGAAAGGAGAATTGCTGATGAGAATTAAGAAGGCCCGTCAAATGTTAAAGTCTTTTGCCGATGATACTCGCCTCAGGATTATAAACCTTCTCCATAAGCAAGAATTAAATGTAACCGAACTATGCGAAATTCTTCAAGTCGCTCAATCAAACCTTTCCAAACATCTTACTCGACTACGATTAACAGGGGTGGCAGGCGATAGAAGAAACGGTCTTAATGTCTATTACTACTTAACAAAACCGAAGAACAAGGCCCATCAGGAGTTGCTTAATTCTATTACTGTAGGCCTTGCAGATTTAGAAACCTTTAAACGGGACTTAGAAATGCTTAAGGAATTAAAAAAGTCAGCAAAAACAAAAGTAAACAGGAAAGGAGGTAGTAAGAAATGAAGAGATATTTAGCAGTAGCAGCTGTATTGGCATTAGGTCTGTTGGTTTACTCTGGCATATCCCTAGCTCAAGAGGAGGAAGAATCGGTAGAAGAGACAGACTATTCTTGGGGTACAGTGAGTAGTGTATCCTCTAACCAAATCGTAATTACAGAGTATGATTATGACAAGGATGAGGAAGTAAATGTTACCTTTGCTGTAGATGCCAATGTGAAGCTCCACAATGTGGGTTCATTGAAAGGCCTCGCTGTTGGAGACAAGGTTTGGATTGACTATATGATTAGAGAAGGCAAAAATGTGGCTATTGGCATTGAAGTTGAGAAACCATCTCAGAAAGAAGAATACATGCCTTCGGAAACATATGAAGAAGAGTCCAACTACTCTAACGAAGAGGCAGAGTATTAAAACGAGAAGCAGATAGGTTAAAAGGTAGATGAATGCAAATATTGCTGTGGAGAAACTTTTGGGTAAGGCAGATAACTCAATATATAAATTAGTAGCACTTGCTGCTAAGCGAGCTCAAGAGATTTCTGCCGGCAAGCCTATATTATTAGAGACAACTAAATCCGACAAACCTACAACGATTGCCCTGGAGGAGATTGCTGCCGGGAAAGTGTACTTAGAGAATAGAGAAGAACATCATAAGCACCAAGAAAATTTAATCAACAGTAAATAGCAGAAGAGTCATCTATGGACAAGATAAGTGTTTTATCAGATTCGCCTGTTCAGCCGTATTTTCCTTTAAAGAAATATGGTTACACGCTGGAAAGAGCCCTAAATAACGGGAACAGATGGAATGTTAAGGTAGTCTGTAGCATTCGAGATATAGATTCCAACCGCTATGTATCCACAACCTATACAAGAGAAAACGACTATCTAGGGCTTCTTGAGACAACAAGTTATTTAAAGTGCAATAATAAGTTAGCACCTAAAATAGTAAAATTATACCCCAAAGATAAAACTATAGTTTGCGATTATATAGGTGAGTTTTTATCCGATTATCTATTAAACAACCCTGCCGATATTTCCTTAAGTTTAACTTCTATCTTTGATTATCTAAAAGATATAAATTCTATTAATCAAGAACAGAAAGCATTTGCTACCCCTTCAATTATCAAAACCTCCCTACGCTTATCTAAAGAACTTACTAATCAGCTTGACTTTTTACCAGAGCTTAAAACCATTCTACCACAACTTGAAGATTCAGACATTAAGTTCCCCTGCGGTTATGGTATTGAAGACCCTCACATCTGGAATTTTAGAATTGTAAGAACTGAAGACAAAATTCAAGCCTTAACTACAGATTATGACTATTTCTCAGAAAAAGTTAATTGTTTCTGGGAACTGGGCTATCTCTATGCCACATTTAGATGGCTTAAAAAAATCTCCCTTTCCCTTGTAGTCAGACTGGAGCAGATTTTACTTTCTTTAATGCAATATCAGGATTTAAAATCGGAATTTATGTTTTGGCTGGGCGTTTTATCCAGTTATTGCGGATATAGGGATAGCTTGAGAAATTTAATGGTCAATGGCGGAATTTCCAAACTAGGCGAACAGTATCGGATAATTCAAGAGCTGGATAACAAAGTTTCTTCCCTAGCCAGTGAGGTATTGGCAGAGAAAGAAGTATCCTTGAATAATAACCTCGCAGCTTCTTATCCCATCCCAAAGTAAAACCTGCATATAAAAGCCTAAAATCATTCTTGAAAAAAATACTGGAAAAATCAGCCAAGTCCCTATATAATAATAGGCCTAATAGTGAGCATTATAGTAAGGCTGAATATAGATATATATAATAAGCCCCTCGCTTAAACAAAGCAAAATTCTCTTCAATAATTTTGCTTTAAGCTTCGGGATTAATTCAGACATATAATTTACGCTCCTTAACAGTCGCGTAAACTATGTCTTCATTAAGGAGGTAGACGATGCAGAGAGGGATAAGCGCAATTAATGAACGGGTAAGGGCCGAGAGCGCATTTGTGCAGGACCTTGTCTCGGAGATAAAAAAGGTTATTGTAGGGCAGGATTATTTGATTGAGCGGCTGCTGGTGGGGGTTTTGGCCAACGGCCATATCCTTGTAGAGGGAGTGCCGGGCCTGGCCAAGACGCTTTCCGTAAAGACGCTGGCTGAAGCCGTCAATACAAAATTCCAGAGGCTCCAGTTTACCCCCGACCTTCTTCCCGCCGACCTTATCGGCACCTTAGTCTATAATCCCAAAGAAGGTATCTTTACCACCAAGAAAGGCCCGATATTCGCCAATATCATCCTGGCCGATGAGATTAACCGCGCGCCGGCCAAGGTCCAAAGCGCGCTTCTGGAAGCGATGCAGGAACGGCAGGTTACCATCGGCGAGAATACCTTCAAGCTGGATGAGCCCTTTCTGGTGATGGCCACGCAGAATCCGATAGAGCAGGAGGGGACCTACCCCTTGCCGGAGGCGCAGATTGACCGCTTTATGCTCAAAATCCGGGTTAGCTATCCCAATATCGAAGAGGAACACAAGATTTTAAAAGAGATGAGTGTTACGGATAAGGTGATTAAGGTTAACCCGGTAGTCGAGCCCAAAAATATCATCAAGGCCAGAGGCGTAGTTAACGAAGTGTATATGGATGAGAAGATAGAGAAATATATTTTGGATATTGTTTTTGCTACCAGGGAGCCGGCTAAATATAACCTGGACGAACTGGGCGGCCTTATCCAGTACGGGGCTTCGCCGCGCGCCTCTATCTATCTGACTGTAGCTTCCAAAGCCTATGCCTTCATCCAGGGCAGGGGTTATGTTACGCCTCAGGACGTCAAGTCTATCGGGCCGGATATCCTGCGCCACAGGATAATTATCAGCTATGAGGCAGAAGCGGAGGAGAAGACCTCGGAAGATATCATCAAGAGGATATTTGAGGAGATAGAGGTCCCGTGATACCTAAAGAAGTTCTGAAGAGGATCAGGCATATCCAGATTACCACCTCGCGGATGGTAACCGATGTTTTTGCCGGGCAGTACCAGAGCGTGTTTAAAGGCAAGGGCATGGAGTTTGATGAGGTCAGGGAGTATCATCCGGGAGACGACATCAAATCCATAGACTGGAATGTTACCGCGCGCACGGGGCACCCTTACGTGAAAAAATTCGTTGAGGAAAGAGAGCTAACCGTAATGCTGATTTTGGACGCCTCAATGTCCTGCCATTTCGGTTCCGTCAAACAGATGAAGAGCCAGCTGGCAGCCGAACTCTGTTCGGTGCTGGCATTTTCGGCCGTCCGCAATAACGACAGAATCGGTCTGATAATCTTTACCGACAGGATAGAGAAGTTTGTCCCGCCGCGAAAAGGCCTACGCCATGTCTTACGTATTATTCGGGAAGCCTTGTATTACCAACCGCAAGGCAGGGGTACGGATATCCCCCTGGCCCTTGAGCATCTAAACCGTTTTACCCGGCGCAAGGCAATCAGTTTTGTAATCTCGGATTTCTTCGCCAGCGGCTTTAAGCGCTTTCTTTCCATCGCCAACAAGCGCCACGATGTCATTGCCCTTACCATTACCGACCCGCGCGAGACCGACCTTCCCGATGTAGGCATTTTAAAGCTTAACGACGCCGAAACCGGTGAGGAATTTACGGTTGACACAAGTGATGCCTCTTTTAGGCAAAGTTACAGGCGGGATTCCCTGCAGCGAATCAGGGAAAGGCAAAAGTTGCTGTCTTCTATCAACGTGGATAAGATTGACGTGCACACGGATGTCCCTTACGTTAAGGAACTGATTAAGTTTTTCAAGATGCGCGAAAGAAGATTGGCTTGAAATGAACTTAGAGGATATAAGAGATATTAAGCCGCCGGTGGGCTTTCCCGCAAATTCATTTTTCTTTATTATTGCCGCGGTTATAATCGCGCTGGCAGCGCTGATTTTTCTGATTAAGTTTTTCAAAAAGAGGTTAGCAAAGAAAAAAGAACAGATTCTTAACCCCCCGAAGCCGGCGCATCAGAGAGCCCTGGAGGCCCTGGAGGCGCTAAGGCGGCAGAATTTGCCCGGAGCGGGAAAGATAAAAGAATACTATTTCCGCCTTTCTGATATTATCAGGCGGTATATAGAAGAGAGGTTCGAGATTCGCGCCCCGGAGATGACCACGGAGGAGTTCCTCAGCAATTTGCGCAGTTCCGGGATTTTATCCGGAACGCACAAGAATCTATTAAAGGAATTCTTAAATCTCTGCGACATAGTCAAGTTTGCCAAATACGGCCCTGTACAGAAAGAGATAGACCAGAGTTTTGCCGCTGCGCTAAAGCTGGTCAAGGAAACAGAAAAGGCCCCAGAAAATGTTCTTTAAAGACTCCTGGGTTTTATTATTTCTGCCGCTGATTATCTTTTTAGTTTTTCTTTTGCGCAGGAGAGATACGGCTTCAAGCATCAGGTTCTCTTCCGCAGAGCTCTTAAGGCAAATGCGGCTCACTTTAAAACTTAAATTAGCCAAAAACCTAATCTTTTTAAGGGCGGCGGTAGTAATCTTGTTGCTTCTGGCTTTGGCCAGGCCGCGCCTTTCCCTGGATGAAACAAAGGTCGAGACCGAGGGCATCGATATTGTCCTGGCGATAGATACCTCAACCAGTATGCTGGCTGAAGATTTTAAAGTAGGCCGGACGCGCCAGAACAGGCTGGAGGCGCTCAAGAAGGTTGTTGAGGATTTTATCGGAAGAAGAAAAAGCGACCGCATCGGCATGGTGGCCTTTGCCGCGCGTGCTTATACGGTTTGCCCCTTGACCCTGGATTATCCCTGGCTGATCAGCAACTTAGAAAGGGTGCAAATCGGGGCAATCGAGGACGGCACCGC
This sequence comes from uncultured Planctomycetia bacterium, assembly GCA_964586605.1. Lineage (GTDB taxonomy): Bacteria > Omnitrophota > Gorgyraeia > JAFGHF01 > JAFGHF01 > CAZPGX01. Next base: position 13,507 of record CAZPGX010000012.1, read on the forward strand.
AGTTGGTTCGGCAATAAGTTCGTCTTTAAATCGGCTTAAAGACACAGAGGCCAAGAGCAAAGTGGTCGTGCTTTTGACCGACGGCGTGAATAACGCCGGAAAGGTCTCTCCCCTGACAGCCGCCGAGGCAGCGCAGGCCCTGGGAGTGAGGATTTATACCATCGGCGCCGGCACAAAGGGCCTGGCCCCTTATCCGGTAAGGGGGCTCTTCGGCCAGAAGGGCTATCGCAATATCAAGGTGGAGATAGACGAAGAGACGCTGAAGAAAATCGCCCGGATCAGCGGCGGAAAATACTTCCGGGCCACCGACGTAAAGTCGCTTAAGGATATTTACCGGGAAATAGATGCGCTGGAAAAAACACCTGTTGAGGAAAGTGGTTTTCAGCAATACAAGGAGCTGTTTTCCAAGCTTGTTGTTTCGGCTCTTTCGCTTTTGATGCTGGAGATATTTTTATCCAATACCGTATTGAGGAGGTTACCTTAAGCCTTGAGGTTTGCCCAAAGTTATTATTCTTTTGCTTTCTGGATTGTCCCGGCAGCGATTTTGTTTTTTATCTGGGCTGCGCGCAGCAGGCGTCGGGCAATGCGCCGCTTTGCCGAAGAGAAACTCCTGGATGAAATCGCGGCTTCAGTGAATTTTAAAAGGCAGACAATGAAATCCGCGGCGATTATAGCCGCCTTGATTTTAATCGTCGCGGCCTTGATGCGGCCGCAATGGGGATTTCAGTGGCAGGAGGTAAAAAGAAAGGGCCTGGATATCCTGATTGCCATTGACGTATCCAAAAGCATGCTGGCGGCCGATGTCAAGCCGAATAGATTGGAGCGCTCTAAATTAGCAGTTAAGGATTTAATCAAGAAACTCGAAGGCGACAGAGTTGGCCTGATTGCTTTTTCCGGCACGGCATTCCTGCAGTGCCCCTTAACGGTAGATTACGGCGGATTCTTATTGGCCCTGGATGATTTAGGCATTGACACAATCCCGCGCGGCAGCACATCTATCTCCAGCGCAATAAAGCTGGCGATGAAAAGCTACGAAGGCGGACAGAAGAAATATAAAGTGCTGGTTTTAGTTACCGATGGCGAGGACCACGAGGGAAATTCCCCGGCGGTTTCCCAGACAGCAAGAAGAGAGGGGATAAAGATATTCGCTATCGGAATCGGCACTGCGGGCGGCGAATTAATTCAGCTCCGCGACAAAAGCGGCAGAAAAACCTTTTTAAAAGACCGGCAAGGCAATTTGGTAAAGTCAAGATTGAACGAGGAAGTCCTGCGGGAAATCGCCGTAACTACCGGCGGCGCATACGTGCGCTCCAGCGGCGCGGAGTTCGGGCTGGATTATATTTACGAAGAGAAACTCAAAGACATGGAGAGGAGAGAGATTAAGGCGCAGATGAATAAATTTTACCATGAGCGTTTTCAGATACCGCTGGCCCTGGCTCTGCTGCTTTTGATGGTAGAGCCCCTAATCAGTGATAAAAAAAAATGAAACGGATTATTTTGCTGCTTGTTTTGTTTTGCCTCTGCAGTTCGCCCTGTTTAGCGGGCAAGGCAGAAAAAGAAGTTAAAAAAGGGAACCGCTTGTACAAGAAGGGAAAATTTAGCGAGGCTTTAACAAGTTATAAACAGGCCTTTTTGGATAAGCCGGATTCGGATATCGTTAATTATGACCTGGGCGCAGCTCTGTATAAGAGCGAGGACTATAAAAGGGCCCTGGAGCATTTTCAGAGGTCTTTAGTCTCGGAAGATGAGGCCCTGGAGCAGAAGGCCAGTTATAATGTCGGCAACGCTAAATATAAATACGGAATCGGCAGGGAAGATGCGGATTTAGCCGGGGCCATAGGCCTGTTGAAAGAGGCCTTGCGCCATTACAAGCGCGCGATTGAGTTGAACGCAGAAGATAAAGACGCAAAATACAATTATGAATTTGTCAAGAAAGAGCTTGAGCGTTTAGAGAAGAAACAAGAACAGCAACAGCAAAAACAACAACAAAAAAAACAACAACAGCAAAAGCAAAAACAAGAGCAAGAGCAGAAACAGCAACAGGCCAAAGAAAAAAAAGAAGAAAAAAAAGAGGAAGAAAAAGAACCCGAAGAACAGCAACAGCAGCAAGAGCAACGGCAACAGCAACAGCCGGACAGGGGTAAGGAAGAAGAACAAGAACGCGCCGAAGAGGCTGCGCAGCCTGAGAAGCCCAGCGATGAAATGTCCGATGAGGAGGCGTTAAGGCTTCTGGAGAGTTACCACCAGGAGGAAGAACCCCGGGGTTTGTATAAGCAGAAGATGCCGGCAGTAGGGTTGCCGGATGTGCTGAAGGACTGGTAATGTTTAGGATTGTTGGCATTATTCTATGTTGTGGAATTTTACTTAACGCAGACTGTCTTGCCGAAGACGTGCGCTTTGAGGTTACTGTGGACAGGAACAGGGTTTCCTTGGGCGAGGGCATTCAGCTTAGCCTGAACTTCTACGGCACACAGAAGGTCGCTACGCCTTATTTTCCCGGAGTGGATGGGTTTGATTGGCGCTATTTAGGCCCTTCGAGCCTGACTTCAATTATCAACGGTGAGGTCTCCAATTCAATTACGCATCGCTACAGGCTGGTTGCTCTAAGAGAAGGGACTTTTAACATTCCTTCTTTTTCCATTCAATACAGAGGCCAGACCTATACTTCGGAACCGATAAAAGTAGAGGTTGTCCGAGGCCTCAACGGTCTTCCTCAAGCCGGACAAGGAAAGATTGCCGCCCAGCCCGAGAATTTAAAAGACAGGGCTTTTCTGGCTCTGGAGGCCGATAAGAGAAAGGCCTATGTCAACGAAATTATTCCGGTAAGAATTAAGCTTTATGCGAACAGGCTGGCGATTAAGGATATTCAATTTCCTGAATTCACCCATGAGGGATTCTCCGCGGATGAATTTGCCCAACCGCGGCAATATCAGGAGTCGGTAAGAGGCGTCTTGCATAACGTAATAGAGTTTGAGACGAATGTATTTGCCATCCGCGCCGGTGAATTGAAATTAGGCCCAAGCCAGTTAAGCTGCAATCTGCTGATTAAAGAAGGGTCTTCCAGGCCCAGACGCCCGTTTTTCTTCGATTTTGGCTTTGACGATGATTTCTTTTCCCGCTACACAAGCTATCCGCTTCATTTAAAAGCAGTAGAAGTTCCCGTTACAATCTTGGCCTTGCCCAAAGAAGGAAAGCCGGACGATTTTAGCGGCGCGCTCGGTAATTATAGCTTCTCTGCTACGACTGATATGCGGGAAGTTAAGGTGGGCGATCCGATTACCCTGAAGCTCCGCATCCGCGGAGAAGGGAACATTAAAAGCCTAAGCCCACCCGCACTTAACTTTGGCGATGATTTTAAGGTATATGAGCCGGAGGTAAAGCAGGAGAAGTCAGGTAAGACATTTGAACAGGTGATAATTCCCACCAATGCTCAGATTGAGGAAATCCCCCGGATAAACTTTAGTTTCTTTGATAGCGAATCCGGCCAGTACAAGCAGGTTAGTCAAGGGCCGATACCGATTAAGGTCAAGCCTTTGCCTAAAGGTGAGCAGTTGAAGGTCTTTGAGGTTGCTCGCCAAGGAGAAGGGCCTTTGCAGAAAAGGGAAATTCTGGGCCGGGATATTATTTATATCAAGGATACCCCGGGCGCGCTAAAAAGAAAGGGTTCGCTTTTATGTAAAAACAGATTATTTGTTCTGCTTCAGTTTCTGCCGCTGGCGGCGCTTATCGCTGCCTTGATTTTTCAGAGAAGAAAAGAGCGCCTCCAGAGCGATATCGGTTATGCCCGCCGCCTGCGCGCTTCGGGAAAAGCGAAGAAAAATTTGCGCAGGCTTAGACGCCTTCTGGGTTCAAATGAGACAGCTAAATTCTTTGATGCGGTGTTTAAAATACTGCAGGAATACCTGGGAGATAAATTCCACCTGCCTATAGCGGGAATAACCGTCAATGTTGTAGATGAACTGAAAATGCACAATATTGAAGCTGAGATTTTAGATAAAATACAAGAGTGCTTTGCGGCTTGCGATATGGCCCGCTATGCCGTATCAAGCCTTACTAAGGATGAGATGCTGGGCACCTTTAAACTGCTTGAGGAGATTATTGATAGACTAGAGAGGGTAAAGGTATGAGGGTTAGGTTGGTAGTTCTTTTTTTGGCGTTGGCAGTTATTTTTGCCGGCAGCGTTTTTTGCGATCAACTCAATCAGGCCGAACTTCTATTCTACCAGGGCAATACCCATTATAGCGAGGAGAAATTTGACCAGACTGTTGCCGATTACGAAGGCGCCTTAACCTTAGGCCTGGAAAGCGGCCCGCTTTATTATAACCTGGGCAATGCCTATTTTAAGACCGGCTCTTTAGGAAAGGCGATTTTGAATTACCTGCGCGCGCAAAGACTGATGCCGGCCGATGCGGATTTAAACTCCAATCTCAGATACGCGCAATCCCTGATTAAAGGTGGCAGGGTCCTGGCACAGAGAAACTGGCTTACACGGATGTTTTTTAAGGCCGCCCGTTCCTTTAGCCTGAATAAGATTACTTTACTGAGCGCCGGGTTTTATGTTATTCTCTCAATTCTACTTATTTTAATGATTTTAGTAAAGGCCTTAAGAAAAATATTTGTTTATACGGCGCTTCCGCTATTGATTGCTTTGCTGTTTTGCCTTTCATTATTCCTCACTCAGTTTTACCAGACTGTTGTCTATAGGGCAGCGGTTGTGATTGCCGAAAGTGCGGATTTTAAATTTGAACCGTTTGATGAGGCCACCACTTTTTTCACCTTAAACGAAGGCGAAAGTGTAACTGCAGGCAGAGCAAAACAGGAGTGGATCAAGGCCAAACGCGCTGACGGAAAACAGGGTTGGGTCAGGCAGTCGGATATAGAACTTCTTTGAGATTAAGGAGAATCCAATGCAGTTTAAGGGGGCGATATTCGATTTAGACGGGGTAATTGTTAATACGGTGCCTTTACATTTTAAGGCCTGGAAAAAGATGTTCGGCGAATACGGCAAAGAGCTTACCTTTGAGGATTATAAAAAGAAGGTTGACGGTATCCTCCGAATTAGCGGCGCGCGGGCAATATTGACTGAACTTTCCGATGAAGAATTAGAGAAGGCAGGAGCGAAGAAACAGGGTTATTTTCTAGAATTGTTAGAGACTGAAGGCATAGAGGTATACGAAAGCACCTTGGATTTAATCAAGGAATTAAAGCAGAATAATATCAAGGTGGCGGTAATATCTTCCAGCAAAAATTGCCTGCCTATTTTAAAAAAAACGGGGATAGATGGTTTATTCGAGGTGATAATTACCGGCCACGACATAAAAAAAGGCAAGCCCGACCCGCAGGTATTTCTTTCGGCCTGCCGGAAGTTAGACCTAACTCCTCAAGAGTGCATTGTCTTTGAAGACGCGGTCTTAGGCGTGGAGGCAGCCAAACGCGGTAATTTTAGTTGTGTGGGGATTGACCGTTATGGCAATCCGGCAAGGCTGGCCAAGGCAGATCTGGTAATCAATGATTTGTCCGAGGCAGGCTTAGAGAGATTAAGGAGAATTTGAAATTATGAGAGACCTTTATTCCGATTTTACCAAAGATCGGCTTTGGCTGATAGAAGAGAGACAGTGGATTAAGCGCCTGCAGAATATCAGAGAGACTCAGTTTGCCTTAGGCAACGGTTATTTGGGGATGCGCGGGGTGCTGGAGGAGATTCCCTACGATGCCATGCCGGGCACCTATATTAGCGGCACCTATGATAAAATGGGTTCTCAGGTTGATGAACTGGTGAATTTTCCCAACGCCGTTAACTTCAAATTTACCATTGAGGGAGAAAAGTTAGATTTGGCCGCAAGCGATATCCTTGGGCATCAGAGAGCCTTGAATATGAAGAAGGCAGTATTGACCAGGCATACTTTATACAAGGATATAAAGAAAAGGCGCTATGATTACCAGTCTTTGCGGTTTGTTTCCCTGCATAGTAGAAATATCGGGGCAATGCAGATTGCCGTTACTGCCCTTGATGCCGCTTGTGTAATAGACATCAATACAGGAATAGATACTTCTGTTTCTAATTCGGGAATCTTAAGCGAAGGAAGAAAGAAGCATTTCCGGGTTAGGGAATTGGGCCAGGCCCATAATACCGGCTTCTTAGAAATAGAAACCATGGAGAAAAAACACATTGTTCAGTACTGGAGCGGTTTTTATTACGAAATTGACGGAAAAAAGTCATTTGCCAAGGATAATGTCTTTCGCCTCAGGCTTAAAAAAGGCCAAACCGCTATCTTCACCAAGATATTTTACGTCAAGCGTTTTCCTTACACAGAAAAACGCGGCGCCTACAAAAAAAAGTCCTTCAAGGTATTTAATGAGGCATTCCAGGACGAATTCCCTACTCTGCTTAAGAATCATATTAAGATGTGGGAGAGGCTCTGGGAAAAAGCGGATATTTTAATTGAAGGGACGGAGAACTTACAGAAGAACCTGCGGTTTAATATTTACCATATGCTTGCTTGCGCCCATTATGACAGCGGCTTTTCCAGTATCGGGGCAAGGACCTTAAGCGGTGAGGGCTATCGTGGCCATATTTTCTGGGATACAGAAATCTTCCTTATGCCTTTTTATCTTTTTAATTTTCCGCGGGTGGCAAAGAATATGCTCCTTTATAGATATAGAAGATTAGACCAAGCCAGGGAGCTTGCTCAGAAAGAAGGGTTTAAGGGGGCGAAATTTGCCTGGGAATCGGCCGATACAGGCGAAGACGAAACTCCCGAATGGTCAAAGGATTTCGACGGGACAGTGATTAAAATTCATACACATCAGCAAGAACACCACATAACCGCCGATATTGCCCGGGCTGTTTATAACTATTATAATACCAGCGGCGATGAGGAATTTATGAAAACATGCGGCTATGAGATGTTTTTTGAGGCGGCGCGTTTCTGGGCATCGAGGGTTGAATATAATAAGCGAAAAAAGAGATATGAAATCAAGCGTATCATGGGGCCCGATGAATTCCACAAGGATGTAAACAACAATGCCTTTACCAATATAATGGCCAAGTGGAACCTGCTTACCGCTTATAAATTATTTTCCGCACTTAAGAAAAAACGGTCTTTATCCAAAAAATTAAAACAAAAGTTGGATTTAACGGAAAAAGAGACAAAGGACTGGAAAAAGATTGCCGCCCGCATAACAATTAATGTCAATAAGAAAAAAGTTATTGAACAGTTTGACGGATACTTTAAATTGAAAAACGTTGCTCTGCGCAGATCCGATGAAGACGGAATACCGCTGATTCCCGCGCAGTTAAAAGCAAAGGGTTTAGGCAAGACCCAGCTTGTAAAACAGGCTGATGTTTTGATGGCCCTTTATCTTCTTGATCAGGTATTCGGTTTGAAGACAAAGGTTGCCAATTATGATTTTTATATTCCCAGGACCGTCCACAAGTCCTCGTTGAGTCCTTCGATTCATTCTATCCTTGCGGCTGATGCGGGAGACCTGACCAGGGCCTACAGCCTCTTTAAGGCCTCTTTGCATACTGACATTAGTAATCATTACGGAAATACCCGTGACGGAATTCACGCTGCTTCTTCAGGGGGGACATGGCAGGCGGTTGTTTTTGGCTTTGCGGGAATTAAAATCAGAACAGGGAAAATAACAGTTAATCCTCGTCTGCCGAAAAGATGGAGCAGAGTGGCTTTTTCTCTGGCCTGGAAAGGAGAAGTCATTAAATTTGAATTAACCAATGAGGCAATTAAACTTAAGGTCCATTCCCGCAAGAGGAAAGAAACAGAACTGGGTATTTTTAATCAGATGATGCAGCTGAAGACAAATAAGGCCTATATATTTAAAAGGAGCGCCGTTAAAATAAAAAGAGGAGAGTTTTATTGAGATGAAAAAGAAAAAATTAAATATCGCGCATTTACACTGGGGGTTCCCTCCGGTTATCGGAGGAGTAGAAACGCACCTGACTATCCTTTTGCCTGCGCTGGTAAAAATGGGGCATAAGGTTAATCTTCTGACCGCTGTATTTGAAGGAGAAAAGGCAGAAGACACTTATAAGGGTGTGGGGATTTTTCGTCAGCCCATTATGGATTTGAACTGGCTTTCTAAAAGAGGGATAATTGGACTTGCAGAGGAAGTAAAGAGTGTATTTAAGAAATTTATTGATAGAACCAAACCCGATTGTATCCATGCTCACAATATGCACTATTTTAGCAAGATACATGCCTTGGCGCTTCAAGATTTATCTGCCAAAAATGGTATTCCTCTTTTTTTGACAGCGCATAATGTATGGGATGATAATTTATTTTTGGATTTGACTAAAAAGATTAAGTGGGCCCATATTATTGCCGTCAGCCATTTTATCAAAAGAGAGATTATCGGGACCGGATATAGCCATAGGAAGATAACAGTAATTCATCATGGCATTGACCATAGAATTTATTCCTCCAAAGTAAATCCACAGGCTGTGTTTAAAAAGTACCCTATCTTGAAAGGAAAAAAGGTGGTCTTTCATCCGGCGAGGATGGGTTTGGCTAAGGGTTGTGATGTAAGCATCAAAGCCATGCGTATAATCAAAGAAAGGTTTCCCGATAGTATTCTGGTGCTTGCCGGATCAAAGAATATTATAGACTGGACGCAAAGCCAACAGAAGGATATTGCATATATGGTCAGCCTGGTTAAGGCTCTGCGCTTAGAAGATAATATCTTGATTGAAGCTTTTGCGCTGGTAGATATGCCCAGGCTATATGCTGCTTCATCAGTTTGCGTTTATCCTTCAACCGCATCTGAGCCTTTTGGATTAACGATGCTGGAGGCCATTTCATCAGCAAGGCCGATGGTGGTTACCGAGACTGGTGGAATGCCGGAGATTATTAAAGATGGCGTCAACGGATTCATTGTTCCGGTTAAGGACTTTGAGTCTCTGGCTTCCAGGATTATCCAGCTTTTAGCCAACAAAGATTTAAGAGACCGCCTGGGTTACACGGGCCGCCAGATGGTTGAGCAGCAATTCACTAAGGAAATTGTTACCGAGAATACGTTAAGGTTGTACAGGAAGTTTTTGTAACAGATAATAAGAAAGGAGGATGGTAATGCCGTTTAACAGCAATTTGGATGAGTCTTTGTTTTCCAAGGCCTGGGAAAGCGATGAGGCGAGATTAACAGTAAAAGTTTGCTCTTACAATAAAGGCCCTAAGAAATTGCAGATCTCCAGGGAAAACAGGGATCCTGAGGGCAATTTCCGCTTTGCTAAGCTGGGAAGGATGAGCAAGGAAGAGGCTGCCGCTATTCTGCCTTTAATCCAGGAAGCCCTGAATTCCATGGCTTGATTGAGCTTTAATTACAAAGGCGATGAAAAAAAGATGAGTAATTTCTTTGTCTATCTGCTGCTGCGCGCGCTAATGGCGGCGGTTAACTTTTTTCCCATTGCTGTCTCCACCTGGATTTCCCGGAGGATCGGGGATGCCGGTTTTTTAATCCTCGCCGGCAGAAGAAAGGTTGCTCTTCAGAACTTAGATATTGCCTTTGGCAGGTCTAAGTCCGAGGCGCAAAAGCAAAGGATTGCCTTAGGGTCTTTTCGGCATTTCGTAACCGCGTTTATGGAGTTTGCGCGGATACCGAAATTCATAAAGGCCTCAAAAGCCCATTTTCGTTTTACAGGCACCGAACATCTTGAGCGCGCTTTTGCACGCGGCAAGGGGCTGATTCTGGTAATGTCGCATCTGGGCCCCTGGGAATATCTTGCCTTTCTTACGCATCTAAAGAATATTCCCTCCATCATCTTGGGCAAACGGATTAGGAACCCCTACATCTATGAATGGGTTAGACGCTTAAGGTTAGCGGCTGATTTGAAACATACCGATAAGACAGAAGGGGCAAGAAAGGTCTTATCAGAGCTCAAACAAAACCATCTGGTAGGTATCGCCATCGACCAATGGGCGGGGAACGAGGAATTGTGGGTTGATTTTTTTGGGCGGCCGGCTTCCACAACCTCTCTTCCGGCGCGCCTGGCCAAGAAAACCGGCTGCGCCTTAGTCCCTTCTTATTGCATCCGTAAATCCTGCGGAGAGTATGAAATTTGTATTTTCCCGGAGTTGAACATAGATAAACAAGACGATAATTACGAAAAGAAAGTTACAGAAAAATTAAATAATCTTTTAGAAGAAAAAATACGTCAATTTCCCGAGCAGTGGATCTGGACGCACAAACGTTTCAAAGGTAAAAAACAATATAAGTAGGTTCAAATAATAGATCCCTCGCTTAAACAAGCCAAAATTCCCTTCGATAATTTTGGCTTAAGCTTCGGGATCAATTCGCCCAAATAACTTACGTCACTACGTTCCGTAAGTTATGGGCTCATTGAGGAGGTAAGAGATGATTCAGGATATTTTAAGACAGACGGTATTAGG
>CAZPGX010000013.1:0-15915 GCA_964586605.1 uncultured Planctomycetia bacterium
CAAGTCAGAGCGTAACCACTAGGTCGTTGGTTCGAGTCCAACCCGGGGAGCCAATCTTCACAACCCACTGTAGCTAAAGGAGTTACAGTGGGTTTTTCTTTGGAAGTTTAACTATTTTGACAAAATGTTTGACATTATCGTTCACTAAGTGTATATTGTTCATTAAACAGTGAACAACTAAAAGGAGTGAACATTATGAATAACCATACGAATGGAAAGAATATTTTTGCCGATAAGGCGACCATTATCTTAAGAAAAATGCTGTCTAATCCTGAAAGGAAATGGGTTACGCGCGACTTTACAGGTGATGGCGGGGTAAGCCTTGGGATGGCACAAGGAGCGCTTGAAACCATGGAAAAGAAGGGCTATATTGAGCGGGTCAAACGCGGCCCCGGTAGCTACACGCTTCTTACGAATAGAGATAAGCTTATCAGCGATTGGGTAGCAGAGTACCGGTTTGAATTAAACAAAGTAGATACTTATTATTCTCCGGATAAAAATATTTTATCAAAGCTTAAGGATTATCTACAAGATAAGCCATACGCATTTACGCTCCATTCAGGAGCCAATTTGATGACTTCCTTTGTAGCCACAGACCAGGTCTATCTGTATTTTCAGCCTGATGACTGGAACAAGGATATTCTCGAATTGCGCCAACAGCTTGATTTGAAAGAACTCGTAAGGGGCGGTAATGTTTACATTATCCGCCCGTATTACAAAATAAGCGCATTTTATGGCGCCCAGGCAATAAAAGGATATAAGGTTGTTTCTAATTTGCAGCTTTATCTGGATCTCTACAACTTTAAGCCTCGCGGCCGTGAGCATGCGCAATACCTAAAAGAATACCTTCAAGAGAAGGGAGAGAATCTGTATGAATCTTGAGAAAATCGAAGCAGTATTTTTCAATGTACTTGAAGATATCAGCGATTATCTTCCGGATCTCACCCTTGTCGGCGGATGGATGCCGTATGTTTACTCAAATTATCTTTGGAAGAAATCCGTTCGCAATCCGGTGATTACGGTTGACATAGATTTTGGTGTGGACGAGTCCGTTACCGGAAAATATTCAAAGACAATTTTTGAAACACTTTCTTCTTTGGATTACAAAGAACGTCATCCAAAAATGGACAGGCTGTTTCCTGTTGTGCTGTATAAAGAGAAAATCCCGGTAGAGTTTATTACGTATCCTGCCGTTAATATTAAGGCAATCGAAAATATGGTCGGCCGGCAAATTCAGATAAACAAGATAGAAAAATTTGATTTTCTCTTGAAGCATCGAATTCCGGTAAGCATTCAAACTAAAAAAAAGAACAAAACCTATACTTTGAATTGTCCAAAACCGTCAGCTTTTTTATATCACAAAGGTGCAACTTTTATTGACAGAGAGAACCAAGAAAAACAGGCTAAAGATTTATATTACATGTATTTCATTTTACGGTATGCGCCTGACATTGATGCGATTTTGAAAGAAATATCCCAATATAGGCAAAAGGGATATTTAACGAATGCTCCGGATAACATAAGTAAATTTTTCGAAAGGGTCTCAAGCCAGGGTTGTCTTTTAATCGAGCAGGAAAATGGCCCCGACGAATTCATCCATGGTCTGCGACAAGACATATTTGATAGATTTAAAGGCTTGAGAGTTGCGTTGCAAAAGGCTGGCAAGTGAAGACCTATGCTGTCGGGGACATTCATGGCGCTTACAGGGCGTTAGTACAGTGTTTTAAACGCGCAAATTTTGATTATCGAAAAGACCGCTTAATCGTAATTGGCGATGTTTGCGATGGATATCCGGAGGTTAAACAGTGCATCGATGAACTCTTGAAGATTAAGCACTGCGATTTGGTCATTGGCAATCATGATATATGGGCTTTGGAATGGGCCTTACGAGGTGATAAACCGGAGATATGGACGAGCCAAGGCGGTGACTGGACAATGGCGTCATATAATGGCGGGCCTATGCCACAAGCGCATATTGATTTCTTAAAAGGTGGGCAGCTTTGGATTGAACGTGAAAGTCAAGTTTTCGTACATGGCGGATTTAATCCGGATACATCGCTTTCAAGTCATAGCGCTCAGGCATTAGTTTGGGATAGAAAGCTCCTTGATCTGGCCTGGAAGAAACAGATGGACGGGCGCAATTGTCAATTAGGCAAATACAAGGACATTTTTGTCGGGCATACAACAACCGAGCTTTATAATACGTTACAGCCAATTCATGTGTGTAATGTTTGGAATATCGATACCGGAGCTGGCTGGTCAGGCAAGCTCACTGTAATGGAAGTTGATTCAAAGAAATACTGGCAGTCGGATTTGACTCCGGACTTATACGGCGAAACACCAGATAATTTAGAGGAATAGGGGCTAAAGGTTCTTTCGCTTGCAATTGTGGATGGGATTTGGTAGAATGACGGGGATAGTTTGAGATGGATTAAGACCCAGGAGCCAATCTTGATGAGTACCCCTATTCATATGAATAGGGGTATTTTTTTGGGAACGACCTGAAACCGCCGCTTGGCCAATGGCCTCCTACATACTACGGTAAATCCTTTTTAACATACTCAAGAAACCGTTCGCAGTTCTTTAAAACTTTTTCAGTTTCTGATCTAAAAACAAGCCTCTCTTCATACTCAGCCATATTTTTAATGTTTATTATTCTTATAATCCGGTTAGAATTTTTATTTAATTCTTCATCATTTCTCTTAATTGTCTTGAATAGTTTTACAACATCTTCGTGGTTTTCTCCAGCATAACGCTTACCTAAAAAATATACACACATAGCATCAGAAGCCGCAATACAACAATGGATTGCATTGATAGTAGCTGCATTCCATTCTTGATTAGCAAAAGAATTTCTGGCTGCATGAATACATTCTTCAGCACGCTTCAGATAATTGCTATATAGCGATTTTGTTACATCGCTGGTCTTTAATTTAGAAGTCATGCTCTATCCTTTCTTTTGGGAAATATTTGAATGCCATTTTCAATGTCAGCAATAAGCTTTAAATTTTTCTTTTGTTTGAATTCTTGTTCAGTTAATATGTAGGGAGCTAACCTGTTACCATATACTTCTAGGCATACATTGGATAATTTTTCAATTGATTGCTCGAACTTCACTTTACCTTGTTTATTTTTAACCAATATGAAAATATCAATATCACTGCTTGGTTTTTCAGAAGCCTTTGCTATAGAGCCGAACAAAATAACTTTTTTTATTAGAGATTTTGGAAGGTGTTTTAGTAATATATCTTCCAAATCTTGCATAGGCTCTTTAATGCCGGAGACTCCTTTTATTAATGTAGATAGGGTTTTGAAGGCGTAACTCTTACGGTTTACTCTCCATAGATGAGCTTTTCCAACGGTAATAAAGTCTACGAAGTTAAGGTCTGAGAGTTCCCGCATGGTTCTATTGATACTCATATGTGAGACCTTTAGAATAGAGGCTATTTCTCTCTCGCTCATGGAAGCTTCATGAGTTAGAAGGAATTTTACAATTTTTACCTTTGTTTTTGAATTTAATACATCTAATAGTGATATATGGAATTCCATAAAGTTCTCCTTTGTAACATACCTGTTACAAGTGTAACATATTTTACGAGATTGTCAAGAAGTTTTTTTCATCCAAATAAATCCTTTTCGTAAGGAAAGTTAAAAATCCCGGCCCTGTTTTGAGTGCTTGAGCCGTTCAGGCGAGTTTGCCTTATCCAGCACAACCGCCCGCCCCGTTACAAATACCCAATTATATTCTATGTACATTTGTAATGGGGCCCGCCCTCCCCATACGAAAATCTTCGATTTCGTACGGGGCAGGCCTCTGGGAGTCAAAGGTTCTTTCGCTTGCAATTGTGGATGGGATTTGGTAGAATTATGGCAATGGTTTGAGCTGGATTAAGACCCAGGAGCCAATTTTTGTTTTTTAAATTTTGAAATTTTAAAGGAGGTGGTTAGTGGAATCAGTAATAGAACATTCGCACCACCATGTGACAGCCCGCGCGGACCGCATTCCGTTTTTTCAAAAAGCAGTCTACAGCATGGGGTCGCTTGCTAATACTATTCAGGCTGCTTTTCTTGGCCAAATGGTCATTGTTTTAAACCTTGGATTGGGCATAGATCCCTTTTTAGTGGGTGTCATCGGATGCATCCCTCGTATTATCGATGCCGTATTAGACCCCATTGTCGGCTACACTTCCGACAATCTTCGAACTCGCTTTGGCCGCCGCAGGCCTTTAATATTTTTTGGAGCTATTACTGCGAGTATCTGTTTTACATTGATGTTCCAGCTATATCCGGGACGCAGCACGGCTTTTTATTTCTGGTATTTCCTGGGCTTCCAGGTGCTCTTTTTCGTTGGATTTACCTGTTTTTCAATTCCATGGATTGCGCTAGGGTATGAACTGACACCCGATTATCATGAACGAACACGCTTGCAGGGGGCCAGCAATTTTGTCGGCCAATTGCCATGGCTGGTCGCTCCCTGGTGTTGGGCAATTATGCACAACCAAAATTGGTTTACAGATATTGTTCATGGAGGACGAGTGCTCGCATTCATTATCGGAGCCGCCATTGTGAGCGGCGGTATACTTCCGGCTATCTTTAACAAAGAACATTTCGGAAACTTACCTAGGCCTGTAGAAAGAAAGAGCCCCTGGGATGTCCTGAAAAATTTATTTAAAGGTATTGCCACTACTTTTAAGCGCGGTTCATTTGTTAAGCTTTGCGCGGCAACGTTCTTGATCTTCAATGGATTCATGCTCGCCTCCGCTTTTACCCTCTATGTTGTTTTCTTCTATGTTTTTGGGGGTGCCCCTTCACTTGATGCCGCTTACTCAGGCGGTGGGTTATTACTCGGAATATTCGGGACATTCAGCGCTATTTGCACTGTTGGCGTCATCTTTTTAACCACGTGGCTCTCCACAAAGATCGGAAAGCGAAATACATTTTTGATTACCATTTCCGTTTCAGTCCTCGGTTACGCCTTAAAATGGATAGGGTATAATCCCGATCAGCCATATTTATTGTTAATTGCTGCTCCGTTCATAGCCTTTGGCCTGGGATCGCTCTTCACGCTGGCAAGCTCTATGGTGGCCGATGTTTGTGACCTTGACGAACTTCAGACCGGCGAACGCAGAGAAGGTGTGTTCAGCGCTGTTTACTGGTGGATGGTGAAACTTGGGCTTGCTATCGCATCGCTCGGCTCCGGATTTCTGCTTAATCTGAGCGGTTTTCATCAGGAATTAGGCCTTGGCCAAGCACCCGAGACTTTATTATGGATGAGAATCTTTGATATTGGCATTCCGATTATAACCTCTCTCGCAGCTATTTTTATTATTAGGAGCTTTGGCATCTCAGAAGATAAGGCATATGACATTCGTAAGCAGCTAGAGGCAAGACGAGGAAAAGCGTGACAAAACAGCCTGATAATAAAAGCATAAATTCAAAACCAGTTATTATTTTTCCATACCAGGGGTATGAAAATAATAAAAAGTGTGAATGGTATTTTTGGTGGACGGTTGATAAATGTAAGGAGATTGATCCCAGGCCTATTATTGTCTTGCCTAAGTTTACGGCCATAAGGGGCGATGCCGCTTCTTTTATGAAGGATAAAAGAAGCAAGGCCCTTGAGGTTGTACAGGTCTGGTCCGTTGATACATGTCAGGCCTGGCTTGCTGGTTGGGGGCATGTGCTTGATAATTATCCTGAAGCAAAGAGGATTGTACAAATACCGGGCGATATTGATTATGTTAATGATGATGTTGAGTTCTATGATAATCTCAGCGACTTTATTAAAATAACCAGCTCAGATATTACCATAGGAGATTTTGGGACAGGGGACAAGTACAGCGCAAAAAGCCTGGTAGATACCTACGGCACATATTCACTTCTGGCAAACTGGTTTCCCGAGATCTCACAAAGCATAAGGTCGTTGCCTCTTCATAGGCCGAGATCCGAGTTCCTTAATATGAAGACGTCTGTCTTGCGGGATTTTTTGATAAATAACAGGACTTTTGCTTATGAGCAGACTCTAAACTTTCTGATCAAGTCCTGGAATTACGATAAAGCAAAATGGAAGTATAATATATCCGTATCTGCCTTAGGAAGATTGTCTGACAATAAGTCTTTCAGGGATTATAGGGAATGCATTAACCAGATAGAGAGAATTGAAAGAATAGTTTCTTTATTATGGCGGGAAATCAAGGAGCCAAAAAAGAAACGCGGTGTAAGCGATGCAGAGTTCGAAAAGCAGTATACCGTTTTCAGCGATGAATATGGCAAACTTCGCTCTAAATCAAAAGGCATTATGGAAACTGCCAGAACTACTATAAGAGCCCTCCTGGGTCTATAAAACAGCATAACCTCTTTTAATCCCTTGTAGCGAAATAGGTTGCAAGGGGTCTTTATTTGTGTTATAGTAGGTAAAAAGAAAGGAGGCAACATGGCATTTGGACAAAGTGGTGGATTTGACAGAGGCCCGCGAGAGATGCATAAGGCGATATGCGCAGACTGCAAAAAAGAATGCGAAGTCCCTTTCAAGCCGAGCGGAGACCGTCCGGTATATTGTAAGGAATGCTTTGCAAAACGCAAAAGCGAAGGCCGTTAAAAGTAACCAGCCGGGGCTTTGAGGCTTTTATTTAAGCGCCCTCTTTTAAACGGAGGGCGTTTTTTCCGGACAGCATAACCCAGGATAAAAGGAGGACATCTTGGCAAGAGATAATTATTCATATCGAAAGCACCAGAAAGAATTGGCAAAGAAAAAGAAGAAAGAAGAAAAAAGACAACACAAATTGGATAAAAAAAACATACAGCCCAAAGAGGGCGAAGCGCAAGTTGCCTCCAATCTCTGATAGTCTATTTTTATAATTTAGTTGACAAATAGAAGGAATTGAAGTATACTAATTCTAGTAGTAAATAAGGGAGTAGAAGTCTTAGGCCGCAAGGTAAGAGAAGGATACGCCTTGCGTTTTTTTGTTTCTGCCGTTATTTACTAAAATTTAACAAGAAGGAGGTGTAGTAAGTAATGGCAACAGGAAAAGTTAAATGGTTCAGTGACCAAAAAGGTTATGGTTTTATAACGCCGGACGACGGAAGCAAGGATTGTTTTGTTCACCACAGTGTAATCCAGGGTGAAGGCTTCAAGAGTTTAAGCGAAGGCCAGGCGGTCGAATTCGAAGTTGAAGACGGCCCTAAAGGTCCACAAGCTACAAAGGTAACGAAAGTATAACCTAAAAAACAAATAAGGCCTGGTGGGTTATAGCCGGGCCTTATTTAGATGTGCCCCGAAGGGGTATTAAGGGGATATAAGATGCATAAAGGAAAGATAAATAAGCTGGTTCGCGAAAGAGGTTTTGGCTTTATCGATGATACAGACGGCAGGCAGGTATTCTTCCACCAGAGTAGTCTTGTAGGCACTACGTTTGCTGCCTTGAAGGGTGATGAAGAGGTTGAGTTTGAAGTTGAGAATTCCGATAAAGGCCCGCGTGCCACTAATGTAAGTATTGCGAAATAGTATAGCACCTAGTTTTAATAGAGCCTCAAGATTTGCCTTGAGGCTCTTTGATTTTCAGGGTATAATATATTGCTATGAAGACGCCTTACTACTTGATTGACGAGCGCAGGTTACTAAGAAACCTCAAAATTATCAAACGCATCAGGCAAGGCTCCGGGGCAAAGTCTGTATTGGCGCTTAAATGTTTTGCAACCTGGAGCGTATTTAAGCTGATGCGGCAATATATGGACGGGACAACCTCCAGTTCTCTGTACGAGGCGCGCCTGGGGCATGAGCGATTCGGCAAAGAGGTCCAAGTTTATTCGGCAGGCTACTCTAAAGAAGATATAAAAGAGTTGAGGGAGTTTGTTGATAAGATTATTTTTAACTCTGTTTCGCAACTTAAAAGGTTTTACCCTGCCTGCAGCCATCTTAAAGTCGGCCTGCGGGTTAACCCTCAAGTAAGCTATTCAGACTTTGATTTAGCAGACCCCGCCCGCAAATTTTCTCGCCTGGGAGTAATTGATGAAAAATCACTTAAAAGAGCGCTTTCGCGTATCAGCGGGGTGATGTTTCATTTTAACTGTGAAAATGATAATTTTAAGAATCTTTCTTCCAACCTTAACTATATCAGCCGTAAATACGCCGATATACTGAAACAATTAGAGTGGGTCAGCTTAGGAGGAGGACTTTATTTTACCAAACAGGGCTATCCGCTGGATAAATTTTGCAAAAAACTAAAAGAGTTTAGCCGGCGTTTTAATATCCAGGTATATTTGGAGCCCGGGGAGGGCGTGATTACCCAGGCAGGAGAATTGGTTACTAAGGTAGTTGATATTGTTCGAAACAAAATTGATATTGCTATAGTTGATGCCTCAACCGAGGCACATATGTTAGACTTGTTGATTTACCGCACACCTGCTAAAATGAAACAAGGCCGGAGCGGTAGGTTTAGCTATGTGGTGGCCGGACGCTCTTGTCTGGCAGGCGATGTTTTCGGGACCTACCGTTTTAAATCGCCTTTAAAGGTTGGCAGTATTGTTAGGTTTTCCGATGCTGCCGGATATAGCATTGTCAAGAAAAACTGGTTTAATGGCCTGAAGATGCCTGCTATTGCTATAAAAAGGCTAAATGGCAGGATTGAAACGGCGCGTCAGTTCAGCTATAAGGATTTTGTAAACAATTTGTCGTAGAGAGGTCTGTTGCTATGAAAAAGAATGTCTTGATTGTGGGAGCCGGCGGCGTCGGCCATGTGACAGCTCACAAATGTGCGCAAAATAATGATATCCTGGGAGATATCTGTATTGCCTCAAGAACTCTTGCCAAATGTGATAAGATTATCGCCAGCGTCAAGAAGAAGAACAGCATTAAGGACCCCGGCAAAAAACTCTATTCCCGCCAGGTCAATGCCTTAGATATCCCCGCTACAATAAAACTTATCCGGGAAACCAACTCGCAGATTGTGCTTAACCTGGCCCAGGCCTATGTGAATATGTCTTTATTGGAGGCCTCTCTGGCCACAGGTGCAGCTTACTTAGATACAGCCATTCATGAGGAGCCTGATAAGGTCTGCGAAGACCCGCCCTGGTATGCTAATTATGAGTGGAAACGAAAAGACCGCTGCAAACAAAAGGGCTTGACCACGATTTTAGGTTGCGGCTTTGACCCGGGAGTAGTCAATGCCTATTGCGCTTTAGCAGTAAAGCATCATTTTGATACGATTGATACTATTGACATCCTGGATGTCAATGCGGGAAACCACGGCAGGTACTTTGCCACCAATTTTGATCCGGAGATAAATTTCAGGGAATTTAAAAAGGTCTGGACATGGATTGACCGCAAATGGGTAGAAGAGCGCGTCCATTCCGTAAAGATGATTTATGACTTCCCGGTTGTGGGCAAACAGCCTGTTTATTTAAACGGCCACGATGAACTTCATTCCTTATCCAAAAATATCGATGCCAATAGCATCCGCTTCTGGATGGGTTTTGGTGACCATTACATTAATGTATTTTCGGTGTTGACCAACCTGGGCCTAACTTCAGAAAAGCCCGTAAAGACCGCAGAAGGCCTGGAAGTGGTCCCCTTAAAGCTACTTAAGGCGGTGCTTCCCAACCCTCTTTCGCTTGCACCCGGCTACACAGGAAAAACCTGCATCGGCAATTTCGTCAGAGGCACCAAAGACGGCCGGCCCAAAGAGGTCTTCATCTACAATATCTGTGACCACGCCGAGTGTTACAAAGAAGTGGAGTCCCAGGCTATCTGCTATACCGCCGGCGTTCCTCCGGCAGCAGCGGCTGTGCTTATTGCCAAGGGCATCTGGGATGTAAAAACCATGGTCAATGTGGAGGAGCTTGACCCCGATCCTTTCATTGGATTGCTGGATAAGATAGGTTTGCCTACAAAGGTCAGCGAGAATCCGGCAGCACTTCCGTATTATCATAATTTAATTGACAAACAGAGAGAATTGAAGTAAGCTAAACTCAAATTCAATAAGAAGGAGGTGCAGTAGGTAATGGCAAAAGGAAAAGTCAAGTGGTTTAACAACCAAAAAGGTTATGGCTTTATTACTCCTGAGTCGGGCAATGATGTTTTTGTGCATCACAGCGCAATTCAGGGTGAAGGATATAAGTCTTTAGACGAAGGCCAGGAAGTCGAATTTGAAATCGAGCAGGGCCCTAAAGGCGAACAAGCCGTAAATGTAAGGAAAACGTAACCTGAAAAAACAAATAGGGCTAAGGCCAGTTCATATAGAGGCATTTGATTTAGACGACGCCTGGTTTCGCTGCCTGACGGAGATCTTAGAACACGGTCATGTCTATAAGATTGACCGCGGCAGTTATGCGGGCCAGAGACGCCTTGAATTTGATTTTGTAACGGTCCGCGTCAAGAATCCCGCCCATCAGATAATTCCCATTATGCCCGAAGGCTCATCCATACCCGCGCCTACCAGCATAGATTACATCCATCAATATCTGCAATATCTTCTCACCGGCCAGAAGACCGAAACCGAGGATTACACATACGGCGAACGTCTGGTAGACCCAAAGGTAAAGATTGAGACAGAGCCCGACGGCAAAAAGATGGCTCGCGAGATGCCTCTTCAGTGTAACCAGATAGAAGAGGTAATCAAGATGTATAAAACGCAAGGGTTTGGGACCAACCAGGCGATTATGGAGATAGGGATGCCCTCCGATATAAAATTGCTGGATCCCCCATGCCTGCGCATTATAGATACCCGCGTGCGTTACGGGAAGCTGCATTTCTTTTTATATTTTCGCTCCTGGGACCTCTGGGGCGGTTTTCCCTCAAATCTCGGGGGCCTTGAGCTTGTAAAACAGTATATGGCCGAGGAGATAGGCGTGAAAAACGGAGAGATAATAGCCTCATCCAAAGGGCTGCACCTTTATGAGTACGCCTGGGAGTTGGCCAAACAAAGAACCCATAGGTCCGAGCTAGAAATAAAGTGATTGAGGCTTGCTGCTTTTTGCGGTATAATCAAACCAGGCCCAGAGTTACCGAAGGCCAGGGAGATTTAGGATGAATTTTAAGGATGTTCTTGATGTGATGATAGAGAAGGATGCCTCGGATGCCTTTATCAGGGCGGGCGGCCCGCTAAAATTAAGGGTCTGCACGGAGGTGCAGCCGGTTGATGATTATAAGTTTTCCGTTGAGGATGTGGACAGGGTGGTTTCCGAGTTGACCGACGATTATAGGAAGGATATGCTGCGGAAGAACAAGAGCTGCGAATTCTCCAGCTACTACGGAGAGCGCTGGAGGTTGCGCATCGGAATCTTCTACCAGAGAAATACCCTCTCCGTAGTCGTCAGAAAGATTGACTTAAATACGCTCAGCTTTAAGGAATTGAATCTTCCGGCGAAAGTGCTGGAAAGATTTTGCCGGGAGCGGCGCGGCCTGATTCTTCTTACCGGGGTTACCGGAAGCGGAAAGTCCACTACCATTGCTTCAATGATTGAATATATAAACCAGAATTTCGGCAGGCACATCCTTACCGTCGAGGAGCCGATTGAATTTACTTTTGCCGACAAGAAATCAATAATTAATCAGAGGGAAATAGGCAGCGATGTCTTTTCTTACGCGGAGGCCTTAAAACAATTTGTCGTTCACTCGCCCGATGTTATTTACATAGGCAATATCAGGGACTTTCAAACCTGCTATGCCGCCTTAACCGCTGCCGAGACAGGGGCGTTGGTTTTTTCTACGGTTCACACGGTTAACGCTTCCTCTACGGTAGAGAGGCTTGTGAATTTCTTTCCGCCGCAGCAGCACCATTTCGTATTTAACCAGCTTTCTTTTCTTCTCAAGGGCGTGGTTTCTTTACGGCTTCTTCCTCTCGTCGACGGCGAAAGCTTGGTCCCGGCTTATGAGATTATGACCCTAAGCCCTACGATATCCAGTTTAATCAGGGAAAACAAGTTGTGGGAGATACCCAAGTACATTGCCAGCGGTGAGATTTACGGTATGCAGAGCTTCAATCAATGTTTAATGGCACTGATTGCTGCGGGAAAAATATCTCCCGAGGTTGGTTTGGAGTATTCCGATAAAAGGGAAGAACTGGCATTGCAATTAAGGCACAAAGACCTCATCTAGAGAGGAGTCCTTATGCAGGAGAAAAAGCAGCAAGAAGATAGAAGGAAATATATACGGCTTAATGTTGCTAATGAAGTCAATTTCCGGGTTAGCGATAAGAAAACGGCAGAGCCTTTTAAGGCAAGGGCTTCGGGCGTAAGTAAAGATATGAGCATGGAGGGGATTTGCTTCAGCGCCGAGAAGCAGCTTGAGCCCGGCACTAAACTGGAACTGGAAATCATGCTTTCCTCTAAGTCGAAACCTTTGATTCTAAGGGGTGAAGTGCGCTGGTCTCGCCTCCTGGAGGCCCAGGCTGATGCCAAGGCTGATGCCAAGGCGATGTTTGACACGGGAGTCCGGTTGCTTATTGTCCAGGAAAGCGATGAAAATAGATACTTAAGATATGTTAATCAGAAGATGATGGAACGCTTAAGCCGATATCTGCATCTTTAATAAAGCAAATAGCGCAGGGAAGAGGGTGGGAATTAAAAAACAAGGAGTGTTTTAGAGAATGAAAAAGAAAATTTACGGTTATGAATTGGTAATGGACCTTGAGGGCTGTGCCAAAGAAGTGCTTACCTCTCGCCGGAAACTTAAGTGCTATGTAGATAAACTCTGCAAGTTAATCAGGATGAAGCAATATGGGAAGACCCTCATCCCTTATTTTGGCACAAAGGCCTCCTACACAAAAGGCTATTCTCTGATACAGTTGATAGAGACAAGCTCCATAACCGCTCATTTCTCTGACCTTTGGGGCAAGGCCTACATCAATATCTTCTCCTGCAGGAAGTTTGACCGCGCAGCTGCGAGAAAATTTACCCATCAGTTTTTCCGAGCCAGAAAAGTAAAAAATAGATTCCTTATCCGCTAAAAAGGTGAAGGCCTCTGCTATAATTCTCATTATCGTTTGTGCGGCAGTCCTTTGCTACGCCAACTCCTTTAGCGTGCCTTTCTTATGGGACGATGAAGTCCTGGTCTTAAGAAATCACTACATCAGGAGTTTTGAATTCCTCGGCTCAATCTTCTCTAGCAGCCATTTCCAGGGAGGAGGGGAGGCCGGCAGCTTCTACCGCCCCATACAGACTATCTCTTATCTGTTTGATTATTCCCTCTGGAAGCTTAATCCTTTCGGCTACCATCTGACTAACCTGATTTTACACTGCGCTGTCGCTATAGCCGTATATTTTCTGATTAGCAAAATCAGCGCCGATAATTTAATAGGTTTCTTAAGCGCCTTATTCTTTGTGGTGCATCCTGTGCACACAGAGGCGGTTACCTATATTGCCGGACGGGCAGACCTCTTGGCCTGTGCCTTTTTGCTATTCAGCTTTCTTTATTTCTTAAAGCTTCTCACTGCATCCGGCGCAAAAAGGTATCTTTACTGGATTATCTCTTGCCTTTTTTATATCTTGGCTTTGCTTTCTAAAGAAAGCGCCTTGATTTTCTTAGTTTTAATCGGCATTTATGGCTTTTGCTTCTTGCGCCAGAAAGAGATTAAGCCCTGGATACCCGCTTATATCTCTTTCTTATTGATTAGCGCTGCCTATGTTCTTATCAGAATGCGTATTTTGCCCTTTGGCCAGAGCCATTCGCTTTCCTTGATTGCCCAGGCGCCGCTTTTTGAGAGGCTGATTACTATCCCCAAGATATGCCTGACTTATCTTGGCCTTTTAGTCTTTCCCCTATATTTACATATGGAGAGGCATTTCTTAGTTACCAGCATTGCCAATCCCTATTTCTGGCCGGGGCTTATTCTTTTGTTGCTCACAATCTGGTTTTTAAAGTCGGCCTACCGGCATAACCGCAAGGCCTTTTTCTATGTATCCTGGTTTGTGATTGCTTTAATTCCTGTTTTTAACATCGTTCCCTTAAACGCAACGGCAGCCGAACACTGGCTCTATCTTCCGGCTGTAGGCTTCTGGGCGCTGGCAGCCTCAACTGCCGTGAAATTCTTTAGGGAGGCTAAAAAATACCGCAAGGCCCTTTTAGCCCTGGCCTGCCTGCTTTTTCTTTTCTATTGCCCGCGTACCATTATGCGCAATTTCCAGTGGCGAAACCCTCTTGGGCTTTATGCGCACGATGTAAGGCACTCTCCGAAAAGTTTTCTTCTGCACAATAACTTAGGCGTAGAGCTGTTTCGCCGGGGAAGGCTAAAGGAGGCCGGCAAAGAATTTGAGGCCGCAGTCAAGATTGCCCCGCGTTACGCCACCAGCCGCAATAACTTAGGCGTAGTCCTGGAAAACGCGGGAGGGATAGATCAGGCCCTCACCCAATACCGGGCCTCAATTGACTTAAATAACTACATCCTGGCCTATGAGAATCTGGGCCGGCTCTACCTTCAGCTTGGCCGGATAGAGGAGGCCCAGGCCATATTGGAGAAGGGTACCCGGCTCTATCCGCAGAATACCAACATCAACTATTATTTAAGCCTCACCTATAAATAATCCAGGTTGTCTGTTTTATATGAAAAAGAAACCCTACGATGTGATAGTGATTGGCGGAGGGCATGCCGGCATTGAGGCGGCTTTAGGCTCGGCGCGCATGGGTTGCCGGACTCTGCTCCTCAGCCTGCACTTAGAGACCATCGGATTGATGTCCTGCAATCCGGCAATCGGGGGCATCGGTAAGGGTCAGTTGGTTCGCGAGATTGACGCCTTAGGCGGCGAGATGGCCCGGGCTGCGGATGTCTGCGGCATCCAGTTCAGGACTCTCAATGCCTCCAAGGGGCCGGCAGTCTGGTCATCGCGCGCCCAGGCGGATAGAAAAGCATACTCCTTATATATGCGCAAGGCAGTAAAAAGACAGAAAAATCTTAAAACTTCTGCCGCGGAGGTTGTCGGTTTGCTGGTTAAAGACAACCTTATTTATGGAGTAGAAACTAAACAGAGAGAGAGGCTCAAGGCAAAGACAGTGGTAATCACGCCGGGCACTTTCTTAAACGGTTTGATTCATATCGGGAAGCGTAAGTTTCCCGGAGGCCGCCTTGAAGAACAAGACATCAGCAAGAGGCTTTCCGATTCCCTGCGTAAGGCGGGTCTTCGCCTTTTGCGTTTTAATACCTGCACCGGCGCCCGCTTAGACGGTGAGACAATCGATTTCTCACGGATGCAGATTCAGCCCGGAGATGAGGTCCCCCGGCCTTTTTCTCTTTCTACAAAACGGCTTAAGATAAAACAGCTTCCCTGTTACCTTACCTATAGCAATGAGAAGACACACAGCATCATTCGCAATAACTTGCAGGCATCAGCTCTTTTGGGCGGAAGGATTGCCGGCCCCAGCGTGCGTTATTGCCCTTCCTTTGAAGAAAAGGTAGTTAAATTTCCTCACCATTCCAGGCATCAAATATTCTTAGAGCCCGAAGGCCTGCATACGAATGAATATTATCCCAACGGGCTTTTTACGAATATGTCCGAAGAGGTGCAAGAACAGTTTATCCGTTCTATCCCCGGGCTTGAGCGCGTGAAGATTAACCGCTTTGGTTACGGGATAGAGCATGATGTGGTTGAACCCACCCAAAATTTCCCTACCCTGGAGAGCAAATTAATCAAAAATCTATATCTGGCCGGCCAGATTAACGGCACTACCGGATATGAAGAAGCGGCTGCGCAAGGCTTGATTGCCGGGATAAATGCGGCCCTACGAGTTAAAGAGAAAGAGCCGTTTGTTCTGGACCGCTCCACAAGTTATATCGGCGTGTTAATCGATGATTTAGTTACCAAAGGCACGCCCGAGCCGTACCGGATGTTTACCTCCCGTGTGGAATATCGGTTGCTTATCCGCGAAGATAACGCGGATTTACGCCTGCGCAAGTTTGGCTATGAATTAGGCCTGGTCAGCAAGCG
>CAZPGX010000013.1:16015-23034 GCA_964586605.1 uncultured Planctomycetia bacterium
TTTCCGGGCTTTCCCGCGAGATTAAAGAGAAATTGATCAGGTTTAAACCCCTGAGCTTAGGCCAGGCAGAGCGTATTTCCGGAATAACGCCCGTAGCAATTATGGTTTTGTTGGCCTACTTTAGAAAAAAGTCTATTGACGGCTAAGGGGTATTTTGCTATAACAGGACCTTAAGGAGATAGAGATGGCCAAAAAGAGGAAAAGCTCAAATTCGGAATTTGCCGGCGGCAAACAGGTTATCAAGGCCTTAACCAAAATCAGCGAGGCGGTTACATCCGACCTATATTTAGAGGATATTCTAAGACTTATTGTTACGGTAACCGCTGAGGTAATGGGCTCGAAAATTTGCTCGCTTTTGCTGATTAATAAAACAGGCAATAAGCTCGAGGTCAAAGCTACCCAGTCTGTAAGTGAGAGCTATAATAAGAAACCGAGCACCAAACTGGGAGAGGGGATTGCCGGAAGGGTTGCCAAAACCGGTGTGCCGATTACGGTTTCCGACGTGCGCAAAGACTTAAGATATATGAATAGAACTATCGCCAAGCGAGAAAAACTCTGTTCGCTTTTGTGCGTACCCCTTACTGTTAAGGGTAGAATAATCGGCGCCTTAAACAGCTATACGTCTAATCCGCATAAGTTTACTAAAAGTGAAATAGATGTGTTAAAGTCAATAGCCAACCAGGCCGCTATCGTGATTGAGAACTTCAGGCTTGTTGTTGAATCCAAGGTAATCAGAGAGGAGCTGGAGTCCAGAAAAGCGGTTGAGCGGGCAAAAGGCATTTTAATGAAACAAAGTGGTTTATCGGAAGAGGGTGCCTATAATCGCATCAGAAAATACAGTATGGATAATCGCAAGACTATGCGGGAGGTGTCCGAGGCGATTATCTTAAGCGAACAGATGAAAAAAAGCCCTCAAAAATAAGGCTTGACAGATTTCGGGGCATTGTGGTATATTTACATGGATAGAATAAGGTACAACGGTGTGTTTAAGGAAGGGAACAAAGACGTTCTAAAGCCAAGTATAAGGCCAGAACGTCTTTTTTATTGCTTAAAATAAGGTAAAATTCATGAGCGCGAAAAAGCTAGATATTATATTAAGCAATAGACAGAAGTCCTCCTCGGAATTAATTGAGGTTATGCAGGATATCCAAGGGGTCTATAACTATTTGCCGGAGGAGGCATTAAGAGGCGTCTCTGAAAAATTAGAGGTCCCTCTTATTGAGGTATTCCGAGTGGCTAATTTCTACAAGGCCTTTACGCTTAAGCCGCGTGGAAAACACCTGCTCACAGTGTGCATGGGCACAGCCTGCCATGTAAGGGGCGCGCCTAAATTCTTAGATGAGGTTCTCGGGCAACTTGGTGTTCAACCTGGTGAAACTACTAAAAACGGCGAATTTACAGTGGAGACAGTCAATTGTTTAGGCGCATGCGCGTTAGGGCCTATTGTGGCATTAGATGGGAAATATTACGACCATATGAGTTCGGGGAAATTACGGGTTTTAATACAAAAAGTTCGCGAAAAACCCGGCAAAAAAGAAAGCGAAAATGAGCGTAGCAATTACCATAGAAGCTTTAAAAAAACAAGCTGAAGAGCAGAAAAAAGAAGAGAATAAATATGGCAAAATAGTTACCCTCTGCGCGGGAACAGGGTGTTCTGCTTCGGGGTGTCTTTCTGTATTAGCATCTTTGCGCAAAGAGCTGAAGAACAAAAAATTGACTAAGAAGGTAAAAATTAGAACTACCGGTTGTCATGGTTTCTGTGAACAGGGCCCGCTGATGGTTATTGAACCGGGGAATACTTTTTATTGCCATATAAAACCGGAAGATATTCCGGAAATTGTCTCTGAGACTCTGCAGAATGATAAGATTGTAGAAAGACTATTGTATACAGACCCCGCTTCAGGAAAGAGAATTTCTCGCGAAAAGGACATTCCTTTTTATAAAGCACAGGAGCGCGTTGTTCTCGGACAGAATAAACTGGTTGACCCCTGCGATATCAGCGATTATATAGCCAATGGCGGGTATTCTGCATTGATTAAGGTTTTGACTTCTATGAAAGCGGATGAGGTAATAAAAGAGATTAAAGAGTCCGGGCTTAGAGGCCGCGGCGGAGGCGGATTTTCTACCGGGAAAAAATGGGAGTTCTGCCGTAGGGCTGAAGGAGCTTCCAAATATGTTATCTGTAACGCTGACGAAGGCGACCCCGGCGCTTATATGGACAGAAGTGTTTTAGAAGGAAATCCGCACGCGATAATTGAAGGGATGCTTATTGGGGCCTATGCCATTGGTGCAGAGCACGGGTATATATATGTCAGAAACGAATATCCCCTTGCAGTAAAACATTCAAAGCTCGCCGTGCAGCAGGCAGAGGAGATTGGACTTTTGGGTAAAAATGTTTTGGGAACGGACTTTTCTTTTGATATAAAGCTCGCCAGAGGCGGTGGGGCTTTTGTCTGTGGAGAATCAACCGCGTTAATGGCCTCTTTAGAAGGCAAGGTGGGAGAGCCAAGGCCCAAGGATATCCATACCACAGAAAAGGGTTTTATGGATTTACCGACAAATCTAAATAATGTGGAGACCTGGGCCAATGTGCCTTCCATTATCAACAAAGGCGCTTCCTGGTTTACCGCAAAGGGAACTGCCAAAAGCAAAGGAACAAAGATTTTTGCTCTCACCGGGAAAATAAGAAATACAGGATTAGTTGAGGTTCCCATGGGAACGAGCTTGCGCAAGATTATTTATGATATAGGTGGTGGCTCGGCTACGGGAAAAAGGATTAAGGCAGTGCAAACAGGTGGGCCATCCGGAGGTTGTTTACCTGAGGAGCTTTTTGATTTACCTGTAGATTTTGAGGCATTAACTGAAGCAGGTTCAATGGTGGGTTCAGGCGGCATGGTAGTTATGGATGAGACAACCTGTATGGTTGATATGGCGAAGTATTTCTTAAAATTCCTGGTAGATGAATCGTGCGGTAAGTGCGTCCCTTGCAGAGTTGGGCTTAGCCGGATGTTAGAAATAATCAAGGATATTACAGAAGGTAGGGGCACAGAAGAAAAACTCGAACTTCTCAAAGACACAGCCGAGACGGTATCGATTGCTTCCTTATGCGCCTTAGGCAAAACAGCGCCGAATCCGGTGCTTTCTACGATTAAATACTTTCGCTCCGAATATGACGCCCATATAAAAGAAAAACGCTGTCCTGCCGGAGTGTGCAGGGAATTAATTCATTATTCTATTGATAAAGAAAAATGTAAAGGCTGTGGGGCATGTTTTAAAGCCTGCCCTCACGGCGCTATTATCAAAAAAGAAAAGACTTATAAAATTGATGATGCCAAATGCCAGAAATGCGGTATTTGTAAAGAAGCATGTAAGTTTGAGGCAGTTGTTGTCAAATGAGTGAATACGTAACGCTTACAATTAATGGAGCTCGTGTTCGCGCGCCCCGCGGCAGTTCGGTATTAGATGCGGCGCTGGAATACGGTATCTGTATTCCACACCTCTGCCATGTGCCCGGGCTTACTCCTATCGGGGCCTGCCGCCTCTGTATTGTTGAGGTGATTAAAAACGGTAAATCCAAGGTTACTACATCCTGCACCCTTGAAGTAGAAGAGGCAATGGTAATCAAGGCCCATACAGAGAAGATACTTAAAGCGAGAAAAAATATTGCCGAGATGTTGGTGGCCGAGGCGCCTAATTCGCGCGCTATTCAGGATATTGCTGTAAGATGCGGCGTTAAAGAAGTGCGCTACCCTTTTAGGCACGAAAATTGCGTTTTGTGCGGACGATGTGTCAGGATTTGCGATGAACTCTGGCAGTCTAAATCTCTGGGGTTTGTGGGCAGGGGCCTGGCGCGCAAGGTGCGCTTACCATTTGACGAGCGCCCGGATTATTGTAAAAGATGCAATGCCTGTATAGATATTTGCCCGATGACCATTACTCCGTGCGACGGGCCTATGAAAAAAGGCGAAGAATATTTTTGTGGAAAATGCGAATCTCAATTATCAATGGCACAGGAATCTCCCGATACTTGTGTAGATTGTAGGTTAGGGGAAGGATTCGGATGTGTTAGAGCAAGAAAATAAAAAAGGAGGGCTGAGAAATGAATCTACAACAACCAAATGCTAATGATGTGACACAGACAGCCAATAGGTCCCGAAACGTTGTTCCCGGTTCAGGGCTTTGTACGCGCTGTATTGATGGCTGTCGCGGAAACTGCGAGGTCTTTAAAGCGAGTTTCCGCAGCCGCGAGGTGATTTATCCCGGGCCCTTTGGTGAGATTTCAGCAGGAGGGGATAAGAATTATCCTATAGATTATTCTCATCTTAATATTCAGGGATATGCTATGGGTGCCAAGGGGCTTCCTGAAGGGGTAAAGCCGGGTCCGGATACCGCTATCTTTCCCAAGGTGGATACCGAAACCAAATACGGTTGGGATAAAAAGGTAAAGATGAGAGTTCCTGTTTTTACCGGAGCGCTTGGTTCTACAGAAATAGCCAGAAAGAATTGGGAACACTTCGCTATTGGGGCAGCTATTTCCGGCGTTACTTTGGTCTGCGGAGAAAACGTTTGTGGTATCGACCCAAAATTAGAATTAGATTCAAAAGGAAAGATTAAAAAGTCGCCTGATATGGACAGAAGAATAGAAATTTACCGAAAATTCTATGAAGGATACGGAGAACTTCTGGTTCAGATGAATGTAGAAGACACCCGTTTAGGCGTGGCCGAATACGTAAGAAAGAAATATAACATGGAGACTATCGAGCTTAAATGGGGGCAGGGGGCGAAGTGTATCGGAGGAGAAATCAAGGTTAAAAGCTTAGAGAGGGCGCTGGAACTCAAAAAACGCGGCTATATTATTACCCCTGAGCCAACCCTAAGCTCAGTTCAAAAAGCCTATAAAGCAGGGGCTATTAGAGAATTTGAACGCCATTCGCGCATGGGTTTTGTTTCTGAAGAGGCGTTTTTAGCCGAGGTTAAGCGTTTAAGAGAGCTTGGGTTTAAGCGCATTACCTTAAAGACTGGCGCTTATTCGATGAGAGAACTGGCTATGGCTATTAAATACAGCTCGCAGGCTAAGATTGACCTGCTTACTATAGATGGTGCTCCCGGAGGCACAGGAATGAGCCCCTGGAGGATGATGGAAGAGTGGGGCATTCCCACATTTTATCTTGAGTCTATGGTTTACCAGATTTGTGAGAAGCTGGCTAAAAAAGGAACGCGCGTTCCGGATATCGCCATTGCCGGAGGCTTTTCTACAGAGGATCACATCTTCAAGGTATTGGCAATGGGCGCCCCATATGTAAAGGCAGTTTGTATGGGAAGGGCGTTTATGATTCCGGGAATGGTGGGTAAAAATATCGGATATTGGATTGAAGGCAAAGACTTGCCTGGCACTGTTTCCCGATACGGAAAAAGACCCGAAGAAATATTTGTCTGCTATGACGAACTTGCCGAGAAATACGGAAAACGAATGAAGGAGATTCCTCTGGGAGCTATAGGGGTTTACAGTTTTTCCCAGAAACTCAAAGTAGGTTTACAACAGTTAATGGCCGGAACCAGGAATTTCAGATTAAATGTCATTTCCAGAAAAGATGTTATGTCTTTAACCGAAGATGCGGCAAGAGTATCCGGCATTCCTTATGTGATGGATGCCTATCGCGAAGAAGCAGACTCTGTTCTTAACAGTTAAATTGTGCCAAAGCTCTGATGATAATGTGGTATAATGGATAGAGGATGGATAGCTATTTTGGATTTCGGCTCGCAATATACCCACCTGATTGGCCGTCGGGTAAGAGAATGCGGAGTATATTCAGAGATACTTCCGTACAATATTGAGGCGCGAGAACTCCTATCGCGCAAACCATCTGCCTTAATCTTATCTGGCGGGCCGGCTAGTGTTTTGGCAAGGAGAAGCCCTGTCTGCAGCAAAGATATCTTTAATATGGGCTTGCCTATCCTCGGTATCTGCTATGGCGCGCAACTTTTAGCTAAAGCTTTAGGCGGTAAAGTTGCCAAGGCCCGGGCGAGAGAGTATGGCAGAGCAACTTTTAAGATTAAATCAAGAGACGGCCTGTTTAAAGGAGTTTTGAAAAAAGAGACAGTCTGGATGAGTCACGGCGATAAGATAACAGTATTGCCCCGCGGATTTAAAATAATTGGCTCAACCGACAATGCAAAGATTGCCGCTATGGGTGATGGGACGAGAAAGTTCTACGGTGTGCAATTTCATCCGGAGGTAGCGCATACGCCAAAGGGTAAAAGGATATTAAGGAATTTTCTCTTTGATATAGCCGAGTGTAAAAAGAACTGGGATATACGTTCGTTTGTTCGGAGTTCCATCCAGAAGTTAAAAGAGACGATAGGCGAGGAAAAAGCCATTTGTGCATTAAGCGGCGGGGTTGATTCCTCGGTTCTGGCTCTATTGCTGCATAAAGCAATTGGTAAAAATTTAACCGCAATCTTTATTGACAATGGGCTGTTGCGCAAAGATGAAGCGAAATTAGTGAAAAATAGGTTCGAAAGTTATTACCGGATTAACCTAAAGACACTCAACGCCCGGGATATTTTCTTAAAGGGCTTAAAAGGTGTTAAGGGCCCAGAGAGAAAGCGTAAGATTATCGGAAAGTTGTTTATCGAGGTTTTTGAAAAAGAGGCCGGAAGATTAGGGAAGATTAAATTTTTGGCGCAAGGCACATTATATCCTGATGTCATTGAGTCAAGGTCTGTACTGGGTGGGCCTTCGGCAACCATCAAGACACATCATAATGTCGGTGGCTTACCTAAAAAAATGAAATTTGTGTTGATAGAGCCGCTTAAAGAATTATTTAAGGACGAAGCAAGAGCTGCGGGCAAAGAGTTGGGTTTATCCGATGATATTATTTATCGGCAGCCTTTTCCGGGACCGGGGCTGGCGGTGAGGGTTATCGGCGCTATTACCAAAGAAAGGCTTGATATCCTGCGCGAGGCCGACTGGATTTTGCTCGATGAGATAAAAAAGGCAAAATTATATCGCCGGCTTT
>CAZPGX010000014.1:0-4754 GCA_964586605.1 uncultured Planctomycetia bacterium
TCTTGAAAATCGAAATTCGAAATTAGACCGCAATCGAAGCCAATTTTCGATTCTCAACTTTCGATTGCTCTATCAATTTTGCTTCGCAAAATTGATTGGTGGGCGTAGAAGGATTCGAACCTTCGATCTCCACAATGTGAGTGTGGCGCTTTAACCAGCTAAGCCATACGCCCAATTATACGCCCAATCCTACTTGTCCTCCGAAGCTTTAGCGTAGGAGGACGCCCAATAAAAAAGGATGAATCTTATAGAGACGTATCTTACCACAGGATTCATCCTTTTGTCTATTAGAATTTTTAAGGCTGTTTTAGAAAGATTTCCTTTCCTCGCTAAGGCCTAAGTCAAGGAAGTTCTTCAGGCGGCGGCTGCGGGTGGGATGCCTGAGTTTCCTCAAGGCCTTGGCCTCAATTTGCCTGACCCGCTCGCGAGTTACCCTGAAGATCCCGCCTACCTCCTCCAGCGTGCGGGGATAGCCGTCGCCGATGCCGAAACGCAGCTGCAACACCTTCTTCTCGCGCTCCGTAAGGGAGGTGAGCACATCCTCCATCTCCGACTTAAGTATGGAATAGGCAGTGGCATTGGCCGGAGAAACCGCGCTTTTGTCCTCGATAAAATCTCCGAAATGCGTATCTCCCTCGTCGCCCACGGGCGTCTGAAGAGATATAGGCTGCTGGGCAATCTTCAAGATCCCGCGTACCTTATCCACGGCCATACTCATCTGGCGGGCAATCTCCTCCGGAACGGGCTCCCTGCCCTTCTCCTGTACCAGGGCGCGCGAAATACGGATAAGCCTGTTGATGGTCTCGGTCATATGCACGGGGATGCGGATGGTCCTGGCCTGGTCGGCAATAGAGCGGGTAATCGCCTGGCGAATCCACCAGGTAGCATAGGTGCTGAATTTATAGCCCCGGTGATAGTCGTATTTATCTACCGCCTTCATCAAACCGATATTTCCTTCTTGAATCAAATCCAGGAAAGAGAGCCCCCTGTTGGTATATTTCTTGGCAATACTCACCACCAGGCGCAGATTGGCCTCCACCAAGGCCTTCTTTGCCCTGTTGAACTTGCCCTGTTTGGACCTGACCTGCCTGACCCGTTCTTTTATCCTGGCATAGCTTGCGCCAAATTCGTTTAAGATCCTTTTCCTTTTCTGGATTAAGACGCCGATCTTGCCTCTTGTTTTTCTCTTACGCAGGCGTTTAACCTGGGAATCTATTTCGCCTATCTGGCGAAAACTGGATTTAATCCTTAGAACGATGTCTTCAACCAGCGAAGTGGTCAAATCAAACCGCCAGAGCAAAGATACAATATTCTCGTGTTTGCGGGTAGCCCTTAATTTAGAAATCAAAACAGCGATTTTTTTGAGCAGTTTGTCGTGATTCAGGTTGGCCCCTTCTTTAACCGCCTCTTCTAAATTAAACTCATTTCTGATAATCTGATTGGCCACATTCAAAATTTCTTTTTTTGCCCGCGGGCAATCAAATAGCGCCTGGCGAAAGTTATGTTCCGCTGATTCTATGGCCTTGGCTAACCTTATCTCTTCTTCCCGCGCAACCAGAGGAATCTGCCCCATCTGCCTGAGATACATCTTTACCGGGTCATCCATGCGGGTAAGCCGGGGAAGCCCCGGCTGTTTCTCCTTAAGAGCAAGCTCTGCTTCGGGAAGGGCCTTTTCCAGTTCCGGCTTCTGTTCGGCTGCGATAATCTCGATGTTCTCGTTGCCCAGCATAGTAAGGATTTCGTCTATTTCTTCGGAAGAGACTATATTCTCAGGCAGGATATCGTTTACTTCCTCATAAGTAAGATGTCCTTTTTCTTTGCCGGCTGCAAGGAGTTTTTCTAATTGCCTTACTCTGTTTCCCGGAACGATTTGTTTCTTTTTCTTTTGCTTCATTTTGCTATTGCCTGCCTTTTAATCAAACCGTTATACTTTTTGACCAATTCTGCCATCTTATCCTTATGCCCCCAGCTCTGGGCAAGCTTGATTTCTCGCTGCAGCTTATTTAACCTTATCTTCAGGTTGTCGTTCTTTATCCGCCCGATACAGTCCTTTAGGCTCTTGCCGCGGTCGACGAATTCCTCAGGCAAACTGAAGATGCGGGAAATTAATTGGGCTGTTTCCTCTTCCCCTCTCAAATAAGTTATTAATTTAGCGGCGCTGGGAACCTCGCCCTCCGCATGCAGGTTAAAGATAAGCCTGGCTGCCTCTCTGATGCGTAAATCCTGGAAATCTTCCGGGGCCAGCTGCCTCTTTACTTCCCCGATTGAGTGCCGGTCATCCAGCAGAATTTTTAAGAGCATTTCTTCGGCGGGGCGGCTGGGGCCTATCTTTGGCCGGACAAACCCATCTTTAGTGTAATACTGGAAATCCTTTTTGACTTTTTTTAACTCCGCCAGGATCCACTCTTCGCCTAAAGACCTCTCGCCTCTGGAGAACTCCTGGGCCAGGCGCCTTATGTAAGCGCCTCTGCGAATAGCGTTCTGCACACGGCCAATTGTGGGAAGCATCTGATGGGCAATCCCAACCTTGCCCTCAACCGTATCCAAGTCATAGTCTTTAACCAGCAGGTCTAATTTATAGTCAAAGAGGTCCAGGGCATTGGTAATTTTCTGCCTGAATTTGTCCTTGCCGGACTTGGACAAGAAACTGTCCGGGTCTTCACCTTCGGGTAGACTGACAACCTTCACATGCACATCTTCCTCAATAAGTAAATCTAAACTGCGCAAGCTGGCCAGTTTTCCCGCCGCATCAGCGTCAAAGATTACAATCACATTGTGGGTATAGCGCCTAAGCTGCCTGATCTGCTGGGGGGTCAGGGCTGTGCCTAAAGAAGCGACAACATTGCCGATGCCGTTTTGATAGACACTCAGCAAATCAACATAACCCTCTACGATGATGCAAAACCCCTGCTGTTTAATCTCCTCTTTGGCGAAATTTAACCCATAAAGATGGCTTCCTTTGTTATAGATAGGAGTCTCGGGGCTATTCATGTATTTGGGCAGGGAATTATCTAAAACCCTGCCGCCGAAGCCCAAGACCCTTGAACGCGCATCAAAGATGGGAAAGATGAGCCTCTGCTTGAACCTGTCGTAGCAAGGGCCTTTCTCTTTACGCAAAATCAGCCCGGCCTTCTCCAGAAGCCCTTGCGAGATGCCCTTGGCGCGCATAAAATTTAACAGGCCGTTATCGGCCGGGGCAAAGCCCAATTTAAATCTGAGCAGGGTCTCGGCGTTATATCCCCTCTTTTTCAGATATTCTAAGGCCGGCCGGCCAACCTGCTTCTTTAGATTAGATTGATACCAGGAACAGGCCGCTTCGTTTATCTGGAAAAGGTCCTGGGTGTCTTTGCGTTCTTTAGTAAACATCGAGGCTGGAGGAAGTTTAACATTGACCTTTTTTGCCAAGAGGCGCACGACCTGCGGGAATTCCAGCCCCTCGTGCTTCATAACAAAATTAAACACGTTCCCGCCGGCGCCGCAACCGAAACAGTGAAAGATGCCTTTGTCCGGACTGACCATAAAGGAAGGCGTCTTCTCTTTGTGGAAAGGACAAAGCGCCCGGTAATTCCTTCCCGCGCGCTTGAGGGGGATATACTGCGAAATTACCTCGGCGATATCACACTTATCGCGAATCTCATCAATTATGCTGTCGGAAAAAAGGCTGGGCATAATTAGCTTCTCTTTATCCGTTTAAACCCGGAACATTCAATAATATTGAATTTCTGCTTCTTTTCTAATTTATCCAGCAAAAGATTCAAACCCAGCGAATCGCTGGCAATGTGGCCGGCGATAATTACATTAATGCGCTCGGCCTTGACCTTGCGGAAGTGCTCTTCGCTTAAATGCATCGCTATTATCGTGCCGATGCCTGCGGCGCTAAGCCTCTGAAAAATATCCCTGGAGCCTTCTGTGCCCCCGGTCATATCCACAAAGATTTTTCCCGCCTGCCTCTTTGGCTCTCCCAGAATAATCTTCGGGCCGGCCTTCTCCTCTATAGCGCAGTGATATTCGGGAATGGCTTTTAAGATATCTAAAACCTCGGCTAAGCTATCCGGCTTTTTCTTATCCATCAGTTTCTGCAAATATGAGGCTACATGATTATCCGCTGCGGTATGGCAGCACATAAAATTAAGATTAAGAAGCCGCGCTATATCTACCGCCCGCCTATGGTTTACCGGCATTACTTTCCTTCTTACCTCGGCGATGCGCTCGGCCATTAAGGACTCGGCAAGGCTAACGGAAACCCCCATATTTTTTAGCAGTTCGGTCTGGACATCCATCACTTCGGCAAGCGCGGCCAGGGCCTTTCCCTCGGGATGATGCGACATAACCAGGTCTATCTTTTTGCCGCGTTGATTAAGCTTATCGGCCAGAAGCAACTCCCCGGCTTCTATATCAATGCCCAATAAGATTGTGTTTATTTTTTGTTCGGGCGAACCGGCAAGAATCCTTGTATCGCTATATGGATTAGAAAGCCTTTCCCGGTCAAACTCTGCCTTTTCTTTCTTCTCAAGCTGTTGATATACCTTTTTAATCTTCAAGAGGTTTTTCTCAACTACTGCCTTCCCCCTTGGGTCGGCGGCTATCCCCTCTTTTACCATAAACTCATAAATCTCCTTAAGCTTCATTCTCCCTCCCTCTACTCCTTTGGCCTAAATTTCACGATAAATTCCAACACCTTTGGCGCGACCTTCTTTAAATAAGGGCCGCTGAAAGAATTCTCTTCTACGCTCTGCTTAAAATACGCCAGAGGA
>CAZPGX010000014.1:4854-22039 GCA_964586605.1 uncultured Planctomycetia bacterium
ATAAGGGCCGCTGAAAGAATTCTCTTCTACGCTCTGCTTAAAATACGCCAGAGGAAAAAGAGTCAAAACGAAAAGAAAAAGGCTGGTGTAAACAATACTGCGGGCTAACCCTAAACCCAAGCCTCCCCACTTTTCCAAACCGTAGAAAAGCTCAATATGCAGGATTTTAAAGATTAATATCCTGACTACGTTAAATGTAAGAACCAGTAAAAAGACTAAAATTAAGAAAGAAATGACACGGGCTGTTTGAAGGGAAAGAAACGAATGGGAGGCCAGCCACTCTGCTAAGCCCTGATAATACAACAGCGATAAGACGCATGCCGCAATCGCCCCCAGCGTCTTAAACAGCTCAACTGAAAACCCCCGGCTTAGACCGATGTAACCGCCTCTAATTAAAAGGATTACAACAATTATGTCTACCCAATTCGTCTCGGGCAGAAAGGACAAGTCCATATTTAATAATATAAATAAAGGGAAAAAGGATTGACAAAGTATACCATATAACCAGCTAAAAGTCAAGGGCTTAGGAAGATTTTACTTGCATTCTCTGTTGAGTTGTGCTATCATTATGGCTCAAATTATACGGAGGTAATCATGCCACGAGTTTGCGCAATCTGCGGTAAAAGGCTACAAGCCGGAAGAAGCATTATGCGGCGCGGTAAGGCTAAGAAAAAAGGAGGCGTGGGCAGAAAGATTACCGGTATCTCAAAACGCACCTTTTCGCCCAACCTCCAGAAAATCAGGGTTTCTCTCAAAGGCTCC
Source organism: uncultured Planctomycetia bacterium (assembly GCA_964586605.1). GTDB lineage: Bacteria > Omnitrophota > Gorgyraeia > JAFGHF01 > JAFGHF01 > CAZPGX01. Next base: position 5,617 of record CAZPGX010000014.1, read on the forward strand.
ATAAAAAGAATCCTGGTCTGCACCAGATGCCTCAAGGCCGGCAAAGTCCAAAAAATCAGTCGGAACAAACCTTCAAATCCTCTATCTTTAGCTGAATAGAAGAATTGCCCTGCCAGTTGTTTATTGAAGGCGAATAAGCCAAATCTATCCGTTCACCAGGCTTAAGCACGCCAAAAGCCTCCGCCTTGTTATAGCCTATCGCCTCGCAGGTACGGGAACCATCCGTAACCCAGAACTTTATATGGCTGCCGGCAACTATAAAACTCTTGCTTTTTACCTCCAGCCCAAAAGAGCAGATTATCGGCTCGGGGTTACCCGCCCCAAAAGGCGCAAGGGTCTCGAGCTCCGCAATTAACTCCCTGCTCAAATCAGAAAGAGAAACCTGCGCATCTATTTCCAGGCTGGAAATCAAATCTTCCGGCTTAAGCATCCTTTTGGCCACCTGGTTAATGGCCTGAAAGAATTCCTCAAACTTGGTCTTTTTTATTTTTATCCCGCAGGCCCGCCGGTGGCCTCCGTATTCCTCCAATAGGCCTTCACATTGTTCTAACGCCTCTAAAAGATGAAAGTTGCCGATTGAGCGGCCGGAACCCCGCCCGAAACCATCCTCTAAACTCATTACAATGGTGGGGCGCAAATACCGTTCTGCCAAACGCGAAGCTACGATACCAATTACCCCTTGATGCCAGCGCGGCGCAGCCAGGACAATTATACTATGCTCCTTAAAATTAATCCGTCTCTCTACCTGCTCAACAGCCTCCTGAAGGGTCTGGGCCTCTATTCGCTGCCTGGTGCGATTTCCCTTGCTCAATTTTTGGGCAAGATGTTGGGCCTCGAGTTCCGTCTGGGCCAGAAGCAGCTTCAGGGAATCTTCCGGGCTGCCCAGTCTTCCGCTGGCATTTATTCTCGGCCCCAGAATATAGCCGATATGCCGGGCGTTAATCTCGCGGCCGCTGAGCCCCGAGGCCTCGATCAGGGCGCTCAGGCCCAGTTTCTTGGTTTGGGTAAAACCCGCCAGGCCGTGTTTTACCAAGGTCCTGTTTTCTCCCCTAAGCGGCACTATGTCGCCTACAGTCGCCAGGGTGACAACATCCAGGTGTTGATCCAGGATATCCTTCTGATTATCGGTAAGGGCACAGGCCAGCTTAAATGCTATTCCGGCCCCGGCAAGGTATTTATACGGATAGGGACAACCCTTCTGTAAGGGGTTAATAACTGCAAAGGCCTCAGGCAGCGGGCCCTCTTTGGGCTGATGATGGTCGGTTACTATTGTATCAATGCCTAGTTTTTTAAGGTACCCTATCTCCTGCCCGGCGGAACTTCCGCAATCAACGGTAATTAAAAGGCCGACTCCTTCTTGTTCCGCCTCTTTTGCCCCCTTTTTATTTAGCCCGTAACCTTCCTGGAGGCGATTGGGAAGATAATGGGTAACATCCGCGCCAAGCTCTTTAAGCACCGAAGTTAATAACACCACACTGGTAATTCCGTCAATATCATAGTCGCCCCAGACCATAATCTTCTCTTCCCGGGCTATGGCCTTTTTAATCCGGCGCACCGCCTTTTTCATCCCTTTTAAAAGGAAAGGGTCATGGAGGCCGTTTAGCCGGCAGTCTAAAAAATCTCTTGCCTCTTTAGCGCCAGCCACCCCGCGGTTAATTAAAACCTGCGCGCAGGGCCCCAATATACCCAAAGCCCGGCTAATCTTTCGTTGTAACGGCGGATTAGGCTCTCTAATTTTCCACGTCTTTTGCATAATTTTATTTTCGTTTCTGCCAGTCGACAAGCAGGGGTGAGGCCACGAAGACCGAAGAATAGGTACCCACAATTACGCCTACTAAAAGCACAAAGGCAAAATCATTAATCACCGCTCCGCCTAAGAAAAACAGGGCCAGGACAACCAAGAGCGTGGTCAATGAGGTTAATAAAGTCCGGCTTAAGGTCTGGTTGATGCTGGCGTTGACGATTTCCTGATAAGGGGCCTTGCGCATCAGGTGTAGGTCTTCGCGGATGCGGTCAAAGACTACGATGGTATCGTTGATGGAATAACCGACTACGGTTAGCAGCGCGGCAATCACCGGAACGGAGAATTCTCTTCCCGTCAGGCTTAGGATTCCTATTGAGATTAAGACATCATGAAGAAGCGCGATAATCGCCGCAATGGCAAAACGGAATTTAAAACGCAATGAAACATAGATACAGATACCCACCAGGGCGAAAAATAAGGCCTTGATTGCCTTGGCGGTCAAATCCTTGCCTACCGTCGGCCCAACCGTCTCTACCCTTAAAATCTCAAAATCGTTTTCCGGGAACTCTTTTCTAAATTTGTCAATAATTTTATCTGCGCTGTCGCTGGATGTCCTGATCAGGATATCTCTTTCGTCCTTGTATTGTTGGATGGACGAATCTCCCAGGCCAATTTCTTTTAACGCTTCCCTTAGGTCATTAACTGCAATCGGTTTTGTAAAACGGAACTCCTGTAAGGCGCCTCCGGAAAAGTCTATCCCTAAGTTCCCTCTTCCGCGTATAGCGAGACTAAAAACCCCCAAGACAATTAAAAGCAAAGAAATGATATAGGCAATCTTCCTTTTACCGATAAAGTCGATTTTGGGATTCTTGAGGAACTGGAGCATCGGCAGTTTTTTTAAGATGCGGCTTGAAGAGAGCGAATCGAGAACCAGCCGGGTGACTACCAGGGCCGTGAACATACTGGCCAGGATACCGATGGTTAAGGTAGTGGCAAAACCCTTCACCGGGCCGGTGCCAAACTGAAACAGGATAATAGCGGCAATCAGGGTGGTTACATTGGCGTCTAAAATAGTAAAAAAGGCCTTTTGGTAACCGCTGGAGATTGCCAGGCGCAGGTTTTTTCCCAACTTTAGCTCTTCCCTGATCCTTTCAAAAATCAGCACATTGGCGTCAACGGCCATACCAATCGTAAGCACAATTCCGGCAATGCCGGGAAGCGTTAGGGCTGCCCCCAGGCGTGGATAAGAAAGTACGCCCAGGATGATAATCAGGTTAAGGCAAAGGGCAAAATTGGCAATCAATCCTGCCAGAAGGTAATAACCAGCCATAAACAACAAAACTAAAGCCGCCCCGACAAGGACCGAGCTGATTCCCTGTCTTATAGAGTCCTCACCCAGTGCCGCCCCCACTGTCCTTTCCTCCTCCACCCGAATAGGAGCGGGAAGCGCGCCTGTGCGCAGGACCAGGGCCAAGTCTGCGGCCTCGTCTTCGCTAAAGTTTCCGGTAATCTGGCCCCTGCCGCCGGATATCTCTTCCTGGATAGAAGGTGCACTTTTTACCTTTTCATCCAGGACAATGGCCAGGCGTCTTCCGGTATTATTTTTGGTCACCCGGGCAAAGCGCCGGGCGCCCTTAGAATCCAGGCTAAAACTGACATACGGGGTTATCTGCATCGTGCTCCATTCAACACGGGCATCAACCAGGCTGTCTCCTGTAAGCGAAACCTTCTTCTCCAAAAGCAGGGGTTTTTTATCCAGATATTTCAATTCATATCCGGAAGGCACCTCTCCCTCTAAAGCGTTTTTTAGCTTCTCCGCCTCTTCCACTACCAATCTAAGCTCCAGGTGCGCTGTCTGCTTGACAATCTGCAGGGCCCTTTGCCTATCGGTAATACCGGGAAGCTGTATTACAATACGGTCCTGCCCCTGTTTTTGAATCAGCGGCTCGCTCACGCCGAATTGGTCAATACGGTTGCGGATAATCTCGATGGCCCGGTCTGTAGCGTCATGCCTCATCTCTTCGGGTACCTTATCAACATCTACCTTCAGGATAAGATGCATCCCGCCTTTTAAATCCAGGCCCAGCTTTACCTTCTCCTGCGGGGGATAGCTCATCCAGACGGCCCAGGCCACCACAGAGACGACCAATAATGCCTTCCACTTCAGATTCTTAACCATTAAACCGCTCCACACCCCGGGGGTGTGGAAATACACACCCCCGGGGTGAATATTAGCCTGTCTTCTTCTTTATGTAAGATATTACGCTTTTCTGGAATTTGATCCTGGTGTTGTCGTCAACGCGCAGGGTTACGGTCTTCTCATCCAGATTGACAATTGTCCCGTGGATGCCGCCGTTGGTAACCACCTCGTCGTTCTTGCTCAACTTAGAAAGCATCTGCTGATGGTCCTTCTGCTGTTTCTGCTGCGGCCGGATGAGCAAAAAATAAAAAATCCCGAAGATTAAAAGTATCGGCAGAAACCCGGCTAAGGGACTGGGCCCGGCTTGTCCCGGCACGCCTTGAGGCGACTGACTCATTGCGTAGGCAAAATTAAACATATGTTCCTCCCTGTTGTTTCTTCAGCTCTAAAAAGTTATCCTTTTGAATTGCTGCTCTTATCTTTTCCATTAGTTTAGCATAAAAATAGACATTATGCAACGAAACTAATCTGATGCCCAGGAGCTCATCGGCATTGATCAGATGCCGGATATAGGCACGCGTATAATTATTCCTGCAGGCAAAACATCCGCAGCCCTGTTCAATCAGCCGGCAATCCTTAGCATAGGAAGCATTCCTTAAAACAAGCTTGCCGCCTCTGACAAAAGCGGTGCCGTTCCTTGCGTGGCGCGTAGGCATCACGCAATCAAACATATCTACGCCCGCCTCTACAGCCTTAAGGATATCGCCCGGGGTGCCGATGCCCATGGCATAGCGCGGTTTCTCTTTCGGCAAAAATTGCAGGCTGTGTTCCAAGACTTCAAACTTCAAGGCCTCCGGTTCACCCACACTGATTCCGCCTAAGGCATATCCCGAAAACCCAAGCTCTAAGAGCTGTTCCACTGCCTGCTTTCGCAAATCAAGATAAGTGCCGCCCTGGACAATACCGAAAAGCAGCCGCCCGTCATCCGGATTCTCGCGCTTAGCAAAGGCCTCCTTGGACCTGCGCGCCCAGATATCGGTCAGCCTAAGCGATTCCCGGGTATAATCGCGTTCAGCCGGATAGCGCACGCACTCATCTAAGGGCATCAGGACATCGCTGCCTAAATCCAGTTGAATCCTGATTATATCTTCCGGGGTTAACAAATGCCTGGAGCCGTCGATATGCGACTGAAAATCTACTCCTTTTTCGCTGAGCTTTCTCAACACCGCCAAGCTGAATACCTGAAACCCCCCACTATCGGTAAGGATGGGCCCTTTCCAACCCATAAACTTGTGCAGGCCCCCGGCCTGCTTAATCACTTCTGTCCCGGGGCGAAGGTAAAGATGGTAGGCATTGCTCAAGATTATCTGGCTCCGGCAATCAAGAAGTTCCTGCGCCGATAAGGTCTTCACCGTAGCCTGGGTGCCCACCGGCATAAACGCCGGCGTCCTCACCACCCCATGCGCAGTCTTGAGAAAACCAACTCGGGCTTTACAATTTTTATCTGTATGGATAAGCTCGAAACTCATTTTTTATAAAATTAACATTGCATCCCCATAAGAAAAAAGTCTATACTTTTTCTTAATTGCCTCTTGATAGGCTTTAAGGATTAATTCCCTGCCGGCAAAGGCGCTTACCAGCATTAACAGCGTAGACTTAGGAAAATGAAAGTTGGTCAAAAGACAGTCAACCGCCTTAAACCTGTAAGGAGGGTAGATAAACAGGCCGGTTGCCCCGCTTCGGGCGCCCGGCGCAGTTGTATTGGCTAAGCCGGCGCAGGCCTCCAGAACCCGCACTGATGTTGTGCCTACGGCAAAAATCTTTTTTTTCTTCTTTTTCGTTGCTTCAACCAGCTCGGCCGTACTCCGAGGCAAACCAAATCGCTCTTTGTGCATCTTATGCCGAGTAATGTCCTCACACTTAACCGGGGCAAAGGTGCCGTAACTAACATGCAAGGTCAGATAGGCAATATTTACGCCCTTATCCTGAATCGCCTTTAATAGTTCTTTAGTAAAATGCAGCCCCGCCGTAGGAGCGGCAGTTGCCCCAGGCTCTGCCGCATAAACTGTCTGATAACGCTGCTTATCCAGCTCCTGCGGTTCTCTTTTAATATATGGCGGAAGAGGCACCCGGCCTAATCGCTGCCATAAGTTTTCTATCTTTCCGTTGCCGCTAAACTTTATTGTTTTGCTCATCCCCTGGTCGGCGAGCACAATAGCCGAAACACTGCCATTATTAAACAGCACTTTTGTGCCCACGGTCAGTTTCTTCGCCGGCCTGGCCAGGACCCGATAAACATCCCTGGATAATTCCTCAAGAAGAAAAATCTCCTGTTTCCCGCCGCCACTCCCGGTGTGGACAGATTCTCTTCTACCGAGCATTCTGGCACGAACCACCCTGGTATTATTTAAGACTAAACAATCTCCCGGGGAAAAATAATCAACAATATTTGGAAACTTTCTATGGCTAATCTTTCCCTTGGCCCGCTCTAAAACTAAAAGGCGCGAATCCTGCCTCCTTGAGCAAGGATATTGGGCAATCAGCTGTTTAGGTAGGGAATAATCAAAGTCAGAAAGTGTTAATCTTTCCCTGGTCATCTTTAATCTCTTCAATCTTTTTAATCTTGGCTTCCGGGTAATAATACCCCAGGATCTGCTCGGCATTGAAACCCTTTCGGGACATAAAGAATGCGCCCCACTGGCACATTCCCACACCGTGGCCCCAGCCAAGGCCTTCAAGGTAGGCTTTTTTTCTTTTAACCTGCAAATCAAAATTAGCACTTCTGATAATATTAGGCCCTACGGCCAGACGAAAGCGGTAGCCGCTAAGACTGATTTTGCCGCGCGTGGAAGTTATCTCTAAATCAGTAACCCTGCCGGAAACATCTCTGTCAATAATTTTAATCGCTTCAATAGTTCCTACCTTAAAGTTGGCTTTCTCTAAGGCCTCTTCTATATTTTTAATGGAAACCTTCTTTTTCCATTTGAAATGAGGAGAGCGCTGGCAGAACTGGCATTCCCTTCCCTTTAAAGGAGGCAAATTGATTTTCCAAAGAGCAGAAGCGTCCTCTGTATGGCCGGCGCAGGTAGCATGGTAAAAGGTAGGGAAAACTTTGCCTTTGTAGGTTAAGACCTCACCCCTGGTGCGTCTGATGGCCTTGGAGGTCCTGCCTCTTTCCGAGGTCCTTCCGCCGTAGACCTGAGAGGCAACCGTGGAAACAAGGTCATAATCTTTATCGGCATTAAGCCTGGCCTGATATAAGGCATAGGTGCGTGCAACTATTGCCTGGGCCTTTAAGGCCTCCAGCGGCCAACGGGGTGAGACTTCATGATAAAGCACGCCGGCAATATAATCATCCAACTCCAGGTGGTTTACGGCCAGAAGCGTATTATTTTCCCGGCGGATAATCTCTATTGCCCCCCTAAACTTGCGGCCGTTGAGATAAATTACCGGGCTTTTCTTGGGCTGAATCCTGACCCCATAAATCTTAAGGTCAAGCTTGCCGATTTTGATTCCGCCTTCTGCGGGTGAGACCTTGGCCCGCCAGAGGTAACGGCCCTTATGCAGCTCTTCGTTCGTATTTAAGGCAAGGATCTGATAGGGGCCGCGGATGCTCAGCCTAATTTCGTGCGCATCAGTGGCTATAGCAACGCGCACGAGCTCTTCAGCCTCGGCGCCGGAGATAAAAATTAAGCCTAGCACAATAACCACTAGGCCTAAACAAATTAATGCCTTACCTAGATTAAGCGGCATATCTATTTATCAAACAGCTCCTTCTGGGTTTTGTGTTTTTTGTTCAGGTGGTTGTAGGCCGACTCGGTTACCTCCCGGCCGCGCGGTGTGCGCTTGAGGTAGCCGATTTTTAAAAGAAACGGCTCCACTACGTCCACAATGGTATCGCTTTCTTCGTTTAAGGTAGCCGCCAGGGCCTCAATGCCTACCGGCCCGCCCTTATAATAGTCAATAATCGCGGCCAGAACCTTGCGGTCAATATTGTCCAGGCCGGTCTTATCCACTCCCTGCGCATCCAAGGCGTCCATTGCAATCTCTTTGCTTACCCGGCCATCTGCCTTTACCTGGGCATAGTCTCTGACCCGGCGCAAAAGGCGGTTGGCCACCCGGGGCGTACCCCGAGAGCGCTGGGCTACCTCAAAAAAGGCCTCTTTATCCATAGCAATATTCAGGATCTTTGCCGAGCGTTTCAGAATCCGGATAATCTCTTCCGGGCGGTAGAAATCGAAGTGAAAGAACATCCCGAACCTTGAACGCAGAGGCGCGGTTAAAAATCCTGCCCGTGTAGTTGCCCCTACTAAAGTAAAACGTTTAAGATTAAACTTAATCGTCTTGGCATAGGGCCCCTTATCAATCACAAAATCTATCTGAAAGTTCTCCATTGCCGGATAAAGGAATTCCTCCACCACCTTAGAAAGCCGGTGCACCTCATCAATAAAAAGCACATCGCCTTCTGCTAAGTTGGTCAGGATGCCGATTAGGTCTCCGGCCCGTTCAATCGCCGGGCCGCTGGTAGCGGTAATCTTGGTGCCCATCTCGTGGGCAATGATGTGGGCCAGAGAAGTTTTGCCCAATCCGGGAGGGCCGCTAAGCAAGATGTGCTCCAGAGGTTCTTGGCGGGCCTTTGCTGCCTGAACGGCTACCGTTAAGTTGTTCAGCACATCCTTTTGGCCGACAAACTCCTCTATCCTTGTCGGGCGAAGAGAGAGGTTGACTACATTATCCTCTTCTGTCTCTTGAGAACTAATCAAACGCTGGCGGCCAATAGGTTGTTTAGGCATCTTTCGGCCCCTTTTCTTTCTGGCGATAGACCTGGTTTAAGAGCTCTTCCGTAGAGTTCAACTGGGGGTTGGCCTCAATGGCCTTTTTAATCATCCGGCTGGCCTCGCTCCTCTTATATTGTAATTTCAGCAACACTGCCATCGCCTCTTCCTGAATATCCTCTCCTGCTGCGGGAGGGGCTTCAGGGCCAAGCCTATCCTGGATTAAACAGAATTTGCCCACCTTACCCTGCAGTTTTGCCACTATCTCGCGAGCCCTTTGCTGGCCGATGCCGGGAAGCGTCTTTAAAAGGCCAAAGTTTGCCTGGTCAATTGCCTCGGCAATTACCGAGATAGGCAAACTCAAGGCGCGTACGGCCGCTTTCGGGCCAACACCTGAGACCGTGATAAACTGCTCAAAGAATTCTTTTTCTATCTCGTTTAAAAAACCAATCAGGATAGGCTTTGAGCGAGACGGCTCAACATGGAGATAGTGGTAGGTAACCAGCTCCACAACCCCGTCGCCGGCTCGGCTATTTTCCAAGACACTCATTATTGCCTTAGGAATCAAGACCTCATAGACAATGCCGTTAACCTCAATAAATAGGCACTCTGCTGTCTTACGTTTTATCTTTCCGCTGATATAAGATATCATCTCTTTGCCTTCATAATATAGGCGTGGGCCATGGCTAACCCTAAGGCATCGCTGACATCAGCCGGCTGGGGCAGCTGTTTTAACTTCAATATTCTTTGCACAGTACGCTGGACCTGCGCCTTGGAGGCATTGCCGTTGCCGGTGAGCGCCTTCTTTATCCGCTTGGCAGGATAATTAACCAAAGGCAAGCCGGAAAACTCTCCCGCGCAAAGCGCAATTACCCCTCGTGCATGGGCCATGGCAACAGCCGTCATCTGGTGCTTATAATGGGAATAAAGCTGTTCCAATACTAAGTGTTCAGGCCTGTATTCGCGGATAATTTCCCGGATACCTCTATATATAGCCGAGAGCCTCTCTGGAAGCGCCTGCCGGGAAGAACTCTTAATCATCCCCGCTTCCAGCAGCTTGAACTCCCCCGAGGGACACTCAATTACCCCGTATCCGGTAATCCCCAGGCCCGGGTCAACCCCTAAGATACGCATAGGCCAAGCCTATTTTGCATACTCTTGCAGAATCTGATCAGGGATGTCAAAGTTTGCGTAAACATTCTGCACATCATCCTGCTCCTCCAGGGCTTCCACCAACCCCAGCACCTGACGAGCCTGAGCGCCCTCTATTTTCACATAGCTTGAAGGAATCATGGTAATCTCGGCCGCCTGCCACTCAATGCCCTTATCCTTGAGCGCGGCTCTTACCTTTTCGTAATCTTTAAGATTAGCAATAATCTCGTAGACGTCTTCTTCGGTCTTTAAGTCCTCGGCGCCGCCTTCTATGGCAACGGACATAAGCCTTTCTTCCTCGGCCTTAGACTTCTCCACTACGATAAAACCCTTTCTGGTGAACAGCCAGCCAACGCTTCCTGCGCCGGCTAAATTGCCTGATTTCTTGGAGAAGATGTTGCGCACCTCGGCCGTCGTGCGGTTTTTATTGTCGGTTAAGGCCTCTACTACAATGGCTACCCCGCCGGGACCATAGCCTTCGTAGGTAACCTGCTCATAATTTACCCCGGGCAGCTCCCCGGTGCCCTTTTTGATTGCCCGCTCAATGTTGTCATTGGGCATATTTGCCTCTTTGGCCTTGGCCACGGCCAGGCGCAGGCGCGGATTGGCCTCAATCTTTCCCCCGCCTGTCTTAGCCGCAACAATCATCTCTTTGGTTAACTTAGAAAAGGCCTTGCCTCTTTTGGCATCTACCAAGGCCTTTTTATGTTTTATTCCCGCCCACTTAGAATGTCCGGACATCTATTCTCCTTAGGTAAAAGTATAACACATGTTGAGGTTTAACCTCAACAGGATTATTATTTCTTATCTTCCTTCTCTTTCTTGATTTTTTCAATAATGGAGGCGCTGATTTTCTGCGGCACCTGGTCATAGCGGGCAAACTTCATTGTATAGGAGGCGCGCCCTTGAGTCATTGAACGCAGGTCCGTAGCGTATTTAAACATTTCGGCCAGCGGCGCCTGGGCCTTGACCACCTGCATATTAGAACGCACATCCATGCCCAGGATTCTTCCGCGGCGCGAACTTAAATCCGAACCAATCTGGCCCATAAATTCGTCCGGGACCAAAACCTCCACATCCATAATCGGCTCAAGGAGCACGGCATTTGCCCCCTGTATACATTTACGCAGGGCCATAGCCCCGGCAATCTGAAAGGCCATATCCGAAGAATCTACGGGGTGAAAAGAACCGTCATAAATAATGACCCGTATATTTACCAATGGATACCCGGCCACTACCCCTTCGGCCAGGGCCTGCTTAACGCCTTTCTCTACCGAGGGGATATAATTCCTGGGCACTGCCCCGCCAAAAATCTTGTTCACAAATTCAAAGTTTTCTCCGCCGGCCAAGGGTTCAACCTCCAGCCAGACATCGCCGTACTGGCCGCGCCCTCCGGATTGTTTCTTATATTTACCCTGGGCCTTGGCAGATTTAACAATGGTCTCTTTATAGGCAACCTTGGGTACGCCCAGCTCTACCTCCACCTCGAACTTCTTCTTCAGCCTGTTTACCATCACATCCAGATGCAGGTCTCCGATTCCTGAAATAATCAACTCTTTAGTGAGCTGGTCCCGGGAAACCTTGAAGGTAGGGTCTTCCTTGGTCAATTTGTTTAAGGCGCCGGAAATCTTCTCTTCGTCGCTTCTGGACTTAGGTTTAACCGAAGAAGAAATAGCCGGTTCAGGAAAAACGAGCGGCGCAAAAATAACCTGGTCTTTATTAATGCAGAGGGTATCGCCGGTTGCCGTATCCTTCAATTTAGCCACGGCAGCGATATCGCCGCAAGAAACGCCGGCCACAGACTGCTGTTCCTTGCCCTGTAAGAGATAAAGCTGGCCAATTCTCTCTTTGGCTGCCCTGGTAGCGTTATAGAAACCCGTATTGGCCGAGAGCGTCCCGGAAAAAACCCTGAATAAAGTCAGTTGCCCCACATATGGGTCTAAAATTGTCTTGAATACCTGGGCGGCAAATAGATTGGGGTCCTCGCCCTTAATCCCTGCCCTATCCCTGGGAGAACTCAAAACAGCGATTATCCCGGCAAGCGCTTCCTTTACCCCCGTTTCCCGCGTTGCTGCGCCGCAAAAGACAGGAACAATCTTGCCGGATAAAACGCACAACCGAAGGGCCTTCTGGATAACCTCTGCGGACAATTCCCCGCCTTCCAGATACTTCTCCAGAAGCGCATCGTCTGACTCCGCCACTGCCTCAATAAGTTCCTTGCGCAACTCTTCGGCCTTAGGCCTATCTGGATCAGCGAGTTTTGTAAATTCTTCGGGCCTTAGCAAATTGACCGTCTCTTTAAAAGAAGCCTGTTTGCCTACGGGAACTCCAACGGCAAGGCAGTGTTTCCCCAAGCGGCTTTTGACTGCGGTAAGGGCATTGAAGAAATCGGCATTTTCTTTATCCAATTTATTGATAAATATCGCCCGCGGCAGGTTGTGTTGATTAAGCAGTTCCCAGGCCCGCTCGGTACCTACTTCTACGCCGCTGGCGGCGTCAACGAGCAGCAGCGCGGAGTCACAGGCCGTTAAGGCCGAAATAACCTCACCGATAAAATCGGCATAACCGGGCGTATCTAAAAGATAAATGCGGTGTCCCTGGTGTTCAATGTGCAAAACCTTAGCGTTGATAGTAATCTTTCGCTCTATCTCATCGGCATTGTAATCGCACATACTTGTGCCGTCGTTTACCCTGCCCAAGCGGGTATTTGCGCCGGCGGCGTAAAGCATCGCATCAATCAGCGAACTCTTGCCGGCGCCGGAATGCGCAACCACTGCCACACTGCGAATCTTATCCACATCTACTGTTGCCATTTTACCTCCCCTAAATGAGGCCATAACTTATGGAATGAAATGAACATAAGTTATATGGCCGAATTTATCCCGAAGCTTAAACCAAAATTATCGAAGAAAATTTTGGTTTGTTTAAGCGAGGGATCTATATCACTTCCCTAGCTTTTCACCTGATTTTATTTTGTGTCCTAAAATGAATTCGGACGCGGACATTCTTCTCTTGCCCTCTAACTGAAGAGAAGTCAACAGAAGCCCATCCTTGCCTGTCTGCACTAGAATCCCTTCTTTTCCAACCTGCGCTATTTGTCCCGGGGCCCGGCCGCCTGGTCCCGGCATAACTTTGCCGGCTAAAATTTTTAAGAGTTTACCCTCAAGGTGAGTAAAGGCACCGGGCCAGGGCTTAAGCCCCCTGATGCGGTTGTGGATCTGGTAAGCCTCAAGTCCCCAATCTATCAGGCCGTCTTCTTTTTTTAGCCTGGGGGCGTAAGAGGCCTGGCCCTCATCCTGCCTGGCAAAAGTTGCCCGGCCGCTTTCAATCAAGCCTATTGCCTCAAGTACCGCCTGCGCTCCAATCTCAGAAAGCCTCATGCCTAAAGTAAGGGAGGTCTCGGAATCGGATAGATCTGTTTTTTGCTGGAGGATAATCTCACCCCTATCCATATGCTCATCCATCTTAAATACCGTTATGCCGCTCTCTTTTTCTCCTTTGACAACCGCCCAGTTAATCGGTGCGGCCCCCCTGTATTTGGGCAACAACGAGGCGTGTAAATTTAAAGCATAGTTTTTAGGAAGCTGCAAAATCTCTTTTGTCAGGATTTTACCATAGGCGCAGACTACAAACAGCTCTGCCGATGCGCTGTTTAGGGTTTTGATAAACGTAATTTCGCGCAGGGCCTCCGGCTGAAGAAGCAAAAGGCCTCTCTTTTGGGCCAGGGCCTTTATCGGCGATGCCCCGAGCTTGCGCCCTCTTCCCTTTTTCTTATCCGGCGCTGTGACTACCCCTAAAATCTCATGCTTGGAGGAAAGCGCATTGAATAGAGGGACGGCAAAATCCGATGTGCCAAAAAACACTATTTTCATTGACAAAACCCCCTGCTTAGTTTAAAATAAATAGAAACGCGAGGTAATTATATGCCTGAACAAGATCCCTCATCCGGCCAGGTTAAAGAGTATTATAACAAAGGTCTGCTCGCTTTTGAAAAGAAAAATTACGATTACGCCATTGAACTCTTTTGCCAGGCTTTAACTCTTAAAAAAGACTTCGCTGATGCCCGTCATTATCTTCGGCTCTCCGAGCAAAGAAAATTCCAGGAAAACCCTCTTAATATATTCAGCGGATTCCTCAATAAAGCCAAAAACCTACCCACGCTGGTTAAAACGATTATTCTTGATATCAAAAACCAATCATCTCCGGCCATTGATGAATACGAGAAAATTTTAAGGACCGAGCCTAATAATATCTACATCCTCACCAGGCTCGCCCAGGACCTGTTAAAAGAAAGAGATACGGCATCGGCCTTGAAAACCTTTGAGGCAATAAAATTAATCGATCCCAAAAACATCAGGGCCCTTAAAAATCTGGGCCAGATTTACTCCCAGATGGAAAACTACCCATCGGCCCGCCAATGCTATGAGACAATCCTGAAGTTCCTCCCGCATGAAGCCGAAGCCGAAAAAGGCATTAAGAACCTGGATGCCCTCGGCGCCATAAAAGACAGCTTCACTTAAAGAGGGTCGGCATCCACACTCAAGCGTATCCCTTTATACCTCTCAAAGTCCTTAACAACCTTCTTTAAAACCCCGACTAACAAAGGAACTGTTTGCCCTTTAAGCAAAATATTCCAGCGGAAGTTTCCCCGGATTCTGGAGACTGCAGCCGGGGCAGGGCCAAGCACCTGGATATCTTTGCGCAAGGCTGCCTTCTTAAGCCTTGCGGATAAATCGCAGGCTCTATCCTGCACCTTTTTCTGATTCTTCCCGCGCAAGGTCAGGGTCAAGAGATGCGCAAAAGGAGGAAGGTTCAGGGCCTTTCGGCTTTTTATTTCCCGGCGATAGAATTGGCGGTAGTCGTGCCGGGTGCTGGCAATAATTGCGTAATGCTCGGGCACATAGGTCTGGATGATTACCTTACCTTCCGCTTCCCCTCTTCCCGAACGCCCGCCCACCTGGGTGAGCAGGTTAAAAGTCCGCTCCCCTGAACGAAAGTCAGGCAGATTAAGGGCCGTATCTGCCGAGATAACCCCGACCAGGCTTACCCGCGGAAAATCCAGGCCCTTGGCCACCATCTGCGTGCCGATTAGGATGTCGGTTTTACCTTTTTTGAAATCGCCCAGGATTCTTGCGTGTGCGTCTTTGTGCCTGGTAACATCTGTATCCATCCGGGCAATCCGCGCTTCCGGAAAAAGCCGATGCAATTCACTCTCTACCTTCTCTGTGCCTAAACCCGAGTAGCGAAGATAGGCCGAATTGCACTCGGGGCAAATTTCGGGGCAAGGGGTACTCCAGTTGCAATAATGGCAAACCAGGAGCTTGGTATTGTAATGATAGGTAAGCGAGACATTGCAGCGTTTACATTTAGCTACATAGCCGCATTTAGCGCAGCTTATAAATGTAGAGAAACCGCGCCTGTTCAAAAACAGGATCGCCTGCTGCCCTTTGCGCAAAACCTCCCCTAATTTGAGCTCTAAGAGGCGCGAAAGGACATTCACCCTCCTTTTTCTGGTAAATATTTCCTGGCGCATATCGATGATGGCCACCTCGGGCAAGTCCCTTTTGGTTACCCTTTCCGGCAAGGTTAGGAGTTTTATTTTGCCCCGCTTTGCATCATAGAACGATTCCAAAGAAGGCGTTGCGCTTCCTAAGATAACTGTTGCCCCGGCCAGTTTGGCCCGAAGGATTGCTACCTCGCGCGCATGATAACGGGGAGAAGTGTCTTGTTGCTTATAGGTGGTCTCATGCTCTTCATCTACCACGAGCAGCCCTAAATTTTTAACCGGCGCAAACACAGCAGAGCGGGCGCCGATTACAATCCGGGCCCGGCCCTCTTTAATCAGCTGCCAATACCTCACCCGCTGCCCCGAGGAAAGGCGGCTATGCATTAGCGCTACATCCCGGCCGAACCTTGACCTGAACCTCTCTACGGTCTGGGGGGTAAGGGATATCTCCGGAACCAGGATGATGCTTGATTTGCCCTGCTTGAGCAGACAAGCTATTGCCCGCAGATATACCTCGGTCTTTCCGCTTGCGGTGATGCCATGCAGGAGAAAAACCCGCTGCCCTTTACTGTTGATGCTTTTGCTAATCAGGCTTAAGGCGCGTTCCTGCGCAGGGCTTAACAGGAGCCTTTTCTGCCCCTGGGCCGGGATTGGTTCCCCTGCGCAAGAAGTTACTGAATCCGGCTCAAGGACAATAGGCCGTTTTCTGTTACGCACATTGGCAGGATGGGCTGCTTCAATTACCTCCCCCCAGGAAGTGCAGTAATAGTCAGCTACTTTGCGGGTCAAGCGCAGCATCTGCCTGTCTAAAAGCGGATTTAGGTCAATAATCTTCTTTATTGGTTTAATCTTCTTTATTGAGCTCGTCCTATGAAAGCCTACCAGATAACCTATCTTCTCTCGCCGGCCAAAAGGCACCTCTACCCGCTGCCCAACCCTGACAGCATTCTTGAATCTTTCGGGAATACTATATGTAAAAGCCCTATCAACAGGTAGACCTAAGACAATTTGCGCGTATTTAGCTTTAGTCATTTCTTTAGTTCTGCCATAATCTTCTGCATATCCTGCCAAACCAGGCGTTTTGCGGCAGGATTACGCAACAGATA
>CAZPGX010000015.1:0-19828 GCA_964586605.1 uncultured Planctomycetia bacterium
ATAATTGTATTGTTACAATATATTCCCTGCAATGTGTTGTTATTCTAACCCCATCCAGGGGGTAAAAGCAAGAGGAAAATGTGGAACGGTATTTTGGGAAATATTGGGGGTATTTGGTAGCAGGGATGGTTATGGGGGTCATACTGTTGGTGATTTGGGTCGCTTTCTAAAGAGCGTAAAGAGCGGGGACAGTCCCTATTTTTGCATCAGGTAAGCGCCGGCAAAAAATGGGACAGTCCCCTTAGCTTAACTCCGGTAAAAAGGGGCCTGGCCCCTTTTTGCTCTATACCCCTAAAAACAAACAGCCTCAAGGTAAATCTTGAGGCTGGGGTAACTTAGTTAAGGACGTGCTTGTCTATTATGCTAATCGACCTGATGTGCCGTCAAAAACATTGCTTTGCCTAAAGCATTGAAGAAATCTTGGTATGGTTCGGGGTCTTCTATAGCTTGAATGCCATATTGGGCATTGGCCCTTACTAATAGCTGTTTATCTCCTCGAGGCCTAACGGTTACAGACATCTTTAACAATCTGTTTGAAGCAAATTTTGAGGCAGTAACAGAACCCAGCGTCAGATCTGCCCTGTCAACTACAAAATCTAAGTCTTGTAAAGTACTGATAATGGTACGTAGTATCTTTTTCTTATCTGAAGTATCAAAAGCTCTCGTCTGAATACTTCTCAACTCAACTTGACTTTCGCTGGCTTCAAGCAACTGTTTTCTGGAAGCAGTCCCACATCCAGAACATACAATACTAATTAAAATAAATACTGACAAAATAAAAACACAATAAGCTGATTTTCTCATATCTTCTGTGCCTCCAAAAAGATAGACTTCGACAAGCGTTCAAAAAATCCCTGATACAATTCTTCGTCACTCAAAGTCTCCATCCTTGATACATCTCCTCGCGCATTCCATACGATTCGCTGAAATGTAACTCTAACGACTATCCTGTCGGCATTCAGGCTTAGGTTAGTCACAACTGAAGCCCGAATCTTCTGCAGTTTGTCGATCGTCTCAAACGCGTTTGATGCTGACCCTGAAAAAGCACTTAATAAAACTGCAATTGTCGCCAGCGTAACTTGTCCAGCATCTGTTGCATCGCGGTCTTTAGATGCGACAACTAACCCTAACTCTGTTTCGCTGTCATCTAATGTAAAACCGAGATCCTGCAAAACACCTGCACATGCAGCGATAATTTCCTTTTCATCAGTAGTATCATATTGTCTGACTTGGAGCTGTCGGTGTTTGAGATTATCCGGGGGCAATTTCAAAAAGTCCTTTGGATATTTTGCTGCACAACTAACCAGAGCAAAACATAAGGTGACGGCAATCAGCAATTTAAAGAATCTTGGAATTGAGTGCATTGTTTTCATAAAATTAAACTAAAATCGAGAAGTGTGATAGGCAAAATCACGCACTTTGCTATCATGATCAAATTTAATGATAATAGTTAATGTTCTTTGCGACTTTGACTTTGCTCCTGATTTACGATTAGTACCAATAAGCAACAGAGTTGCGAAGCCATCACTATTTGAATACGTAACGTCCGTTGATATTTTGTCGTAAATCCAGACTTCTCTTCGTTCTTCATCGGTAGAAAGGACATTAGGTGAACCTAAAACCTCAGCAACTTCTGATGAAGTCATTCCAACGGCAATCTTACGCTGGACTGTTCCAACAGTAACCCTATCTCCTGTATCATCTTGAACTTGCTGCCTGTGTCGGCTTGCCGATGCACAGCCGGCAAGAAACAATAAACTAATAATAAGAAAATATCGAACCATCATTTTACCCCCTTTTAAGGCCCATTAAAGACAAAAAGCAATCCCTTTGTCCTGGGATTGCTTCAGTTTTTGGCCATTTCGTAGTCATACTACCGTTCCTTTATGGTAGCATATATATTATGCTTTTTGGCCATTCTTGTCAAGGAAAAACCATATTTTGAGTTAAAATTAAACTTCGACCAAGAAATTACCCTTTACTAAAACTTCACTGCAATCTTACCGCCAATTTCCGTAGAGTCGTTTGCTGGCTCCCATCCAACATAACCAGTAGGCGTCCCAGAATATGTAATAGCTTTTACGTTTGATTTATCGATATCCCAATATCTTATAAAAGGTTCGATTATGTAGTCTACCCCCTCACCTTTCTTCTGAAATTTTATGGAACCTCTAACGCCAAAACCATCATCTTGGTCGTTTTCCAAAGTATCCAGACTCGCAGAAAAATCCTCTAAATGACTTTTTTGTATCCCTTTCCAAAAATAGTCATATTCTATTGTTAGTCCCACAGACCACCCATTTTGTAATTCAGTAAGGGTCTCTATGCCTATTGGGCTATAGTAGTAATTTGATTCTCTTTCATAGCCAGCCGGATCAAAAGATAGATCATCATTCAAATATCTATAGCCAAAGCCTATATAAGGCGTGAGGATAGTTGCTGTCAATACAGGAAAATCATAACCTCCTACTCCCCTAAACTCAAACATGTAATCGTCTATGTCGCTTATGGTGTACGCTGTCCCATCCGAGAGTTGACCATCATAATCTACTTGTCCCCAGCTTCCTTTACCTTCTGCTTTTAACATAAACCTATTGCGATAGGTATAGGAACCGACTACCCCATACATCACTCCTTTTTCTTCCATTACACCCGGCTCGTCGTAAGTGATATGTGATATTTCAGTCCCCAAATCCCAGCTATGCTCTTTTAATGGTTCTGCAAAAACACTCCCTGCTGCCATAAACACAAAACATATTGTTAATGCTAATAACTTTTTCATTTCCTCTCCTCTTCTAGAATTGATTAATCGGATTTGCCATTGTAATTATTCTTCAAATTACTTTGATGTATTTCTTCACCTCCCTCCCTATCAAGCTCCAAATCTTGCAACCATGAAGTGGCCTTTATTATAACACTGTAAGTTTACGGTGTCAAGAATAACGTTTTTTTGAGAGAATAGTACTATGGAAAAGGTTAATGCCAGATTTGCCCGAAGATTAAGGCAATTACGCAGGGAAAAGAAATTGACTCAAGAAGAGCTTGCTTACTTAGCAGGTATCGACTATAAGCATCTGCAGCGGTTAGAAAGTAAAAACCCTTCAGCTCCAACATTGGCCACTTTAGAAAAGCTTGCCAAAGCCTTCAAGATACCTCTCTCCAAGTTTCTTAATTTTTAAAATTCTAAATTACTCCCCTAAAATAGAACAGCCTCAAGGCAATAAAAAAAGTGGGCCTTGGTCCTGCTTTACCCACTCACTCCCCCTTCAAACTGGATTTTAAAGCAAACCCAGCATACTACAAATCCAGGGGCTTGTCAAATGTTTTTTTCAACCCCCCACCAACCCCCTTTCCCCCCAAGGCAAAAGGGGCCTGGCCCCTTTTATGTTAATTTTGTGGTTGTATATTATTTAAAAATATGATAAGGTTAATTGGCAATAGGGAAAAATCAATGCGAACAGGAAGTTTGCCTATTAATTGTTAGGTTTAAAAAATAAGGATACAAAAATGTTTTTTTATGAAGGGATATTAAAGGCATTTCAAAAGCAAAAAGTTAAATATGTGCTTGTAGGTGGTTTTGCAGTTAACCTTCTCGGTTCAATGCGCAGCACAGCTGATTTAGATATTCTTGTTGAAATGAGCGACGACAATCTTAAGAAAATTGTTAAAATCTTAAAAAAATATGGTTATTGTGTTAGGCAGCCTGTCGATCCAATGAAAATCACAGACAAAGAAATTAGAAGGCACTGGATTAAAAATAAACACATGAAAGCTTTTAACTTTTATAAAGAAGACGAATTAAAAGAAGTAGATATAATTATAGAATCTCCCGTCTCCTTTGAAGAAGCTAAAAAAAGTTCCATCTCTATTAAAATTGATAAGTTAACGTTACCCGTAATCTCAATAAATAAGTTAATTAAAATGAAGAAAAAAACAGGACGAACAATTGACAAGTTGGATATAGAAGAATTGAAAAAGATAAAAGAATTTAGGGAAAACACATGATTTTCAAATGGGAAACAGAAAAAGAACGTCTTTTAAGATTCGTGAAAATATCGCCAAAGAAAAAATTAAAATGGCTCCGGCAAATGCATGAATTCATTGTAAAATCTTCTTCAAAACGCGATAAGCTAATCAGACGGAAATTGAGGGATATTCGTTAGGCCTCAAAACGGTAGCCCTGGCCGTGGACGGTGGCTAGGTATTTGCGGCCGATTTTTTTGCGCAGGGAGACAATGTGGGCATCCACGGTGCGCGTTGATGGAGTAACCTCATAGCCCCAGACCTGCTCCAGGAGTTCTTTGCGGGAGACTATTTGGCCCTTGCGGGAAATAAGAAAGCGCAATAATTTAAATTCTAAGTAAGAAAGTTTAAGCGGCTTGGCCTTTTTTGCGGCCTTGTACCTCTTAAAATCAATCTCTAGGATATCGTCTTTATAGCCTTGGGCCGGGGCAAGTTCCCTTCTGCGCAGGACCGCCTTAATCCGCGCCTTCAGTTCCTCCAGGCTAAAAGGCTTGGTCACATAGTCGTCGGCGCCTAATTCCAGGCCCTGGATTTTATCCACTACCTGGTCGCGCGCGGTAAGCATAATAATGCTTGAGTCAACGCCCTTTTCTTTGAGCTGCCGGCAAACCTCAAATCCATCAATATCGGGCAGGATAAGGTCTAAAAGGGTAAGGCCCGGATGAGCTTTTTGGGCAATCTCCAACCCCTGGGTTCCATTTGCTGCCGTGAAAACCTCGTAATCCTGGCTTAATTCATCCTTCAGCCCCAGAAGTATCGCCGGCTCATCTTCAATTATCAGTATCTTTTGGGCCATCTTAGGCTTTTTTCCTTAATGGTAAGATAATCCTGAAGGTGCTGCCTTTGCCTTTTTCGCTTTCCAGCTCTACTCGCCCGCCATGGCCTTCTGCGATATGCCGCACAAGGGTAAGGCCAAGGCCGGTGCCTTTTCCTTTATGGTAAAAACGCTCAAAAACCTTCTGCTTTTCCTTCTCTTCAAGGCCCGGACCCTGATCGCTGACTTCGATAAACGCCGCTTCCCCGCGCTTTCCCGCATTTATCTTGACTGTTTCTCCCTGAAGGGAAAATTTTAAGGCATTGTCCAAAAGATTAATCAGTGCCCGCGAGACGGCCTCTCTGTCTAAATAAAACAAAGGCAGATCCGAGGCCATATCTATCTCTAATTTACAATCGGGGCGAATAAGTCCCGTGGGATAATCTGCAATTGACTCTTTTAACAAGTTTACCAGGTCTGTTTTCTCAAATTTATATTTCTCTTTGCCTTCCTGCTCCAGTTTAGAAAAATCAAGAATGTTGGCAATTAAGTGGCTAAGCTGGTAGCTCTGCGCCAGAATTAAACCGTGATATTCCTTCTGCTTTGCCTGGTCTTCAGGGGCAAGCTTGAGCAACCTTTCGGCAAGCAGCCGGATGGAAGTTAAGGGGGTCTTTAATTCGTGGGATACGGTGGCGACGAAATCACTCTTTAATTTAGCCACCTCCAGCTGTTTCTGCACATCGTGCCTGCTCAAATAGCTGGCGATAATCAGAATCAGCAGCAAGGCAAAGATAACCATGGAGAAGGCAAAGATGCTTAAGCGGCTGAAGGAACCGAACAACTCGCTTTCGGCCAAAGGCAAGGCAGCCTGCGCCTGCAGGCGGTAATTAATTAAATTGTACTGCCTGATCAGCGCCCACAAGGCTAAAACAGCCAGGATAATACTGGGGATGATTACCGCAGAAAGGTATAAATCTATGCGCCTTTTACTCCACCAGGATTGCATGGTTTTCGCCTCCAGTAAGCTAATTTATCATACTCCTATCTAATTGTAAAGCGAATAAGTGAGGAGTAAAGCGAATATTACACTTGTAAAAAGATGTAAAATCGCCTTTATCTTATTGCAGTTAAAGCTAAAATGAGGTATAATTAAGTGGTGAAGAAAAGGGAGCCGGAAATGACGAAAAAAAGAGGGTTTACTTTAATAGAGGTATTAATTGCCAGTTTAATTCTGACCGGCACCCTGGCTGCAACCTTAGGGCTGTTCAGCCAGAGCCTAAACGTTACTCAAAGCGCAGGCAGTTTTACTAAAGCCGTTAACACAGCCCAGATGCAGTTAGAGATAATTAGGGCCAGAATCGACCCTGACGACCCCACAACTACAATAAACTTTACTGACTTAAACCAATGGAATAATCGGACCTTTCAGGTGCTACAGCTGGGAGATAATGCTATCGGGGTCTGCTACGTGCAACCAATTGCTGCGCCTTTGGCTTCCTGGCGAGTGAAGGTGGTAATCTGCTGGCGGGATCCAGTAGGCAGAATTATGGGTGAGGATAACGGTGCAGGGGGAGGCACTGCTTTAGATGGTGTTATAAACGGAGCGGAAGATGCTGATAACAACGGAGAATTAGACTCGCCGGTCCAGCTGGAAACCGTACTGGTTACGGGAGGGGTGTAAATAAGATGGGTGTAAAAAAGGCCCGCGCAGGGTTCACCTTAATTGAAGTGATGATGGTTGTAGGGCTTATTTCTCTGGTCATGGGTTCTGTTCTGGGCATATTTATAACCGGTCATATGGCCTGGAATACCGGCCAGCTAAACTCACAAGTCCAACAGCAGGCCAGACACGGGATGGATGCGATGGTCAGGGAACTGCACTTAAGCCAGCACAACAGGGTACAGTGTATTGATGCCAATACCCTGGCCTTGCAGATCCCCTTGAATGCCACTGCCCTCGGAGGAGACGGCCGCTCAAGAATAGATATAGAAGACGGTAATTTAATCTGGGGGGCCGAAGGAAACGAAGGCTATTGGGTTGAATATCTTGTAGAGTCTGACCAAAATTTAAACAGGAATGTTTTAAAAAGAAAAGTCTTAACTGCTATCGGCGGCGCTGAAGTATCAGAAACTATTCTGGCCTATTATATTCAATCAATAGCTTTTACAGCTGACCAGATTAGCACTAATCCAAACTATCCTCAAGGCGTAAAGTTAACCCTGACTGCGGCCAGGGGCGCAAGCAGCTGTTCTCTGACGACAATGGTATTCTTTAAGAATTGAAAAGGGGTGTGCTAAAAATGTATAAGCCTATTTCTAATAACAAAGGCGTAATCCTGATCAGCGCATACCTGGTAGTCCTGGTAATCATTGTCTTAAGCGCGGCCTTTTTCAGCCAGACAATCAGCGAATCAAGAAATGTGCAAAGGACCAAGGCCTCATTAGAGGCCTTCTATGCCGCCCAGGCAGGCTTAAACTTCGCCTATATCGAAAGCGAACGCTTTCCCATCGGGGCCTGGAAGACGCACAACTGGAACTGGGCAGCAGACCCAGCCCCCACTCCTGATGTAGCGGTTAGCCATGCAAATCCTCTCAGCCTCAGCGCATTAGGCGCTGACTGGGATGCCGACGGCTATTACATTATCCCCGACTACAACTTCAGGGTCCACGCCTATCAGGAGATAAATTGGGACCTCTCCACCACCGAACAACCCGTCTATACCGGAATCATCATCATTAATTCTCAAGGGTGGGATCGTCAGGACATGGTCAGGCGGACCGCAGAACTGCGTTTAAGGCAAAACTCCATATACTTCTGCTACTTCCCGGAAACCCACATCTTTGACAATGGAACTTATGACGGTTCAGGATACGGCCGTATCCATGTCAACGGAAATATTATCTTCAAAAACTCTCCTGTATTTACCAATCTTACGCAGCTGAGCGCCGGCGATACCTATGGCTATGCAACCTCCGAGCACACCGGCTATCTTAAATACGACAGTTCGCAATACTCTGCCCCTTATGCCTGGGATGACAACGACTCCGTCATAGACGGTTCGACCCCAATGCCGCGCAATTCTTATCCTCCTTATGACTATTTTGATCCCGAAGATTGGTATGCTGCTGATTATAGATTCAACCAGCATGCCCAAAACTATGCCCGGCTGAACGAAGATAGCGACGGCAATGCCTTTATCATCCCCCGCACCCTAAACGAAGGTTCCGATTATGCCTGGGAATATGATAAATATGAGGGCAGCCAATCCTACGATGAAGTAGGGGTGAGATTTCGCGTGGACAATGATGCCTTAAGCTGGCTGGCGTGTACGGAAAGGGATGTATCACGAGGGGGGCCTGCCTCCCATACCCTGCTTACTCAGGATGCGCAAAATACCTTTAACCAGGCCCCGGCCAGCTTTAACTGGGAACTCTGGAAAACCAGCCATCCTGATTATGAAAAAGAGTTCTGGCGAGCGCGCTACGACTGCCTGGATACCGGAAACTGGGCCACTGATGCCGATACCACCTCTGCAGGATTTGCTGCTTCCGCAAACTACGCTATCAACCACGAATGGTGGGATGACCTAGTCTATGGCAATGACCGCTCCTGGGATGATTTAGCCCCGGCCCAATCGGAAGTGCCCGGCAGTCCCGATTACGGCGGTTATTTCTTAAACAGCGAAGAACAGATCCTGGCCTGGCAGCAGTTTATGTCTAATAAAGAGGTAACCATTACCAAGGCCAATACCGGCCAAACAGAAACCCTGCCCCTTTCTTCTGTAATTAAAGAGGCTTCATCCGGCGGAAAATATGTTAGTCCCATCGGCCTTGAGACAGATTACCTCCAGCAGGCCCAGCAAGGGGGTATACTGATTACAAAAGGAGAAAGCCCGGATTACTTGCAGTGGTTTCGGGACTCTTGGGAAATTTTGCGTAGGCAGGGTTTCTTTGCCTGGATTAGATGGCTTCGGAATAACCCCGTACCTACTCAACACAGCTGGCAAAATCCCATTGCCGATGTCTGCAGCACAGATTACTTCTTCAACACCACCCGGCCCGCAGAGAGCTCCGAAGACACCTCGGCCTCAAGCCTCTGGGATAAGTTCCCCGCGCCGGACTCTTTGGAAAAAACCAAGGTTCTGACTATCGATGTAGCCGCCTTAAAAAAGAAGATTGAAACAGAAGGGATGAGCTTTAACGGAACTATCTATGTAGAAGACCCGGACCCGGAAGTAGATGGCTACAATGACTTCTCCGTGCGCCTGATTAACGGTGGAGTCTTGCCGGAAACCGGCCTGACCTTAGTTAGCCCCCACAACATCTATGTGCAGGGAAATTTCAACTTAGACAACACCTTACCCGAAGGAGTATACGACCCTGCCGAAGCCCGCGACTATGAGGCCATAGAGAATTATTTAGGGTATCATCCTGACGAAGGATATTCTTCATCAGACTTTGTCTGGCACTCCGCTAGCTTAATCAGCACCCAGAGGTTAATTTATACCCTCTCTGAGGACTTTAACGACCCGCAGCAACTGCCCTTATCTTACGACTACTGGAACGGGGATACGCGCGAAAATTATCCTTATTGCCTGAATGACCGGACTTTTTTAAATAACTATTGCCCTCAACCAGGGGATAATGATTTGCCTGACACAGTTAAACATTTCTTAAACCAGCGCTTTAGCGCACAGACGCGGCCGGAGAGATGGGATTGGGACTGGATTGAGGCCAATATGAACACGGATTTGTATCCCGAGGCCAACGACATACGAAAGGACCTGCTGGATGCGGGAAATGAACAATACCGGACTGCGAATGAAAGCCTGATGCCCAACCGCGTCCTGCATGAGGTTACCTATAACACCGCGATGTTCTCGCCTTATGAGCCTCAAGGGTATACTCTGGAGCGCTGGTATGACGAGGATGGTAACCAAAAAAGCAGAAAAATAGTCGGCGCCTTTATCCAGCTGGAAGACAGCAACCGCGCCTCGGTACCTCTGGCCTACCTAAAATACAACAGCCAGGGAGAAGAGGTTTATACCATTGACTCCGGCTTGGACAGCGCTGGCAGATACCATTACGCCTATTACTGGCACGGCAACCAGCCGCACAATGACTCTACATATTCGCCCAGCCATAACTACACCTATGAGACCAACCTGCAACAAAGCGGGATTGACTCAATAGAATCCTGGAGAGAAATCTCGCCGGGTGAGTTTTAATTTAGGTGGCAGGCAAGAGGATGTGTTGAACAGATGAGAATGCATCCTCTTTTTTTATGGTGGTTGTCTTCGCTGTCTTTCTTATCTTTATCTCAAGGCGGCCTTTTTGGATATTTTTCTCGCCGATAATGAGCTGTAAAGGCATACCGATTAAATCCGCGTCTTTCAACTTAACCCCGGCCCGCTCATCGCGTTCATCCAAAAGCACATCGATTTTATGTTTTTTTAAATCCTGATAAATTTCAAACGCCGCTTGTTTTGATTTTTTATCCTGGATATTTAACGGCGAGACTAAGACATCGTAAGGGGCAATCCCTTCGGGCCAGATAATCCCGTCTTTGTCGTGGCTCTGTTCAATTGCCGCGGCCACAATACGGTTGACCCCAATGCCATAGCAGCCCATAACAACAGGTTTTTCTTTTCCGTCTTCATCTAAAAACCGCGCGCCTAAGCTTTCGCTATACTTTGTGCCCAGCTTAAAGATATGGGCCAGCTCAATATCTTCCTTACCTTTTACCGGAACCACAAACTCGTGTGAAACATTCCCGCCCATTACGCCAGAATCAGCTTCTTTCGCCGAACAGTTTAGTCCACAACGGCTAAAAATACGCTCATAGGCAGCGTACATCTTCCGGTAATTTTGGTTCAGGCCTTCTGTGTCCCGGTCAAAGCTGTAGGCATCCTTCATAATGAATTCGCAACTGCGCAACACCCCAAACCGCGGCCTGGGCTCATCGCGAAATTTGGTCTGAATCTGATAGAGAATCTGGGGCAGCTGCCGATAGGATTTAAAATAGGCCCGGGCTATCTCGGTAATTACCTCCTCATGCGTGGGGCCTAGGACCATCTCTTTATCCCGCCGGTCGCGAAAGGAAATGAGCACCTTGCCGATTTCCTTGAATCTACCGGAATCTTTCCAGAGTCTTGCCGGCTGCAGCGCGGGCAAAAGAAGTTCCTGGGCGCCACAGGCATTCATCTCTTGACGGATAATTGCCTCTACCTTGTTCAGTATCTTAAGGCCCAGTGGAAGATAAGAATAAACACCGGATGAAAGCTTGCGAATTAACCCGGCCCTGAGCATCAGCTTATGGCTGATTGCTTCCGCCTCCGCCGGCGCCTCTTTTAAAGTAGGGATCAAACTCTCACTCCAAAGCATTCTTAATCTCCTTGACTATATTTTTGCCGGTAATTTTTTTTATCATTTTTCCCTTTTTGAATAACACAGCGCTATTCTTCCCGCAGGCAACCCCTATATCGGCTTCGCGGGCCTCTCCCGGGCCGTTGACCTCGCAACCCATGACTGCTACTTTTAGCGGCTTCAAATTTCGAATTTCGCCTGTCCTCCGAAGCCTTGGCGTAGGAGGGAATTTCGAATTTCGAATTTTTTGCTGTAGTTGCTTGGCAATTTTTACCACATCAGTCTGGCAACGGCCACAGGTGGGACAGACTATAAGCTCCGGGCCAAAATAACGCAACCCCAGGGGCTGCAGGATGTCCTTTGCCACCCGTACTTCTTCTGCAGGGTCTCCCGCCAGAGATACTCTTATCGTGTCCCCGATACCCTCCAGCAAAAGGGCGCCGATGCCTATCGCTGACTTTACTATGCCTTGTTCCGGTAAGCCCGCAGCAGTAACTCCCAGATGAAACGGGTAATTACAGCGCCTGGATAGCTTCCGATAAGCAAGTACTGTTTCTGCCACACTCGATGCCTTCAATGAAACTATTATATCATAAAAATCTAAATTTTCGAGCATCTTTATGTAAGTCAGCGCAGACTTGACCATTAAATCTGCTAACTTCGTAGTTCGTAGTTCATAGTTCATAGTTCGCCTGCCCTCCGACCTGTCCCCCGAAGCCTTGGCGTAGGGGGAAGCCTTGGCGTAGGAGGGTAGTGAGCCGGAGTTAACTCCTACTCGTATAGGAACTTTTCTTTTTTTAGCGACCTTGGCGATTTGCCTGACTTCATCTTGACGATAAATATTTCCCGGGTTTAGGCGTAAACCGTCCAGACCAGAATCCAGCGCCTTAAGTGCCAGCCGATAATTGAAATGGATATCGGCTACCAAAGGAATACTAATCTTAGCCTTGATTTTGGCTAAGGCACCGGCTGCAGCCGCATTTTTTACAGCCACTCTTATAATTTCACAACCGGCTTTCTCTAACGCCTTAATTTGTCTAACGGTAGAGAGAACATCCCCTGTATCCGTCTTAGCCATGGATTGGATAGAAATAGGATGGCCGCCGCCGACTTTTACCGAGCCAATTTTAACCGTCTTAGTCTTTTTTCTAATTATCATTTTGGCCCAACGTTTCTCCAAAGCTCTGCTACTTTATCAAACAGGCCAAATTTCAACAAGTCGCTATAAAAGACAAAAAGCATCAAAGCTATTATAGCAAATGCCCCCGCCTGGTGCGCCAATTCCTGAATCCTTGTGCTGACCGGTTTTTTCCGCAACTTTTCCAGCAACAGGAAGAAAAGATGCCCCCCGTCTAACACAGGCAAGGGAAGGAAATTGAAGATAGCCAGGCTCATGCTCAAGATAGCCATTAAATTCAAAAGATAGACGAACCCGAGCTTTGCCGCCTGCCCGGTAAGGTAGAATATACCGATAGGCCCGGTAATCGACTCTTGAAAAGATAGGCGGCGGATTATAATAAACCAGAGGGCCTTATAGGTAAGGCCGCTTAAGACAAATAATTTCCTGCCGCCTTCATAAAAAGACCTTCCCCAGCCGTATTTTATCACGGCCAAGTCCTCGGAAGGATAGATGCCGATTAGGCCAATCTTTATCTTCTGCCCGAAGATATCCTGGCGCTCTTCAACCTTAGGGCTGACTTTAAGCTGGATAACCTGGTCGGCCCTTTGGATATCCAGAACAACCTCTCCTTCGCTTTTTTCATGGATAATCCCGGCTAAATCCGGCCAGTATTCTACTTTTTCTCCGTCTACGGCCAAGACCAGGTCGCCTTCCTTTATCCCCGCTTCTCTTGCCGGATAATCATCGATTAGCTGGCCTACCCGGCAGGTCAGTGTGGGGCTGCCGATAACAAAGATAAGGGAAAAAAGGAAAAATGCCAAAACAAAATTCAAGATAGGGCCGGCAGCGACTATTTGCGAACGCTGGCCGCAGCTCTTGGAAAGAAATTCATCAGACGAACCTTTTCGCTCTTCATTCGGCTCATCTCCGGCCATCTTGATGTAGCCGCCTAAGGGTATAGCGCTGATCAGGTACTCGGTTGCTCCGATTTTTTTACTATAAAGCTTCTTTCCGAAGCCGAAAGAGAATTTCTCAACACGTACACCATTTTTCTTGGCCATAATAAAGTGGCCAAATTCGTGAACAAAAATCAAAATACCAAAGACAAATATAAATGCTAACAGGGAAACCATCTCTTAACTTCCTCTCTCGCCCATTTATCTGCGCTTAAAATATCTTTTAAGCCGGGGCTGGGTTTATTTTTCAGTTTAACCAATACCTTCTCGATTACAGGAGCGAAGTCGGTAATCCTTATTTTGCCCGCAAGATAGGCCGAGACGCATTCTTCGTCCGCGGCACAAAGAACCGCTCCTGCCAATCCTTTTGCCCTGGCCACCTGCATCCCTAATCCAAGACAGGGAAATTTGTTTAAATCCGGCGAGTAAAAGGAAAGCCTTTCCTCCCGGGCTAAGTCAATCCGGGCAACCCTTGAGGGCATTCTTCCCGGGTAAGTCAAGGCGTACTGAATAGGCATACGCATATCCGCTGTTCCCAATTGCGCTAAGATTGTCCCGTCGCAAAACTCAACCAGAGAATGAATTATCGCCTGGGGGTGGATTAACACCTCTATTTTCTGCGGGGCAAGGCCAAAAAGATAGCCGGCCTCGATTATTTCCAACCCCTTATTCATCAGGGTTGCCGAATCAATGGAAATCTTCCTGCCCATACGCCATCTGGGATGGCGCAGGGCAAAATCAGGCTGGACAAATTCTAATCTCTCTTTAGCTATATCCTTAAGCGGGCCGCCTGAACCGGTTAAGTATATCTTCTCTAAAGCCTTCTTCTCTTCGTCTTTTAAACACTGAAAGATGGCGCTATGCTCGCTGTCAACGGGAATAATCTCTACGCCGCAGGCCTTGCTTTCCCGCATAATTATATCGCCGGCCATCACCAGGCACTCTTTATTCGCCAGGGCCAGCCGCTTGGATTTTTCTAATGCCTTCAGCGTGGGAATAAGCGCGGCGCTGCCGCCGATAGCCATCACTACTATATCGGCACCGAAACCTGCTGCTTCTTCTACCCCGTCCCGGCCCGCAAGCAGCCTGGTGCGCGTCTTTACATCTTTTTTTAGAGGGGCAAATTTAGTTTCATCCATAATTGCGGCGATGCGGGGACGGAATTTATTTATCTGTCTGGCGAAAAGCCCGCTATTGGCGCCTGTGGCCAGGGCCACCACCTTAAAATTATTTCCAAGCTGCGAAATAACCTTAAGGGTATTCTTGCCGATCGAACCTGTAGAACCCAATATGGCAACGGTTTTCATTGGATAAAAACCTTTACATAGAGGTAGAATGTCGGTGCAGTGAACAAAAGGCTGTCCAGCATATCCAGCGCCCCGCCTAAGCCGGGCAGGGTCTTGCCTGCATCCTTGACAGCGCAATCCCGTTTAATCAGGGATTCGGAAAGGTCGCCCACCTGGGCAAGCGCGCCTAAGCCAAGCCCGAGAATAAGAAGGTGCGAAAGCGAAAACAACGGTAAAAATCCGATACAGGCTAAGGAAACCAGGATGCTAAAAGCTAAGCCCCCAAACATCCCTTCCACTGATTTTTTGGGGCTGATCCTGGGAATCAACCTGTGCCTTCCCAGCCTTATGCCGATAAGATAGGCCCCAATATCGCCGGATTTAGTTACCAGAATAAGGTAGGCAACTAACTGTTTGTTCAGCAGGTCCGTCCCCAGCGCCATCGTTCTGAGCCTGATTAAGAAACTCAAGAACCAGCTCACATATACCAGCCCGAAAAATATCGTTGACATGCTCAATACGGCGCCTTTATCGCGCTTGGTAAACTGCACGATAAAGATAACCAGGCAGATTACGGGAATGAAAATAAAAAGCCAATCCTGTGGTATCTTATAGTCAAAATAGGTTGCCACGGCTAAAACCAGGCCTAAGATTATCCCCAGTCTTCTGTTCACGGGAATCTTTTCCTTTGCAATAAGGAGAAAAAATTCATTTAGCCCCAGAACGATAAAGGCCGTTACCAGCGCCGCAAAAGCCCAGGCCGGAGCGGCAAAAAGGACAACACCCGTAATTGCCGTAATTATTAAACCCGTAATCACTCTACGTTT
Organism: uncultured Planctomycetia bacterium; assembly: GCA_964586605.1. Taxonomy (GTDB): domain Bacteria; phylum Omnitrophota; class Gorgyraeia; order JAFGHF01; family JAFGHF01; genus CAZPGX01. The sequence goes on from CAZPGX010000015.1 coordinate 15,333, forward strand.
CATTACAAGCTAGGTCTCCTTTAATCAACCCCGCCTCGTAAGATACACCAAAATTCTATCCTATAATTTTGGTGCACTCGGCGGGGTAAGTTCGGACAACGACTTACGTTCACTTCGTTCCGTAAGTCGTGTCCTCACTTACCGAATCTTCTTTCTCTTTTCTGATAATCCAGGACGGCCTCTAATAAATCTTGTTTTTTGAAATCCGGCCAGAGCTTAGGGCTAAAATAGAGTTCGCTGTAGCAGATCTGCCAGAGGAAAAAGTTGCTTACTCGCTGTTCGCCTGAAGTGCGGATTAAAAGGTCGGGATCGACTAATCCTTTTGTGTAAAGATGGGCGGAAAAGGCAGACTGGTCAATCTGGCTAATCTCACAAGCCCCTGTTTTGACTTCCGAGGCAATCGCCCTGGTTGCCTGTAATATCTCTTCGCGCCCTCCGTAATTAATGGCTAAGTTTAAGGTAAGTTTTCGATTATTCTTTGTCCGCTCAATTACCTTTTGTATTTCTCTGTGTATTGCAAGCGGCAGCCTGCTTTTCTCCCCCGAGACAAAAAGTCTGATTTTATTCTTCTGTAATTTTGGCAAATATCTTTTTAAGTACTGCCCGAGAAGCGTCATCAGGGCGTTAACTTCTTTTTTTGGCCGCTGCCAGTTCTCGGTAGAGAAGGCATACAGGCTTAAAACCTTTACGCCCAGTTCAAGGCAACCCTTGATCGCCTCTTCTGCGCCAGCGGCCCCGGCGCGATGGCCGGCGATTTTCGGCAGACCCTTAAGTTTTGCCCAGCGGCCGTTGCCGTCCATGATTATCGCGATATGTTCCGGTATTCTCTTTTTATCTATCATTCGGGTGCATAAAAGTAAGGGGGATGTCTGTATCCCCCTTTATGCAAAAATTCGAAATACGAATATCAAAATTCGAAACAATAACAAAATTATAATTTTCAAAATTCAAAACTTAAGTTTAGAACATTAGAATTTAGAATTTGTTTCGTATTTCGGATTTAGAATTTCGGATTTATTTTATATACTTACCTTCGGAGGTCCCTGCTTGAGCGGCTCTCCGGGGCAAGATTACAATCTCCACTCTCCTGTTTTTCCCCTGGCCTTCAGCCGTTTCATTTGTAGCTACGGGGCGATATTCGCCGAAGCCTGTAGCGGAAAGGCGCTCGGGAGAAATGCCCTTTTTAACCAGATAATGCAATACGCTGGTAGCCCGGGTAGTAGAAAGCTCCCAGTTGGACTTCCATCCGGAATGTTTAATTGGTTGGTTGTCGGTATGCCCCTCTACGCCTATTTCTTTATCCGCTACGGTCTTACGGCAGACTTTGGCAACTTTATCCAAAGCCGAATAAGCCCCGCGGCGCAACTTGGCCTTTCCGGAATCAAAAAGCACGCTATCCACAAAGGTAATTACCAAGCCTTTATTCCCTATTCCCAGAGTTACTTCTTCTGCGCTAATCTCCTTCTTTAGGCTTTTCTCTAAAGCGGCATGGGCCTTCTTAAGATCGGCCAGCTCATCTTCGGTCATCTTCAGCTTCTCTATATCGCTGCTGCGGGCCTTTTGCAACACCACCGTGCAGCCGCTTAAAAGAAGCGTCAAGCAACCAACAGCCAAGACTAGAGCAGACATCTTTAAAAAAGTTCTCATTTTGCCATCCCTCCCTATATTTATTGCATTTTTCAATATAGCACCAGCCCTATCTAAAGTCAAGCGAAATTGGTTTGCGCTATTTTATCAGCGTATTGGCCACTATAAAAGAAGCGAAGACCACCGAAACCATGGACATCAGCTTAATCAGGATATTTAACGACGGGCCGGCTGTATCTTTAAACGGGTCGCCTACCGTATCGCCCACAACACTCGCCTTATGAGCAAAGGAACCCTTGCCTCCATACTTTCCGCGCTCAATATATTTTTTAGCATTATCCCAGGCACCGCCGCTATTGGCCATCATTACCGCCAGGACAAAGCCCGAAACAAGCGCCCCGACAAGCATTCCTACCGCCGCCTCCACGCCGACAACCAGGCCTATAACCAGAGGGGCCAGGATTGCCAATAATGAAGGCAAAACCATCTCCTTTTGCGCGGTAGCCGTAGCAATATCTACGCATCTGGCATAATCAGCCCGAGCCCAGCCTTCCATCAGGCCGGTAATCTCTTTAAACTGGCGGCGCACCTCAACTACTATCTTCCCCGCCGCCCGGCCCACCGAACGCATAGTTAAAGAAGAAAAGGCAAAGGGAAGCATCCCGCCGGCAAAAAGGCCTACAAGGATGCGCGGGTTTAAAAGAGAAAGCTCCATCTCTTTTCCCAACACAAGCAGCTCATTGCGATAAGCGGCAATTAAGGCCAGGGCGGTTAAGGCCGCCGAACCAATGGCAAAGCCCTTGCCTGTAGCAGCGGTGGTGTTGCCTAAAGAATCCAAGGCATCCGTACGCTCTCTTACATATTCGGGTTCGCCGGACATCTGGGCATTCCCGCCGGCATTATCTGCCACCGGCCCGTAAGCATCGGAGGCCAAGGTTATCCCTAAAGTAGAAAGCATGCCCACCGCAGCAATACCCACTCCGTAAAGCCCGGTGTTAAAATTGGCTGAGCCGCCGGCAAGATAGAAACTACCCAAGATAGCCGCCCCGACAACGAGAATCGGCATCACCGTAGAGCCCATGCCGCAGGCGAGGCCGGAGATAATTACGGTTGCCGGCCCGGTCAAGGCCGATGAGGCAACAGAGCGCGTAGGCCCGTATTTATCGGAAGTAAAGAACTCCGTAGATAAACCGATTAAGATGCCGCAGGCCAATCCCGTAATTACCGCTCCGTAAACACCGATATATTCCATTCCTAAGGTATATTTAATCACAAAGAAAGAGGCCAGCGCAATCATTCCCGCGCTGATGAATACCCCCCGGCGCAGCGCTCTTAGTAAAACCTCCTGTGAGGCCTCACCTTTAGAACGCACAAAAAAGGTGCCTATAATAGAGGAAACTACGCCCACTGCCGCCATTGCCATCGGCACAGTTACCCCGGCAAGCCCCAGTCCGGCAAAAGCCGCCAGGGCCATCGTGGCCACAATCGAACCTACGTAGGACTCATAAAGGTCCGCGCCCATGCCGGCGATATCGCCGACATTATCGCCCACGTTGTCGGCAATCACTGCCGGGTTTCGCGGGTCATCTTCGGGGATCCCGGCCTCCACCTTGCCTACTAAATCAGCGCCTACATCAGCGGCCTTGGTAAATATCCCGCCGCCTACCCTGGCAAAAAGGGCGTACATGCTCGCGCCCATTTCAAAGGTGAGCATCGTAGAGGTAATCGCGGCAATCTTATCCAGGTGTAAGGGTAAAGGATGGATAGAATAATACCAATTTAAAATAAAATACCAGACACTTAAGTCCAGGAGGCCCAGGCCTACTACCACAAGCCCCATTACCGTGCCGCTGGAGAAGGCCACGCGCAGTCCGTCGTTGAGGCTGCGCCGCGCGCCTGCGGTTGTGCGCGCTGAGGCGCGGGTGGCAATCCACATCCCTATAAAACCGGAAAAAGCGGAGAAGAATCCTCCGCTTAAAAAGGCAAAAGGCACAAAGATTACCAGATAACCTTTACGTACCAGGACAAATAAAAGAACAAAGACCACTAAAAAGAAAATCCCGACGGCTGTATACTGCCTCTTGATATAAGCAACAGAGCCTTCCCGTACCCAGGCGGCAATCTGGCGCATCTTCTCCGTGCCTTCGTCTTGCTTGAGGATATACCGGATTAGATACCCGGCAAATAAAAGAGCTAATACCGAACCAACAGGTGCTAACCAGATCAACTCAACTCTCCTTCCTAATGATTTGTTCTCTCTGCGAGCCGACAGAGACCATGGTTATCTTTGTCTGTAATAATTCTTCCAGCCTTTTGATATAGCGGCGGGCATTGAACGGCAAATCCTTAAAATGCTTAATGGTCGATAAATCTTGCGGCCATCCGGGATGGTTTTCATATATGGGTTTACAATTTTCCAGAACCTTTATGCTTGCCGGGAAATTCCGATAAATCTTATTTCCGTATTTATAGGCGGTACAAATCTTAATCTCTTCAAGGCCGTCCAGGACGTCAAGTTTGGTCAGGGCTATCTCTGTGAAATGGTTAAGGGCCACCGCCCTGCGCACCAGGACAGCATCAAACCAGCCGCATCTTCTGGGCCGGCCGGTAGTAGCGCCAAACTCCTTACCCTTGCGGCGAATCTCATTCAGCAGCCTTGAGGAAAATTGAGTCGGAAAAGGCCCGCTGCCAACACGGGTTGTATAGGCCTTGGCCACACCGATTATTCTATCAATATCTACAGGCGAAATCCCCGTGCCAATACAGGCACCGCCGGCTGTGGTTGAAGATGAGGTTACATAAGGATAGGTACCGAAATCTACATCTAAAAGTGTTCCTTGGGCACCTTCAAAAAGTATGCGCTTACGATTTTTGATTGCTTCGTTTAGAAACTCCGAACAATTAAAGGC
>CAZPGX010000016.1:0-3300 GCA_964586605.1 uncultured Planctomycetia bacterium
TGCCCAACTCCTTCGCATCACTGACATTCAGGAACCTGGCCGGAACTATCTCATCGGTGTTAACATTGTTGCCGAATTTGCGTGCTTTCCCTTTTATTTTCATATTTCTTCAGGATGGGTGATGCGGCCTTTGATGGCGCTGGCGGCGGCTACCGCCGGGTTGCTTAAATAGACCTTGCTCGTCAAGGCGCCCATTCGGCCGCGGAAATTACGATTAGTAGTGGCAATGGCTACTTCGCCCTCACCCAAAACCCCCATATGCCCGCCAAGACAGGGCCCACAGGTCGGCGGGCAGAGAGCTGCCCCGGCCTTAACAAATATATCTACCAGACCCTGCTTAATCGCTTTTTGATAAATTCGCTGTGTTCCGGGAAAGACAATTAATCTTACACGCGAGTTGGCCTTTTTGCCTTTTAATATACGCGCGGCCGAAATTAAATCAGAAATCCGCCCGTTTGTGCAGGAACCGATTACCGACTGGTTAATCTTAACCTTCTTTAACTTATTTACCGGCTTTACATTGCTTGGAAGATGCGGACAAGCCACTTGCGGCTCTAATTTGCTCACATCGTACTCTCTGATGTCCGAATACTTGGCATCCTTATCATTTTTGAAACTTTTAAACTTTTTAACTTTTAAACTTTTAAACCTACTAACTTGCTTTAAGTAAGCGAATGTTATCTCATCAGGCTCAATAATCCCTGACTTGCCGCCGGCCTCAATGGCCATATTGCACATTGTGAATCTATCATCAATGGGTAAATTTTTAATTACAGGACCTGAAAACTCCATTGCCTTATACAGTGCGCCGGAAACACCAATATCGCCGATGGTATGTAAAATTAAGTCCTTACCGCCAACCCATTTCTTAAGTTTGCCGCGATAAATGAACTTTATACTCTCAGGCACTCTAAGCCATACGCGACCCGTAATCCAGGCAGAAGCTAGATCTGTTGAGCCCATGCCGGTGGAAAACGCCCCTAATGCACCATAGGTGCAGGTATGTGAATCTGCACCAACAATTAACTTACCCGGTGTAATTAACCCCAACTCTGGCAAAAGCACATGCTCAATCCCACCCTTTCCTAAGGGATAAAAATGCTTAATTTTAAATTCCCGGGCAAAGTCCTCTACCAACTGGCATTGGCGGGCGCTTTGGGCATCTTTATTGGGGGTAAAGTGGTCCAGGACAAGGACAATCTTTTCGCGGTCAAATACCTTTTTTACGCGAGAAGCTCGAAATTTTTTTATTGCCAAAGGTGCTGTAATATCATTGGCTAAAGCTAAATCAACGCGCGCATCAATAAATTCACCCGCTAAAATAGTTCTTTTGTTCGTATGGGCTAGCAGAATTTTTTCAGTTATAGTCAATCCCATTATACCTTTGTTCCTTTGGGCACAACCACAATCCCCGAATCGCTAACCGTGAATCTCTTTTTATCTTCTTTTAAGCTGTAGCCGATTTTGGCGCCTTGTGAAATCTGCACATCCTTATCAATAATCGCCCGGCGAATCTTGGCATGCCTTCCTACCTCCGTACCCTGCATAATAATAGAATCATAAACTTCTGAAAAACTATTAATGCGCACAGCCGGAGAAAGAAGCGAATACTTTACCAAACCGCCGCTGATAATACAACCATTGGCAATCAAGGAATTTATCGCCCGGCCCACGCGGGCCTTATCCTGTTCCCCGCCCCAGACTGTCTTGGCCGGGGGAAATTGCCCCTGATAGGTGCGAATCGGCCAGGCCCGATCGTAAAGATTAAACTCTGGCGTCACCCTGACCAGGTCCATATTGGCCTCGTAATAGGCATCAATATCCCCTACATCACGCCAATAACGCGGTTTATTTGTCCCGGGGTCTTTGAAGTTGTAGGCAAATACCTTTTTGGAATCATTAATCAGCCGGGGAATTATATCTTTGCCGAAATCATGCGCGCTTTTGCTCGTTTTGGCATCTTCTTCCACCCTTTCGATAAGGGTCCTGCGGCTAAAAACATAGATACCCATTGAGGCATAGACTAACTCCGGCCTTTCGGGAATAGTCTCGGGCTGAGCGGGCTTCTCTTGAAAACCCATAATGCGCATTCCTCTATCCACCTCAAGAACCCCTAAGTTTTTTGTCTTTTCTTTTGGTATTTCTACAACCGCTACCGTCAAGTCTGCCTTTTGCCTGCGGTGAAATTCGATTATTTCGTTATAATCCATACTGTAAACATGGTCGCCGGCTAAGATCAAGACATCGTCAGGATTCTCCTCATTGACTATATAGAGGTTTTGATAGATGGAATCGGCAGTGCCGGCATACCAGGAGTCACTGACTCTTTGTTGGGCGGGAAAGGCGTCAATATATTCACCCAATTCGCTGGGTAAGATATTCCAGCCCATAATCAGATGGTGATTAAGCGAGCTGGACTTATACTGCGTCAGCACGCAAACCTTACGCAGGCCCGAATTGATGCAATTGCTCAAGGCGAAATCAATAATACGGTAAGTTCCTCCGAAGGGAACCGCGGGCTTTGTCCTCTCCTTGGTTAAGGGGAAAAGCCTCTCGCCTTTTCCTCCGGCCATTATGAATGTGAGCACTCTGTTCATTTCACAATCCTGTAAGTTGGGTAGGCAAAGTCGATATCGCGTTCCCGGGCAAAATCCTCCAGGATAGCCTTAGAAATCCTATCCTGCGTGCTGCGCCTCTGCCTGGCCTCGGTTAAATAACGCAGGGTAAGTTCAATACCGTGAGCGGCAATCTTCACATAGACAATCGGCGTAAACTTTTCATAATAAATCATGTATTCCTGGGCCATTTTCTTAATCGATGCCTGGACCTTTGCCTGAAGTTTCTCTACCTCCGGGCCTGCCTGGCGCAGGATAATCTCCCTGGCCTTCTGCCAGTTACTCTCAAAGGTAACCATTATCTTAATCTCGTTCCAGATGCACTGAAAACCTTTGGTGTAATTAAAGACCTTGTCTTTAAATACGCTGCTGTTGGGGATATGCACAACGCGTCCGGTGCTCTGTTCGGCATCAACCCAGTTACCCACCTCAAGAAGCGCTGTCTGAAACATCCGCACATCAATCACATCGCCCTTGACCTTGCCGATTTCAACGCGGTCGCCCACGGTAAAGGGGCGTTTAAAATTAATCAAAAGCCAGCCGGCAAAACAGAGCACAACCTCTTGCAGGGCCACTACCAGGCCGGCGCCGACAATACTGGCTACCACAGCTACCGACTTTACGCTCTCCAACCAAAAGAGGACAGAGAATATCAGGATGGCCAACATGGTCGTATAGAGTGTGG
>CAZPGX010000016.1:3310-18408 GCA_964586605.1 uncultured Planctomycetia bacterium
GCCTGCGCACATCCTTTATCTGCCTGTTGATTAAGTGGATAATTAAAGTACCCAAAAGATAGATGGCTAAAACAATAAGCAAAAACTGCACGGTAAGACTGTTGAAAAAATATCCCAATCTATCAAGCATCTTTCACCTCCGTATTTTTACACTATTTTAAGCCAATTATCCCGATACTGCAACAGTTATTTTAGTCTCCCAGGCCTGTTCCAACTTTATCGGCCAATGGGGCAGGATTACTGTATGTTGCCGGTTGCGCTCAAACCCTTCTGCGGAAGCAGAAACGGTCTCTAAAGCAAAGGTCCAGAGCTCCGGTTTTTGCTCAAAATGAAGAGCGGCGGTTGAAGAATAATCCAGCGAAAGATTGAATTCCACCGCAAATACAGCCTCTAAAGGCTCCCGGCTTAGATTCTCCAGTTTATAATCAATGCAAACCTTGGCCTCCCGGTCGGTGAAAGAGAGTTTTTTGCTTATCTTGACAGGCACTGCCTTATCCTGATAATGCACCCTGCCCTCTCTCTCCAAAATTAGAGTAATCCCTTCTTTGGTTTGCTTTTGCCTGGCGCTATACCGGGCATTGATAAAATCGCCGAGTTCTTTATAACGCAGGGCCTTAAAATCTTTTAATGTTAATTCCTTAGGCAAGAAATGGTCCAGAAGCGAAATCCGCCTGTAGGAATCGTAAACCAGATAATTCTCCAGGCCTTTCTCTTTGCTGCGCAATAAATCGTGGATGCTGGTAATCTCTTTTCTTCTAAACTCAAACAACCTCCGGGGCTTGGCCTTAATCTTCTGATGATAGGCCTCGGGAACCCTGGTCATTACATCCATCAGGTTTAAGCTCTTCGGTTTATAGTCAATCTCAAATATCCCTCCGCCCTGCTCCGGGGCAATAAAGACATTTAGAAGAGGGTTTCTGATAATGAGCTCATCCGCGTTGTCCGCGTCAAAGTCAAGGCTCTCGCTTTCTATCCAGCGGGGGCCTTTCCCTTTCTCCATAAGAGACCCGCTCTTAATCAGGTTCTTATAAGTGCCCTGCCTGAGATGCCGCAGGTATATCCCCCCAAATACACCGTGCCAGTAAGGGCAATTGCACTGGCCCCTGTAGAGGCATTTTAAGGCTTCTTTGTTTTCGCCTTTGGCTTGATCTAATTTCTCGCTTGCATAAAGCATCCGCTTATGCAGGTTATTCGCCTCGGGGTATTTAGAGAAGAAATTCCTGAAATTGCCGCCGCTCCACTGCATCATCTCCTGATACCCGGCCGCGGGAAGCCGGCAAGGCCCCAAGGCCTTGTGTCCGCCCATATATTCGCTGATTGTCTGCGTCCTTAACCAATGCCTATTTTCAATGAGCAGTTGGAAGAAATTCTCAAGCCACTTTTTTTGATAGACCCATTTATGGGTGCCCGGCCAGAGGCCGAATTTCTCACCGTCGTCCACAATTATCGCCGCCCTCTCCCTGCCCTCGCCGGCTAAACCCTTTAGGTAAGCCAGGGCCTGCGAAGGCCTGGAAAAAGGAATCAGGTACCTTAACTTCTTGTCAATAGGGAATACGGCCAGGCGCTGGTTATTCTCTTCGGTTATATAATAGCCGCGCAAATTTTCTTTCTTTATTCCGGCCTTAAGAAAGTGGAAGTCATCAAGAAGAATATATTTGACTCCGGCCCGGGCTAAATCCTTAATCAGGTTCGGCTCCCAGACCCTCTCTCCTACCCACAAGCCCCGAGGTTGTGATTGGAAATAATCCTTGATGAAACCGCTGAGCATATTAATTTGCCCCAGCCTGTCTCTTTGCGGGATAACAGGCAAAACGGGCTCATAATATGCCCCGGTCAAAATCTCCACTTGAGAGCGCTTGACCATCTGCTTAACCTTTTGCAAAAGCGCAGGGTCATTCTCAAGCAGCCAATCTATCAGCGAGCCGCTAAAGTGGAGGGTAGATTTAATCTGCGGATAATTATAGAGCAGATTGATAAAGGGACGGTAGCAATCCTCGGCGGCCTTTTTGAAGACGTATTCAAAATTGCCTACCGGTTGATGATTATGCACACCAAAAAGTAAATTTACCATAAGAATGACATGCTTATTTATAGAACCGGGACACTCTCAAGCAGGTGCCTGGTGTAGGGATGCATGGGCTTGGTATAGATGTCCCTGCTTGAGGCAGTTTCAACGATAGAGCCCTGATACATAACTGCGATTTCATCGGACATCACTTCCACCACCCGCAGGTCATGTGAAATAAAAAGATAAGTAAGCTTCAGCTCTTTTTGCAGCGACTTTAATAAATCCAGGATATCCTTTTGAATCAAGACATCAAGGCTGGAAACAGGCTCATCTAAAATAAGAAATTCAGGCCTGGTAGCCAGGGCCCGGGCAATTGCAATACGCTGCCTTTGTCCGCCTGAAAACTGATGCGGATATTTACTACGGTCCTCTATATTTAAACGCACTTTCTCCAGGACTTCATTTAGAATCGCCTCTTTCCGGGGCCTTGTTTTAGCCAAAATTGAAGGGCCTTCCAACACGATATCGCCCATAGTCATCCTGGGGTCAAGTGAACTATAGGGGTCTTGAAATACAATCTGCATCATCCGGCGAATCTGCTGCGGGATATCTTTTAAATAGGCCTTAAGGGATTTTCCGGCAATTAAAATCTCGCCTTGGTCCGGTTCAATAAGTCCGATTAAAAGCCTGCCTAATGTTGTCTTGCCGCATCCGGACTCACCAACAAGCCCGAAGGCCTGGCCTCTCCGGATCTTGATATTGACCTCTCTTAGCGCATCAATTTTACCCGTCCTCTTGCGTAAGAGACCCCGTTCTATAGCAAATGATTTTGCCAGTGACCTGGTTTCAATCAAGATATCTTCTCGCAAGATGCCCTGCTCTTGCTGTAAGGCACTCCCCATCTTAGGAACAGCGCCTAAAAGCCTTTTTGTGTAGTGGTGTTTTGGCAAGGTTAGAATCTCGTCCTTCCTGCCCTCTTCTACAATCCGGCCATCCTTCATCACGCAAACTCTATCGGCAACCTCATTGATTATTCCAAAGTCATGCGTAATAAAAAGCACCGACATGTTCATGTTTTCTTTTAATTCCAGAAGTAGTTTTAAGATTTCCATTTGAGTGGTAACATCCAGGGCAGTGGTGGGTTCATCCGCTATCAAAAGCCTGGGGCCGTGCACTAAGGCAATCGCTATCAAGGCACGCTGCCTCTGTCCGCCTGAAAGTTGATGCGGATAATCGTAATATATCCTCTGCGGATTGTCCAGGCGAACCTTCTTCAACAAATCCAGCGCCAGAGAACGCGCCTTTTGTTTAGAAATATTTTTACCTGTCATGGCCGCCTCCGCAATCTGCGGGCCAATCCTGATAACCGGGTTAAGAGCGGTAAAGGGTTCCTGGAATACCATCGCTATTCTTCTGCCCCGGATATTGCGCATCTGGGGCTCATTCAGGTTTAAGATGTTCCTGTTCTCAAAGATTACCCGGCCGGTTTTAATTTTTCCGTTTTGGGGAAGAAGCCGCATGATAGAGAGCGCGGTTGCGGTCTTGCCGCAGCCGGACTCGCCAACCAAGCCCACTACCTCGTTCTCGCCCACGGATAAAGAAATCCCTCCGACGGCCTCCTTATAATCGCCATCAACAATGTATCCTGCTCTTAAATCCTTGAGTTCCAGTACCATTTACTCTCTTGTCCTTGGATTTATAATATCCCTTAGGCCCTCTCCGAACAGATTAAAACTAAGCACAGTAATCAATATTGCCAGCCCGGGGAACAAAATCATCCACCAGCCTACTCCCAGGACCGCCCTTCCTTCAAACAAGATATTTCCCCAGCTGGCCTTTGGCGGCTGGACCCCCAGCCCCAGATAACTCAAACCCGCTTCGGTCAATATTGCGCCGGCCACGCCAAAAACAAAGCTCACTAATACCGGCCCAATACCGTTAGGAATGAGGTGCCTGAAGATTATATGGAAATTGTTGGCACCTAATGCGCGCGAGGCAGAGATAAAATCCCTGCTCTTCAGGCTTAAAATCTCAGCCCGGATTAACCTGGCTACGCCCATCCAGCCGGTAAGGCCGATGATAACCATCACGTTGAATATATTCGGGCCGACTATGGCCACCACGGAAAGAATCAGGAAAAACCTGGGGAAACAGAGCATGATATCCACAAATCTCATAATGAGAGAATCAATCCAGCCGCCGTAGAAGCCGGCAATCGAACCTAAAACAATCCCGATTATGGCGGCAATCCCCACCGCCACTAGACCTATTGATAAGGCCACGCGGCTTCCGTAAATCATCCTGGAAAATATATCCCGGCCTAATTGGTCCGTTCCTAAAAAATGCTGCCGGGAAGGACCAAGCAAGGCGTCTTTTATATTAATCGCGGCCGGGTCATGGGTGGAAATAAAGGGGGCAAAGGCCGCCGCCAAAGAAAGTATGATGATTACCCCAACGCCAAAAACAGCCAGTTTATTTTTTCCCATATCTTATCCTTGGGTCTATATATGCATAGGTAATATCGGCCAGGAGATTACCGATTAAGGTCAACAGCGCGCTTAATACCAGCCCGCCCATTATGGTATAGTAATCGCGGGCGAATACCGCATCCACCATCAGCTTGCCCATGCCCGGAATACTAAAAACAGACTCAAATATCACGCTGCCGCTGATTAGGCCCGGCACTGAAAGCCCTAAAATCGTGATGATTGGCAAAAGCGCATTGCGCAGGGCATGCCTGTATATTACCAGCCGCTCGCTAAGCCCTTTTGCGCGGGCCGTGCGGATATAATCCTGATGGATTATATTGAGCATGCTCTGGCGCATGTAGCGCGAGACCCCGGCCAACCCGCCGATGCTGGCTACAAAGATTGGCAGGATTAAATGATGCGCAACATCGGCAATTTTACCTAAGTGGGAGAAGTTTTCAAAATCAAGCGAGGTAATGCCTGATACGGGAAACCAGCCTAACCTCACGCTAAACAAATCCATTAAAATAAGGGCCAGCCAAAACCCGGGAGCGGCAAACCCCAAGAATACAAATATGGTAATAGAGCGGTCAAAAAAGGACCCGCGCCTGATGGCCGATTTTATGCCGATAGGAATGGAAAAGATGAATATTACCAGAAGCGCTAATACATTTATTAATATTGTAATCGGCATCCTTTCAAATATCTTATCTCTTACCGGCCGGCCGTCTATAAAAGAAACCCCGAAATCAAACCTGAAGAAGTCCTTCAGCCAGGTTAAATATTGAATATGCAGGGGCCTATCCAGCCCAAAGATCTTATCCAGCTTCTCCTGCGCCTCCAGTGCCGCTTTAGGATTCATCTGGAGCATTAGCTCTGTAGGCTTTCCCGGGGCAAGATGGATTACCAAAAAAGAAATTATAGTAATCCCGATGAGCAGCGGAATTATCCCTATAATTCTTTTTATAATATAACTAAGCATTGTTTTTAAATTTTGATATTTGACATTTTATCTAACATACCTCTGTTCCGTCCGGGGGGCATACCAATCAATGAAATTATAGCCAATCCCCAAAGGTGCTGGTTTTATACCGCGAAAACGCTTGTGTACAGCCGGTAAGGCATCGGCCACATAGAGAAAGAGATAGGGCTGTTCCTGATAAAGAATCTCATGGGCCTGGTGGTATATTTGCCTTCTTTTTTCCCTGTTGAATATCCGCCGGCCCTGCTCAAGCAACCTATCCACTTCGGGATTTGAATAAGCGATAAAATTAAATTCTCCCGGTTTTGTCTTGGAAGAATGCCAGATATCATAACAATCCGGGTCTCGGGAAAGGCCCCAGCCTAAAATTATCGCCTCAAACTGCCTTTCCTTGACGAATTTATCCAAAAATACCGCCCATTCCAGGATGCGGATATTTACCTTGATGCCTATTGATTTTAGCCGGTGCTGGATGATTTCGGCTGTTTGTTTGCGCTGCTCATTGCCCTGATTGGTAATTATGGTAAATTCAAAGAGCTGCCCGTTCTTATCCAGCCAACCATCGCCATCGGAATCTATCCAGCCGGCTTGTTTAAGCAGCTCTGTTGCTCTTTGCGGAGCATAAGGAAAAGGCTTGACTTGTTTGTTATAGGCCCATGATTCAGGAACAAAAGGGCCGGTGCATATCCTGCCTAAACCCAGCAAAACTCCGTCAATTATCTCCTGTTTATCCACGGCGCAGGCGATGGCCTGCCTGATCCGCTTATCCTTGAATCTTTTATCCTTAAGATTATAGCCCATATAGGTATAGCCAAATGCCGGATAGCGGAATTTCTGAAAATTCCGCTTGAAAGTATTAGCTTCCGTATGCCGCCTATATTGCAAAGGCGTAAGCCCAATAGAATCTACGCCCTGGGTCAGGAGCTCCAAAAACATACTGGCCGGGTCGGGAATAATCCTGTAGATGTATCTATCAATGTAAGGCCTGTGCTCGAAATAATCACGGTTGGAGGCCAAATCTACTCTATTGCCGGAAAGCCATCTGGTAAACTTATAAGGGCCGGTGCCTACGGGATTGCGAGAAAAGGAAGATGTAAATAAATCCTCCCCTTGCAAAATATGCTTAGGCATAATTGGCATTCCCCAGCTGGCCAGGCCCGGAGAAAATGGCTCCTTATATGTTATCTTAACAGTGTAGTTGTCTAAAATCTCCAGGTCTTTGACCTTTTTAAAGTCCCCGCTGTAAGGGGTAGGCACTTTTGGGTCAATCAGTTTCTGATAAGTAAACTTTACATCTTCGGCTGTAAAGGGCTGCCCGTCGTGCCAGCGGACACCCTTTCGCAGGCGAAATACTATGGTCAGCCCTTCGTCCTGCACCTCCCAGCTTTCGGCAAGGTCTCCTACCAACTCTATATCCTTGCTATACTTCACTAAACCATTAAAAACCATTCCTACTATTGTCCCGGAGGCGCTGTCATCAGCCAATATCGGGACAAGCGTCCGCGCATCGCCGATGCCCGCTGCCACGTATGCGTCTCCAAAGACAGGTTCGCCTGCCTCTAAATTTATCGGGCACAAAAAGAAAAAGGCCGCTATTAATCCTAGCGGCCAATATATCCTGACTTTCGGTTTGCTATTCTTTGACAAGGATTTCCCCTGACTTTTTTATTCTTGCGGCACCTGCGGTTCTGCCTCAGCTGGTTCTTCGCTAACCGTTCTTTTTCCTTCCAATAGAGACTTGCCTCTCTGGCTGGAAATTACAGTCAGGCTGACGCAGCTTAGCAAAAAGGCTATCGCCGCAATTGTTGTAAGCCGGGTCAAAAATGTGGAGGCCCGCGAGCCAAAGATAGTTTGGCTCTCGCCTCCGCCGAGTAATCCGGCCAGGCCTCCCCCTTTGCCTGACTGAAGAAGAATGGCTGCAATTAAGATGAAACAGGCAATTATGTGGATTACAATCACTAAAGCGTACATATGCAAACACTCCTTTTTGCTTTAAAATTTATATTTGAGGCCGCCGTAGAACTCATCACCGATGAGGAATGCGCCTTCTAAATAGACTACGACGTCTTTCTCTTGCCCGAAGTAAATGTCTGTGCCGATAAAAGGCCCAACGCTTTCATCCTCATCATAAGAAGTGGTATTGCCCTTGCCGTCATCATACTCTAAATCTACGCTAGAGAATTTTACTCCGGCGTAAGGCTTGAATCTGCCGATGGCCCTGGCCAGGCAGGTAGAGAACTGCCATTCATACCAGTCGGCGTTGGCCTTTCCGCTGCTTTTGTGATGCGACCTCATATATAGATACTGGCCGCCGGCGTCCCATTCAAGGCCTGTATCTTTGTTCCGGAAAATTATTCCCTTTAATTGCAGGCCCAGCCCCAGGCCTCCGCCTAAACTCGTCTTGTCCTCTGTGCCCGCTGCACTTTCATCATAGATATATCCCTGCGTGCCGCCGGCTCTTCCGGTAATCATCAACCGGTCGCTGAGGCCATAACTGCGGGAATGGTATCCATGTATTATACTCGCTTCATAATTGGCATTGGCGGAGGTCTCCATGGGCCTTCGGGAAATATACCCGCCTTCTATGGCAAAGTCCCACTGGCCTTTTTCTAAGAGGCTCACCGGGCTACCCACAGGCGCCGCTTCAGCAAAACCCACACAAAAGAAAAATATTAATAAAATAGTTGATAGTTTCTTCATTTCCCTGTCTCCTGTATAATTTTCACAAAAGAATCTACTTTCAGGCTGGCCCCGCCGACCAAGGCCCCGTCAATATCATCTTTGGCCATCAATGCCGCGGCGTTATCCGGTTTTACGCTTCCGCCATACTGTATGCGTACAACAGAAGCCGCCTCTTTACTATACAGTTCATTAATTAATCCTCGAATAAAGGCATGTACCTCTTGGGCTTGTTCAGGTGTAGCAGTTTTCCCTGTGCCAATAGCCCAAACCGGTTCATAAGCAAGAATTATTTTCTTGGCATCGGCCTCAGGTATGCCTTCTAGGGCTCCCGAGACATGGTCCTTAACCACGTCAAAGGTCTTGCCATTTTCTCTTTGCTCTAACACCTCACCCACACAAACAATAGGGGTCAGATTATGAGTTAGTGCTGCCTTAATCTTTTTATTGACAGTTTCGTTGGTTTCACCGAAGTAGGCCCGTCTTTCGGAATGGCCGATAATTACATACTGAGAGCCTAGGCTTTTTAGCATCGGAGGCGAAATTTCCCCCGTATAGGCGCCGGAATCTTCCCAGTAAACATTTTGCGCACCTAAAGCGATGCTTGAATTCTCAAGCGCTTTAGCCACTTCTCTAAGACTAGTAAAAGGCGGGCAAACCACAATATCCACATTCTCAATATCTTTAAGCCCGTTTTTAAGGCCCTCGGCCAAGGTCCGGGCCTCGGCAACCGTCTTATTCATCTTCCAGTTACCGGCAATAATTGGCTTGCGCATCTCTACTCCTTCTCCTGCAATGCCGCTATTCCCGGCAAGGTCTTGCCTTCCAGGAACTCCAGGCAAGCCCCGCCGCCTGTGGAGACATGGCTCATCTTATCGCTTAAACCGAATTTGGCCACAGCTGCGGCAGTGTCGCCTCCGCCGATAATAGTGGTTGCGGGCGAACTGGCCAGAAATTCGGCAAGCCTGCGGCTGGCCCTGCTAAAGGCATCCCACTCACAAACACCCAGGGGGCCGTTCCAGACAACTGTCTTTGCCGGCTGTAAAGCTGAAATGAACTCTTGTGTACTTTTTGGCCCTACATCCAGGCCCATCCAGTCTTCGGGAATCTCTTCGCCCGCAAGTTTGTGCCGTGCAGAGCCTGAAAAGGCATCGGCTATAACGTTATCCAAAGGCAAAAGTATCTTTACGCCTGCTGCGGCTGCGCGGGACAAGATATTCCCGGCTAAATCCAATTTGTCGGCCTCCAATTTTGAGCAGCCGATATCTTTGCCCTGGGCCTTTAAAAATGTATAGGCCATCCCCCCGCCAATAATGATTAAATCTACTTTATCAAGCAGGTTATTGATAATGCCGATTTTATCAGAGACCTTTGCCCCGCCTAAAATTACGGCAAAGGGTTTTTCTGGATTGCTGATAACCTTGCCTAAATATTTGATTTCTTTCTGCAGTAGAAATCCCGCTACCGCAGGAAGCAGATGCGCTACGCCCTCTGTAGAGGCGTGTGCCCGATGCACGCTGCCGAAGGCATCGCTGACATAGACCTCGCCCAAAGAGGCCAATTCTTTAGCAAAGGCGGGGTCGTTATCCTTTTCTTCTTTATGAAAACGGGTATTCTCCAACAGGAGAAGCTCTGCTTGCCCCAAGGCATCGCATGCTGCCTTAACCTCGGGGCCAATGCAGTCATTCAGGCATTTGACCTCTTTACCCAGAAGTTCACTTAAGCGTAAAGCTACGGGTTTAAGGCGAAGCCCTTCTACAACCTTGCCTTTTGGCCGGCCCAGGTGGCTGAGCAATATCAGTCTGGCATTTTGCTCCCGGGCATACTTTATGCTCGGAAGCGCCGCCTTAATCCTTGTATCGTCGGTAATCTTCAAATTTTCATCCAGCGGCACATTAAAGTCCACGCGCATCAAGACCTTTTTGCCCCGGACATCGATGTCCTTAATCGTCTTTTTGCTCACTTTAGTTATAACCCTTTCCCGGCTACATATTCGATTAAATCTACAATGCGGCAGGAATAGCCCCATTCGTTGTCATACCAGGAAAGCACCTTAACCATATCGCCAAAGACAAATGTTTTATCTAAGTCTACAATGGAAGAGGCGCTATTTCCCTTGAAATCCGTAGAAACCAGCGGTTCCTCACAGACCGAGAGAATACCTTTGAGTTTTCCTGAAGCCGCCGCTTTAAAGCTATTATTCACCTCTTCTTTATCTGTTTCCTTTTCAACCTGCAGCACCACATCAACAATGGAAACTACCGGCGTAGGCACACGGATAGCCAGGCCATCCAGCTTTCCCTTTAGTTCAGGGATTACTAAGCCCGTCGCCTTGGCCGCGCCGGTTGTCGTGGGAATCATATTCAATGCGGCCGCCCGCGCCCGGCGCAGGTCTTTATGCGGCAGGTCCAAAATCTTCTGGTCATTGGTATAAGAATGAATCGTGCTCATCAAACCCTTTTTCACGCCGAAATTATCCCTGATTACCTTAACCACCGGGGCAATACAGTTGGTGGTGCAGGAGGCATTGGAAACTATGCTGTCATTTTTAGCATCGTATGTCTCTTCATTAACCCCTAAAACTACCGTTTTAAGATCTCCTTTAGCCGGGGCAGAGATTATTACTTTTTTTGCCCCACCCTTTAAGTGTAAACCTGCCTTCTCGGGATCGCGGAACAGCCCTGTTGACTCCACCACAATGTCCGCACCCAAATCCTTCCAGGGAAGTTTACCCGGGTCTCTTTCTGAAAAAACCTTTATCTCTTTACCATCAACCACAATAGAATTTCCTTCAGCCTTGACACTATTCGGCAAAATGCCAAAACTAGAATCGTATTTCAAAAGATGCGCTAAAATAGAGGCATCGGTAATATCATTTACCGCTACTATCTCTATATCCTTTTTCTTAGAAGCAAGCCATGCCCGAAATACCAATCTCCCAATCCTGCCAAAACCATTAATGCCAACCTTCACTGCCATATGTTCTTCTCCTTTTTATATTTTAGCTTCTCTTAAATACTTTGCCGCAACTTCAGGCGGAGTGGGATTGATGTAGAATCCTGAACCCCATTCAAAGCCGGCGACGTGCATAAGCTTGGGCATAATCTCAATATGCCAGTGGTAATCCGCCCTTTCCCTTTCTTCAACCGGCGAGGTATGGATAATAAAGTTATAAGGCGGGTTGCCTAAAACAGACTTTATCCTTAACAGGACATCTTTTAAAATCCTGGCTAGTTCAATTACGTCTTCGGTCTGAATAAGGCTAAAATCGGAATGGTGCTCTTTGGGCAAGATCCAGACCTCAAAGGGAAAACGCGAGGCAAAAGGAGAGAAGGCCAGGAATCTTGAGTTCTGGCAAACTATCCGTTCGTTTTCTTCCTTTTCCTGGGTAATCATGTCGCAAAAAATACATCTTTCTTTATATTCGTAGTATTTATTTGAACCGGCCAGTTCCTCGTTTACGTTTTTGGGAATCATCGGCAGGGCAATCAGCTGCGAATGGCTATGTGTAAGGGAGGCCCCGGCGGTATAGCCGTGATTTTTGAATATCATAATATAGCGAAAGCGCTTATCGCCGTGTAAGTCTATGCTCCTATCCCGGTAGGCCCAGATTACCTTTTCTACCTCGTGGTCTAATAAGTCCGCTAAGGTCTTTTTATGGTCGGGGGTTTCAATAATTACTTCATGGGCCCCCACGCCGTTGGACATATCAAACATCCCCACGCCCTGGCGGCCCAAGTCTCCTTCTATCCTTAAGGCGGGGAATTTATTGGGCACAACGCGGGTTGACCAGCCAGGGCGATTGGCCCTGCTTAAGCCTTGCCGGTGGGCCTGGATTTCCGGCGGCGTCATCCCTTCGTGGCCGTAACAAAAAGGACAAGGGCCTTTTTTATCGGGAAAGTGCTTGATATCGAAATCGCCGGGGGCATAGGGTTTGTCCATAAATGTAATCACCCATCTGCCTACAACCGGGTCTCTTCTTAACTGGTCCATTCTGATTTCCTATATTTTTGTTTCACGTAATATCTTGGCGGCATCTTCGGGCGAGGTGGGATTAAGGTAAAATCCCGTACCCCACTCAAATCCGGCCACGTGGGTCAGGCGGGGCATAATCTCTATATGCCAGTGGTAGTCCGCGTCTATTGTCTTCCAATAGCCTCCCTTGGGGCGTCGAAACGGCGCGGTATGCAGAACATAATTGTAGGGTGGGTCGTTTAAGGCCACTTTTAACTTAAGCATCACCCTCTTGATAATCCCCGCTAAGTCCCGGCGTTGCGCCGGCTTAATATCGTAAAAATTACAGGAATGTTTTTTGGGTAAAATCCAGGTCTCAAAGGGAAAACGCGAGGCAAAAGGAGAGATGGCTATCAGGCCGTCAATATCAATAATTACTCTTTCTTTCTGCTTGAGTTCCTGTTTGACGATATCGCAAAATACGCACCTTTCCTTATACTCAAAATACTTTCTTGCCCCGGCCAGTTCCTCTTTAACCCGCTTGGGGTTAACCGGCGTGGCGATTAATTGCGAACGCGCATGTTGGAGAGAACCGCCCCCCGCTGCTCGTCCATGGTTTTTAAACATCAATACATATTTAAACCGCTTGTCCTTCTCCAACTGTAAAAATCTTTCTACGTAGCAGTCAATAACCTTGGCAATCTGTCCTTCCTCTAAGTCCGCAATATTGGCAATGTGCTCGGGGGTCTCGATTACTACTTCGTGCGCGCCGACGTCATTCATTAAATCATACATCCCCTTGCCGCGCCTGCCTAAATCCCCTTCAGCGGCCAGAAGCGGAGAAATACTTGGAACCACACGCACATCCCAGCCAGGTTGATTAGGTTTAGTCCGTGACCTGCGCAGCGCAAAAATCTCCCCAGGAGTCTGGTCTTCGTTCCCCTTGCAAAAAGGGCATGGCCCCTTCTTCGCTTCTTCCTTCTCAACCTTAAAGTCTTTCGGCCGTTTAGCCCTTTCGGTAGCAATAATCACCCAGCGGCCAATGACCGGGTCTTTTCTTAATTCAGGCATATTTTTCCCTCTGTATGCTAATTGAGGTCATTATTATATCATATCTACTCTATAATGCAAGCAAAAAAAGCCCGGTTAAATACCGGGCTTTTCTATGCTTAAAAACCTATGTTTTTTTTAAAAATTATTCCGTTTGAGTCACGGCCTCGTTATATCCCTGCTGGTATCCCTGCTGGTAGCCGTTGGTAAATCCCTGTTGAAACCCTCTTTGATAGGCACCCTCGGAACCCAAACCTGCGGCCTGGACAGGCGCCTGGTCCTTGCTCTTTTCCATTGCGTTGAACAACATGTCGCTGAACACGCCCACTCCTGCGCCGATGGCCGCACCTTTGCCTGCCTTTCCGCCTGAGCCTGCGGAAGCGGCTGCTCCGGTAGCTGCACCCTTTAACACGCCTTTAAGAAATTGGTCGCCAAATTCTTCGGCAAAAACAGCCAAATTCAAACAAAAGGCGCTCAAAGCTATTATTGCCAAAACTATCAAGGCTTTTCTCATGGTTCACCTCCTACTACAATAGTATACCTGATGATATAGAAAAGGTCAACATTATTCTTCTCTTGCCTGCCGCGCCTTTTTAATCTGCTCTAACAGGTCTTCGGCTAAGCCGCCGTCAATTTCTTTTAAGGCGCTGTATTCCTCTTCGGCCTGGAGAAGATTACCCTGCAGACAATAAACCAGGCCCAGAGCCGAACGGGCGGCAGCCGAACCGCTGTCAATCTCGGCCGCCTGCCTAAAGGCATCTATTGCCTGGTCAAACAGCCCCAACTGCCTCAAACAAAGCCCCAGAATAATCAGGGTTTTTACATCCTCGGGACTAACAAGCAATCCCTTACGACACTGGGCTATCGCCTCCCGATACCGCGACTGCTTAAAATAGATAGAGCCCAGATAGTAATGGGCATCGGAAAGTTCAGGATTTAGTTGGAGGGCTGCTTGAAACTCCGCCTCAGATTGTGCGGGTTTGGAGTCCAGATAAAAGCGGTGGCCTTTACGGAAGTGTTCTCTGGCTTGGTCACCGAAAACCTCGGCTGGGAGAAAAAAAATACTGAGGAGAGCAACTGTAAGTAAAGATTTCTTAGTTCGTAGCGACATAACGCCATGTCCTTTATCCCGATAGCAAAACGCTGCGTAGATTTCTACAAAATCTACTTGCAGCTATCGGGATTAATTCGTCCCGAAGCTTAAGCAAGGGACGAATTAAAAAACCGAGCAACTACCTACTCTCCCACGGCGTTGCCACCGCAGTACCATCGGCCTTGAAGGGCTTAACTACTGTGTTCGGGATGGGAACAGGTGTTTCCCCTTCAGTATGGTCGCTCGGAATTTCTACAAAAATCAACAGCTACATAACCTAATAAAATCTTCAATAAAGAGCAGCCAAGAACCATAATAAAAATGGTCAAGCCGATCGGCAGATTAGTATCTTTAAGCTCAATCCATTACTGGACTTACACTTAAGACCTATCAACCTTGTAGTCTTCAAGGTGCCTGTGCTCCAAAAGGAGCGGGATATCTATTCTTAAGGGGAGCTTGGCGCTTAGATGCCTTCAGCGCTTATCTCTTCCGAACGCAGCTACCCAGCTATGCCACTGGCGTGACAACTGGAACACCGTCGGTTCGTCAATCCCGGTCCTCTCGTACTAGGGATTGCTCCTTTCAAATATCCTTACGCCCACGACAGATAGAGACCGAACTGTCTCACGACGTTCTGAACCCAGCTCGCGTACCGCTTTAATGGGCGAACAGCCCAACCCTTGGGACCTTATCCAGCCCCAGGATGCGATGAGCCGACATCGAGGTGCCAAACCGGATCGTCGATATGAACTCTTGGATCCGATAAGCCTGTTATCCCCGGAGTACCTTTTATTCGTTGAGCGACGGCGCTTCCACATGCTACCGCCGGATCACTAAGCCCTACTTTCGTATCTGCTCGAGATG
>CAZPGX010000017.1:0-17998 GCA_964586605.1 uncultured Planctomycetia bacterium
TGCTCCGTTTAAACGAGACCAAGGAGGATAATCTCCAAATTCGGCATAATAAATTTCACATACCCGCCTTATTGCACCTAATGTCTGCACAGCCCCAGCCCATTTAGCCTTTTCAACCGCCTTTGTAAACTGCGGCATAGCAAGGGATGCTAAAATACCCACGATAATGACCACAATCATCAGCTCTAGTAATGTAAAGGCATTCTTTCTCATTTCATCCCTCCACCTACGCGGTGGATGTTTAACCCATCCCAACCTACGAGGTTGGTAAAAGGGCAGGCCCCTTTTTGTATTAAGTCAGTGCCAGATGAGACTTTATCTTATTTACCTCTTCTTCTAAATGCCTAATTCGCTCTATTGTGAAGACCCGCTCTTGATCTAACCTTTGCAAGATAACCGTCATCTTATCCTGGCCATCCAAGACCCGGTCCATTTTCTTATCAAATTCGTCCCGAGTAACTAGATTCTTAATCGCCTCTGTATGCTTCACCACTTCCAGAGCAATCTTATCTACTGTTTTCTCCAACTTTTCTCCTGCCATTGCTCACCTCCGGATTCTAACGTTATCAGAAAATTCTTAAATATATTTGCGCGGGTCGGTTATTCTTCCGGCTATTGCCGAAGCCGCTACAGTCAGCGGCGAGGCCAGGTAAATTGCGGCATTTGGGTTTCCCATCCTGCCCCTGAAGTTCCTATTTGCTGTTGAGATTACTGTCTGGCCATCGGCAGGCACCCCTGCGTGCGTACCTACACACGGGCCGCAGCCCGGGGAAAGAACTACTGCCCCTGAACGCGAAAGTGTCTCTAAAATCCCTTTTTGGGCCGCCTGTAGATAAATCTGCCTTGAAGCCGGCGCCAGAACAAAGTTAACGCCGGGTTTTACCTGCCGCCCTTTTAGAATCTTCGCCGCGGCCGTCAAGTCCTCCAACCTGCCGTTGGTGCAGGTTCCTAGATAGGCAACATCTATTTTCTTGCCCGAAACCTTCTTAATATCAACCACATTATCTACAGTATGCGGCCGGGCAACCTGAGGAGACAACCTTGATAGATTGAATTCCTTAACTTCTTCGTAATGGGCATCTTTGTCGGCGCTCACAGCCTTGAATTTCTTTTTTGTGTGCTTTTTAAGCCACTGGATAGTCTTCTGGTCTGCAGGGAATATCCCGCACTTAGCGCCCATCTCCACGACCATGTTGCTGATGGTAAAACGCCCAGCCATGCTCAATTTATCTACAACCGGACCGCAAAACTCTACTGATTTGTAAGTACAGCCGTTGGCGCCTAGTTGGCCAATAATGTGTAAAATAATATCCTTGGCTGTTACGCCGGAAGGGATCTTGCCTTTGAGGATAATTTTGATGGTTTCAGGGACACGAAACCAGTTTTTTCCGCCGGCTAAAACTATCGCTATATCCGTCGAACCCAGCCCGCAAGAAAAGGCATTGAGCGCCCCGTAGGTGCAGGTGTGCGAGTCGGCCCCTACTACTAGATTACCGGGCAAAACCAGCCCTGCCTCCGGAATTACCTGATGGCAAACCCCGCAACCCAGATCAAATAACAAGCTGTCCTGGGCCTGGCTGAACCGTCTTAATTTCTGATGGATGTTAGAAATGGCTTCATTTGGGCTGGGGGTGCTGTGGTCGATAACTATGGCGAATTTAGAGCGGTTAAAAATTTCTTTTTTACCCAAAGAACGGAAGCTGTCGATGACCAGTTCGCTTGTCCCGTCCTGGCTGAAACAGAAGTCAATAGCGCAGACAGCCACATCCCCGGCTTTAATCTTTTTGCCGCAGTGTTGGCTAAGTATCTTTTCCGCTATGGTGTAACCCATTTTTTTATTCTGCGTATGCCTTCCTGGATTTGGCCAAGGCCGGTGGCAAAGCTGAAGCGGACATAATCGTCCCTGCCGAAAGCCACCCCCGGAATAACCGCAACCCCTGCTTCTTTGAGCAGGCGGCGGGCAAAAGTAAGCGAGTTCAAGCCCAGTTTAGAAATATTACAGAATACATAAAAGGCGCCTTCCGGTTTAAAGCAAGATAAACCATCAACCTCGCCTAAACCTTCAAGCATACAATCCCGCCTTTTCTGGAACTCCTTAACCATGCTTTTAATTTGAGCCTTTTGGGGTTTGCCTATCGCCTCCCAGGCAGCCCACTGGCTAATGGAGCAAGGACAGGAAGTAGAATGGCTTTGCAGATTGCCGATAGCCTTAATTACTTGCTGATCAGGGCAAGCCAAATAACCGATTCTCCACCCGGTCATCGCGTAGCTTTTGGAGACCCCGTTGACTACTATGGTGCGCTTGTAGATTTGTTTATTTAAAGAGGCTATGGATACGTGCCTTTTCCCGTCAAAGGTGAGTTTTTCGTATATTTCGTCGCTGACTATATAAAGATTATGCCGAACGGCAATTCTGGCAATCTCCTTAAGCTCTGCGGCCGAATAGAGGCAACCGGTAGGATTGGCCGGACTGTTCAGAATAAGCAGCTTTGTCCTTCTGTTGATGCTGCGTTCTAAGGATTCTTTATCTAATTTGAAGTTATTGCGCAGAGAAGTCCTGATAATTCGCGCCTTACCTTCGGCAAGAGCCGTCATCTCGGGATAGCTGACCCAGTAGGGTGAGGCAATTAGAACCTCATCGCCCTTTTCGCAAAGGACCTGTAGAATATTATAAAGGGAATGTTTTGCACCGCAGCTTACGACAATCTGGGAAGGAGAATATTTGAGGCGATTATCTTTGGCTAATTTTGCGCAGATAACTTCTTTTAACTTCGCCAGGCCTGTGGAAGGGGTATATTTTGTAAAGCCGTCTCTGATAGCCTTTATTGCCGCCTTTTTGATCTGCTGAGGGGTATCAAAATCCGGTTCGCCAGCGGCAAAATTGACTATCTTTTTACCCTGGCTGTTCATCCTTTTGGCTTGTGAGGTAACTTCCAGAGTCAAGGAAGGAGCAACCTTTTCTACTCTTCGAGTTATTTTCATCCCGTTACAAAGAGTCTCTTCCTTTTTTGAATAAACCGCGTAAACCGCCTAAGAACTTTTTTGGTTTTACCTTTTTAGCAGGCCTGGGTTTTTCTTTGGAGGCCTTTGCTTTTTCTTCAACGATAAGCTTATGTTTGGGTTCTTCTGGTTTAGTTGCGGGTTTCTCTTTCTTGGGGCTGGCCGGTTTTACCTTTGATAACTTTTCGGTAAGTTCCAAAAGGACCATTCCTGCGCCGTCTCCACGCCTCGCCGCCGGTAAATGGATTATACGGGTAAAGCCGGATGACCTATTTTTAAACAAGGGGGCAATCCGCGAAAATAATTCGCTAACCGCAGCGCGATTATCCAGGGCCTTAAAAGCCTGCCTGTGGGCCGATAGAGTATCTTTCTTGGCCAGGGAGATTAAACGCTCAAAGAAAGAACGCCCGAGTTGCGCCTTTGTCCTTGTGGTCTTAATCCTTTGATATTTCAAAAGGGCGATTGCCAGATTGCGCAACATAGCCCGCCTCTGCCCCAAGGGGCGCTTCAACCTTTTGGAAACTTTTCGATGGCGCATCTTAAATCCTTAAGTTACTTTTTCTTTTTTAACTTTTTGGAATCCACCTTCATTCCTAAAGACAAGGCCATTGATGAGAGGATGTTGTTAATTTCGGTTAAGGATTTCTTGCCGAAATTCCTGTATTTTAACATTTCCATTTCTGTTTTCTGAATAAGCTGGCCGATAGTTTTAATCCTGGCTTCTTCTAAACAATTGGCGCTTCTTACCGAAAGCTCAAGTTCCGAAATAGGCTGTTTCAATTTTTCATAAAGTTCCTGGTCTTCCTCGGTTTCTTCTGCTTCTTCTTCCTCGGGTAACTTGCCGTAATTTACAAACGGCTCCAGGTGTTTTTGCAGGATATTCGAAGCATAAAGAAGCGCGTCTTTCGGGCTTGCGCTTCTATTGGTCCAGATTTCCAGGATCAGCCGGTCATAATCGGTCATCTGCCCGACCCGGGTATTCTCTACGTGAAAATTGACTTTTACGACCGGAGGAAATAGAGAATCCACAGGGATAACCCCGATGCCATGGGAGTCTTTTTTATTTCTTTCGGCCGGGACATAGCCGCGGCCCCGCCCTACTTCCATCTCGACAAAAAACTTTGTGTTTTTTGAAAGCGTGGCAATGTGCAAATCCGGATTAATAATCTCCACTGTCTCGTCGGTAATGATATCTGCTGCCTTTACCTCCTGCCTTTTTTCGACCTTGATAAAAATTGCCTTAGGCGCCTTGCTGTGGCTTCTAAGAATGAGCTTTTTGATGTTGAGAATTATCTCGGGCACATCTTCAACAACTCCGGGCATGGTGGAAAACTCATGCAGGACGCCTTCAATCTTAACGGAAGTAACGGCTGAGCCTTCTATAGAAGAAATCAATACTCTCCTTAAAGAATTGCCAATGGTAATTCCGTAGCCCCGCTCAAAAGGCTCTGCGATAAATCTACCGTAGGAATCCGAATAAGAAGAGGTATCGCATTCCAACTTTTTCGGCATCTCAAAGCTTTTCCATTTAATTCCCATCTTACCTCCTTAATGAGGCCATAACTTATGGAACGAAGTGACATAAGTTATATGGCCGAATTAATCCCGAAGCTTAAACCAAAATTATCAAAGAAAATTTTGGTTTGTTTAAGCGAGGGACAAGTTTTATTATTTCGAGTACAGCTCCACGATTAATTGTTCCTGAATCGGAAACTGGACATCCTCCCGCCTGGGAACTCTAGTAATTGTGCCCTGTAAATTCGCTCTATTGACAGAGAGCCATTCAGGATGTTCCCTTTCCTTGGTCAATTTGGCAATTTCCCGAATTCGTTTTGTCTTTTTTTCCTTGTTATTTATAGAAATGACATCGTTGGGCTTAACTAAATACGAGGGGATGTCGACGGACTTAGAATTTACTAAAACAAACCTGTGTTTAACTATTTGCCTGGCATGGGTACGCGAAGTAGCAAAACCTAAACTGAAAATTACATTATCCAGTCTTCTCTCCAGTAGTTGCAATAGCACCGTGCCGGTAACCCCTTTGGTCCTTTCGGCCTTTCTAAAGTAAAGCCGGAACTGGTGTTCGCCAACACCATAGACCCTGCGCACTTTTTGTTTTTCCCGAAGCTGCACCGCATAGTCGGAAAGTTTACTGCGCCGCTTGCCGTGCTCACCCGGCGAATAGGCCCGCCTGGTTACAGCACATTTGTCGCTGGTGCACCTTTCGCCTTTTAAAAATAATTTTATACCCTCTCTTCTACATAGACGGCAAACCGACCCTGTATACCTGGCCATTAGACTCTCCTGCGTTTCGGCGCCCTGCAGCCGTTGTGGGGGATAGGTGTAACATCCCTGATTGCGGTAATCGCCAGGCCCGCAGCCTGGATTGCGCGAATAGCCGATTCTCTGCCGGAACCCGGGCCTTTGACATAGACCTCTACCTGTTTCGCGCCCAATTCCTTGGCCTTACGGGCGACATTGGTGGCGGCTATCTGCGCAGCAAATGGAGTTGACTTTTTGGAGCCGCTAAAGCCGACCGAACCTGCGCTCGACCAGCTAATGGTCGCTCCCTTTTTATCGGTAATCGTAACTATTGTATTGTTAAACGTTGCTTGAATATGGGCGATGCAACTGCTTATATCGCCGATTATCTTCTTTTTTGCTTTTGCCTTCTTAAGCTTTGCCATCCTTTATGCCTTTCCTGTGCCCGTACTCGGGGCTGCTTTTTTGCCGCCTACCGTCTTGCGCGGCCCTTTGCGCGTCCTGGCATTGGTCTTGGTCCTCTGCCCGCGCACGGGAAGCCCTCTTTTATGCCGCAGGCCCCGCCAGCTGCCGATATCGATAAAGCGCTTTACATTTTGAGAAACCTCTCTCCTTAAATCGCCTTCCACCTTGGCCTCTTTCTGAATTACGCCGGTTAGCCTGGCGATCTCTTCCTCGGTTAAATCCTTTGCCCGCATATCGGGATTAATCGCGGCGACCTTTAGAATGTGGTTTGATAAAACTCGGCCGATACCGTAAATGTAGGTCAGGGATATCTCAATCCTTTTGCCTTTTGGTATATCTACTCCCACAATCCTCGGCATTTTCTATCACCCTTGCCTTTGTTTATGTTTGGGGTTTGCGCAAATTACTCTGAGCACTCCCTTTCTCTTGACCACCCTGCACCTCTCGCAGATTCTCTTTATAGAAGCCTTCACTTTCATTTGGTTATCCTTCTTTAATTTGTCTGAATTATTTCATCCGATAAGTTATCCGCCCTTTGGTTAAGTCATAGGGCGACATCTCTACCGTTACCTTATCCCCGGGCAATATCCTGATAAAATTCTTTCTCATCTTTCCGCATATATGAGCCAAAATCTTATGCCCGTTTTCCAATTCTACGCGAAAGGTAGCATTAGGCAAAGTCTCGATAACCCTACCCTCAACCTGTAAGGGCTCTTCCTTAGGCATTTTTATCTACTCCCATGCGGTTAAGATTTCCGGTGCCCCTTCGCTAATACAAACGCTATGTTCGAAATGCGCAGAAAGCTTACCGTCCTTTGTTCTTGCCGTCCACCTATCTTCTGAAATCTCTACTTCGGAACCGCCTTCATTAACCATGGGTTCAATCGCCAGGACCATCCCCGCCTTTAAAATGGGCCCGAATCCGGGTTTGCCAAAATTAGGTATCTCTGGCTCTTCATGCAGCTGACAACCCACGCCATGCCCCACAAAGTTACGCACCACCGAAAAACCACAGGATTCCACATGGGACTGGATGGCGCTGGAAATATCCAGAAGATGGTTTCCCGCACGGGCCTTAGCAAGGCCAAGGCCTAATGCCTGGCGGCCAATCTCCAGAAGCCGCTGAGCGCTCTGCGAAATAGCTCCCACACCGAAAGTGCAGGCCAGGTCGCCAAAATATCCATTCAGCTTGGCGCCTACGTCCAGGCTGATTATATCTCCTTCTTTAAGACGGCGTTTACCGGGAATGCCATGGACAATCTCTTCGTTTACCGATGTACAAATATTTGCCGGATATCCCTGATAGCCCTTAAAAGCTGAAACTGCCCCCATCTCCATTAATAATCCCTGCGCCTTTTGGTCTAACTGGGCTGTGGAAATGCCCGGTTCAAGATATCTCTTTAATCCCTGCAAAACCTTGCTGCTTACCCGGCAGGCCTGCCTGATTAGCCTAATCTCTTTTTCGGTTTTAATCTTTATCACTTAGCTGCCAGGCCTTCCCGGTCAAACAATTCTAATAGATGCTCATAGACTGATGCGGCGTCTAAATCCCCGGGAACCTCTCTTAGCTTTACGCTTTTTTTATAATAGTCGATCAAACTGGCTGTTTGCTCCTGATAAACGCTAAGCCTTTTTTTGACGGTTTCTTCTCTGTCATCGTCTCTTAAGAATAACTCCCCGCCGCAAAAGTCACAAGTCCCCTCCACTTTAGCAGGCATATTTACCAGATGAAAATTAGCCCCGCACTTTTTACATACGCGCCTTCCCGAAAGCCGCTTGATGCTCACCTCAACAGTTGTAGCAAAATATAAAACTAAATCAATGGAAATACCTAAACCCTCAAGGGCCGATTTAAGTTCCCGAGCCTGCTTGAGCGTGCGCGGAAAACCGTCAAGGATAAAGCCCTTCTGCGCATCGGGCCTCTTCAGCCTGTTGATTACTACTTCCACAACAATCTTATCGGGAACGAGCTCTCCGGACTTCACAAACTTTGAAACGCTAGCCCCAAGCGGAGAATTCCCGCGCATTTCATCGCGCAGGATATCACCCGTAGAGATATGTGGAATACCAAATTGCTTAAAGAGCAATTTGGCCTGTGTGCCCTTGCCTGCTCCAGGAGGGCCTAAGAGTATCAATCGCATTGCTAGCGTCGCCCCCTTATTCTTCCCTTCTTCATAAAGCCTTCGTAGTGCCTCATCAGAAGATGTGATTCCATCTGCCTCATCGTGTCCAGCATAACGCCCACTATAATTAAAAGCCCTGTGCCGCCGAAGAACGAGGCTACCAAAAATGGAACCTTCAGGCCCGCAGAGAGTAATTCCGGAAATATAGCAATTATTGCCAGAAATATCGCTCCCGGCAAGGTAATCCGGGTCAAGATAAAATCAAAATATTGTGCAGTGGGCTTACCCGGCCTGATACCCGGAACGAACCCTCCGTATTTGCGCATATTTTCGGCTACATCTATGGGATTAAATGTTACGGCCGTATAAAAGTAGGCAAAAAAGATAATCAGCCCGGAATATAAAATAAAGTATAGAAATCCCCCTCGGGTAAGTGAATTAGCCAGGGACTGCAATACCGGATACGGCATCAACCCCGCCAGTGTTGCCGGAAAAAGGATAATCGACTGGGCAAAAATAATAGGGATAACTCCCGCCTGGTTAACCCGTAAGGGAATATAGGTACTCTGGCCCCCGTAAACTTTACGGCCGACAATCCTGCGGGCATACTGCACGGGGATCCTGCGCTGGCCCTGGGTAATCAGGATTACCGCGATAATTACGCCCAGCATAATTGCAGCCAGAAGTATTAAAACCAACGGCTGCATCTGCCCGCTCCTTAGATAAAAACCTAGTTGATATAAAGCAGAAGGCAGGCGGGAAATAATTCCTATGGTAATAATCAGGGAAATTCCGTTGCCTATGCCGAATTCCTGAATCTGCTCGCCCAGCCACATAATAAAAGCTGTCCCCGTAGTCAAAGTCAGTACTGTTAATAACCTAAAAGGCCAGCCGCCAAATTGGACTATCTGCAGGCCCTGAAAATGAGCCGGATTTTCCAGCCACAGGCTGATAAAAAAGGACTGCACTACCGCCAAAACAATTGTTCCGTAGCGGGTATACTGAATAATCCTCTTCCTGCCCGCCTCTCCTTCTTTGCTTAATCTTTCTAAATGCGGCACGACCGTGGTCAAAAGCTGCAGGATAATAGAGGCAGAGATATAAGGCATGATCCCCAGGGCAAATACGGTGAGCCTGCGCATCGCCCCGCCGCTAAACATATTCATAATTCCGAAAAGCGTACCCCCTTGCTTTTGAGCAATGTTGTCAAAAAATTGAGCCAGAGCGGAACCATCTATCCCGGGAGTAGGAATAAACGCGCCGATTCTATAGACGGCAAAAATCCCTAAGGTAAAGAGCAGTTTCCTTCTTAAGTCCGGAATCTTAAAAACATTTGACAGGGCTTTTAACATAACTTGCCTACTCCCTACTCTGCGCTTCTTTTTGCAACTCTACTTTTCCTGCAGCCTTCTCTATCTTTTCCCTGGCCTGTTTTGATATAGAATGGGCCTGAATATTTAAGGCCTTGGAGATCTTGCCCGTGCCTAAGATTTTAACAGGCAAACGTGTATTTTTAATCAAACCATGCTCCCGAAGCATCTGGGCTGTCACGGTGGAATCTTTTCTAAACCTGCTTAATTTTTCTAGATTAACTATTTGATATGTCGTTTTGAATCGGTTGTTGAAACCCCTTTTGGGCACTCTGCGGGACAAAGGCATCTGTCCGCCTTCAAATCCGGGGCGCGTTTTTCTCCCTGAACGGGCCATCTGCCCTTTATGGCCGCGGCATGAGGTCTTGCCGTGTCCAGAACCTGAGCCTCGGCCTACCCGTTTGGAGTTCTTATTCGCGCCTCCGGGCGCAACTAAATCATTCAGTCTCATTGGGAATCTCTTTCTTCGGCAATATTGTTTCTTCTTTAAGACTAAGCAGGCCTTGAATAGCTGCCCTGGTCACATTAAGGGGATTGCCTGAACGAAGGCTCTTGGTTAAGATATCCTTAATCCCGGCAACCTCGCAGACGGCCCTTACCGCTCCTCCGGCGATAACGCCTGTGCCTTGGGAGGCTGGTTTTAAGAGAACGCGCGCTGCGCCAAACTTCCCCTCCATTTCATGGGCAATAGTGGTGCCGCTTAGAGAAACCTTGAACATATGTTTTTTAGCTGCGTTTAAGCCTTTGCGAATCGCCTCAGCAATCTCGCGGGCCTTACCAAAGCCATAACCCATAGTCCCGGTCGCATCGCCTACCACCACTAAAGCGCTAAAAGCAAAACGCCGGCCGCCCTTAACTACCTTAGCGGTGCGGTTAACAGCAATTACCTTTTCGATTAATTCCGGACGCTGGGACTCTTCTACCTGCATTTTTCTTTTTCTCTTCTTTTCTGTCATTTAACCTAATCCTTATTCCTTAATTCTTGATTCTAAAACTTTAATCCGTGTTTGCGGCAAGACTCGGCCAGCGCCCGAATCCTGCCGTGATAAACAAAACCCGACCTGTCAAAAACAATTTCGCTGATTCCCTTACTCTTTGCCCGCTCTGCCAGAATCTCACCCAAGGCCCCCGCCGCCTTAACATTTCCCCCATACCCTATCTTCTTCTTGATGTCTTTATTCTGTGTGGAGAGTGAAAACAGCGTTTTTTCGTTTATGTCGTCAACAAACTGGGCATGGATATTGGCAAGACCGCAATATACGCAAAGCCTGGGTCGCGTCCCGGTACCCATAATTTTTCTTCTGATTCTTTTATGCCTTCTTATTCTTTTAACTCTTTTTTCGTCCATTATGCAACCGCCTTGCCGACCTTGTGTCTGACGTACTCGTCTTTATACCTGATGCCCTTACCCTTGTACGGTTCGGGTTTATAAAAGGACCTGATTTTTGCCGCTGTACTGCCCACTTTTTCTTTATCAATGCCCTTGATTATAATCTGCGTGGGTTTGGGCGCTTGCACCGTAATGCCTTCGGGAATAGGGTAATTAATAGGGTGAGAAAAGCCCAATTGAAGCGTTAAGTCCTTGCCCGTTGCCTGCGCGCGAAAACCGACCCCTCTTATTTCCAGCTCTTTGCCAAAACCATCTGTTACGCCTTTGACCATATTAAAAATAAGGTTGCGGGTCAAACCATGCAAAGATTTATCCGGCTTTGAATCGGATGAACGACTCACTACAATCTGATTATCTTTGAGCGCCGCTTTTATGCGCGGATGGATACTCCTTTGCAGCTCGCCGCCCGGGCCCTTTACGGTTACGGCACTACCCTTAATTTCTACCTTGACCTTAGCCGGGATATCTATCGGATTCTTACCTATTCGTGACATGGGTATCTATCTCCTTACCAGACATAACAAAGCACTTCTCCGCCTACGCCCTGGCTTCGCGCCTGCTTATCCGTAAGCACTCCGGAAGATGAGGAAAGTATCGCTATGCCCATACCCCGCAAAACCCGCGGGACCTCATCCTTGGCCACATAAACCCTCAACCCCGGTTTAGAGACGCGCTTCATATTGGTTATCACCGGGCTCTGGTTATTCTTAAACCTTAAATATACATTTATCAACCCTTGCTTATTGTCGGCAATAGGCTTGTAATTTTTGATATAACCTTCTTTTTTTAGAACATCCAGAATCTCCAGCTTCAGCTTTGATGAAGGAATCTCTACTTTTTCTTTTTTTGCAGTGCCGGCATTGCGGATAGCCGTCAACATATCTGCTATAGGATCAGTTACGCTCATTTCTCTCCTTATATTATTACCAGCTGGCTTTGGTTACTCCGGGAATCTCCCCCCGCCAGGCCAATTCACGGAAGCAGATTCTACATAACCCGAAACGGCGCATATAGCCTCTTCGTCTTCCACAGACCTGGCAACGGTGATAGCCCCGCACCTTGAATTTGGGTTTCCTTTTTGCCTTCGCTATTAATGATTTTTTAGCCATAATCAGGTCCTGAACAGAAAGTTAAAGGCCTTCAAGAGTTCAGCTGCCGACTCATCTGTTTTCGCCGTGGTAGTTATTGTAATATTCATTCCTTGAAGCCTGTGTACCTTATCAATATCTATTTCCGGAAAGACGTTTTGCTCGCTTAGCCCCAGAGAGTAGCTGCCCGAACCGTCAAAGGAACGTGCGGAAAACCCCTGAAAGTCTTTAATCCTGGGAAAGGCGACGTTAACCATGCGGTCTAAAAATTCGTACATCTTAAAACCGCGTAAGGTAACCTTGCATCCCACGGGCGAGCCTTTCCTTATTTTAAAATTAGAAATGGCCTTACGCGCTTTGGTGATTACCGGCCGTTGCCCCGTAATTAAAGCGAGCTGCTCACGGGCCTCTTCCAGGACTTTAATCTCGTGCGCCCCCAAGCCTACGCCCATATTCACAACTATCTTTTTCAGGCGTGGCACCTCAAAAGCATTCTTAAGGCCATGTTTGGCCATAACGGCGGGGACAATCTCTTTCCTGTATTTTTCTAATAATCTGGGAATCATTTAGCCTATAACCTCACTGCATTTTTTACAAACTCTCACTTTAGTGCCGTCTTTTAAGAATGAAAATCCGACCCTTGCCGGCTTATTGCATTTGGCACAAAACAACATCATCTTAGAGAGGTTGATCGGCGCCTCTTTCTGAACAATGCCTCCCTGCCGGTCCTCACGGGTTTTGCGCGTATGTCTTTTTATTAAATTTACACCTTCTACGATAGCTCGATTTTTAGCGGGAAGAACAGACAGCACCTTTCCCTTTTTACCCTTGTCTTTCCCCGCACAGCAAACTACCATATCATTCTTTTTAATTTTCATCTCTAAATGACCTCGGGAGCTAAAGATATTATTTTCATAAAGTTTTTATCTCTTAATTCCCGGGCAACGGGCCCGAAGATTCTCGTGCCCCGGGGATTCATCTGGAGGTCAATAATCACGCAGGCATTGCGGTCAAATTTCAAATAGGAACCGTCGCGGCGGCGAATGGGTTTTTTTGTTCTCACAATAACCGCCTTGACCACCTCTCCTTTTTTAACTGCCGCATCGGGAATGGATTCCTTGATATTGCAACTGATAATGTCTCCGATATCCGCAAATTTTTTTCCGGAACGGCCGACCACTCTTATACAAGAAGCGCGCTTGGCCCCGGTATTATCAGTTACATCTAATATTGTGCGCATCTGTATCATTTTATAATCTCAAGAAGGCGCCATCTTTTTTCTTTAGAAAAGGGGCGCGCTTCCATTATCCGCACCTTCTCTCCCGCTTTGGCCTGGTTTTGTTCATCGTGGACCTTAAACTTAGTAGCGCTTCTGATGACGTGCTTATATTTTCTATGTGTGGTTAGCCTATCTATCCTTACAACTATGGTTTTATCCATCTTGTCGCTAAGGACCACGCCTACTCTAACTTTTCTTTTGCTGAGCCTTTTGGTCATTCTGGTTTTCCTTAATGATTGTGTTAATTCTGGCAATATCTCTTTTTATATTGCCGATCTGGCTTGGTTTCTCCAGCCTTCCGACCTTAGACTGATACCTCAAATTAAACAGTTCTTCTTTCAAGGAAAGAACCCTCTGTTCTAATTCTGCGCTTGTCTTTTCTCTTATTTCTTTTGCTTTCATTGCCTTAGTCTATTAGTGTCTTCTTCGCGAAACAAATTTGGTGGCAAAGGCTATCTTGTGAGCGGCCCGCCTGAATGCCTCGCGAGCCACATCTTCATGCACGCCTTCCAGTTCAAAAAGGATCCGCCCGCGCTTGATTACACAGACCCAATGCTCGGGCATGCCTTTACCTTTACCCATCCTGGTCTCTGCCGGTTTTTTCGTTACCGATTTATCGGGAAAGACCCTGATCCAGACCTTTCCTACCTCTCTTAAGTGCCTGGTAACAGCAACCCTCGCTGCCTCAATCTGGATGTTGGTTAACCAACCATTAGCTACTGCCTGCAACCCATATTCCCCAAAAGAGACAACCGCGCCTTTATTGGCTAACCCCCTGCGCTTTCCTCTCTGGGACTTACGATATTTAACTCTTTTTGGCATCAATGCCATCTTTTAGTCCTTTTTTCTGCAGATAGACTTCGCCCTTATAAATCCAGACCTTAACCCCAATAGCGCCGTAAGTGGTCCTGGCTTCGCTAAAACCGTAATCTATGTCTGCCCGGAAAGTCTGTAAGGGGATTTTGCCTTCGCGGTAGCCTTCTCTTCTGGACATATCCGCCCCGCCCAATCTTCCCGCACAGGCAATCTTTATTCCCTCCGCTCCGCTGCCCATAGCTCTCTGCATAGCCTTTTTCATCGCTCTTCTGAAGGCTATTCTTTTAATCAGCTGAAAGGCTACATTTTCAGCCACAAGCTGCGCCTCGATATCGGGGTTTTTGATCTCCTTGATATCGATAAAGATCTGTTTTTTCGTTATATCCTGCAGCTCGTCGCGAAGCCGGTCGATATCGGCGCCACGCCTGCCGATAATTACCCCCGGCCTTGAGGTGTGCAGAATGACTTTCGCCCGCCCCGAGGCCCTTTCGATTTCTATACTTGCCACGCCGGCATTGGAAAAATTATCCTTTATATATTTACGGATCTTTATATCCTCATGAAGAAGCTGGGGATATTCTCCCTTTTTGGAAAACCAGGATGATTTCCAGTTTTTTATATAACCTAATCGTAACGCATAGGGTTGAACTTTTTGGCCCATCTTATCTCCTAACCCGGCGCTTTTGCGGCGCCTTTTGACTCTCTTTGGGACGGCGCGTTTTTTGAACTGTTTTTGAGAGTTCGACCTTTAAATGTGATGTGCGATGGCGAATCATTGTTGCCCTGCCCATTGCCGCAGCCCGGTAGCGCTTGAGCATCGGCCCTTTATCTGCGGTAATTTTGGAGATAAAAAGTTCATCTTCCTTAACGGCCGGATTTTGCATGGCATTGCTGATCGCTGACTTGAGGGTCTTTTGTGCATAGGCGCCGGCCTTTTTATTGGAACCGGCCAGAATTAACAGGGCCTGATTCGCCTTTTCCCCGCGGACTAAGTCAATAGCCTGCCTTAGCTTTTGCGGAGAAATCCGAATATATTTCGTATAGGCTTTAGATATGATCATGTTTTTTCCAGAGAAACCTTGGTTACGCCGCTGTGCCTCCTAAAGGTTCTGGTGGGAGAAAACTCGCCCAGCCTGTGCCCAACCATATTTTCGGTAATGAAAACAGGGATGAATTTTTTACCGTTATGAATTAAAAATGTCAGGCCCACAAATTCAGGAGTAACCGTAGAGCGCCTGGACCAGGTCTTAATCGGCTTCTTTTCTGCCCCCAGGCCGGAAACCTTCTCAACTTTCTTCAGGAGTTTTCCATCTACATAAGGACCTTTTTTTAGCGAACGCCCCATTTGTTAATTATTTCCTCCTCTTTAAAATATATTTATTTGATGCCTTGTTTTTCTTTCTGGTCTTTAAACCTTTAGCCGATTTACCCCAAGGGCTTACCGGATGGCGGCCGCCGGAGGACTTACCTTCTCCTCCTCCCAAAGGATGGTCAACGGGGTTCATGGCCACACCCCGAACCTTTGGCCTTTTTCCCAACCATCTGTTTCTCCCCGCCTTTCCTATCTGTAAAGCCTCATGCTTAAAATTACCCACCTGGCCAACAGTAGCCCGGCAGTCAAGAGAGAGCTTGCGTATTTCCCCTGAAGGCAGTTTCAGGTGAGCGGAATTGCCTTCTTTGGCCATAACAATTGCCGCCCCGCCTGCTGTGCGCACAAGCTGGCCGCCTTTGCCCTTAGAGAGCTCAATGTTATGGATTGGGGTGCCGGCAAGTATATTGCGCAAGGGTAGGCTATTGCCTATTTTCATCTCCGCCTTTTCGCTGGATATAATTTCGTCATTTACCTTAAGGCCTAAAGGGCTGATAATATATCTTTTTTCTCCGTCCGTATATTGCACCAGCGCAATCCTGCTTGAGCGGTTGGGGTCGTATTCGATGGACAATACGCGGGCAGGGATGTCTGACTTCTGCCGCTTAAAATCGATGAATCTAAGCCTGCGCTTATGCCCGCCGCCCCGGCGGCGCACCGTTATCCGCCCGTGAAGATTTCGACCGGCCTTCTTTTTCAAAAACCGCGTTAGGGATTTCTCCGGCCTATCGGCTGTTATCTCATCAAAGCCGGAGACGCTCATCCCTCTCCTTGAGGGAGTTGTTGGTTTATATTTCTTCATACCCATATGAGAAACCTCTGCATTGGGGACTGTCCCCAATTAAACCTAAGTAACGTCAATTTTGTCCCCTTTTTTCAACGTAACAATAGCCTTTTTCCAATCGGCTGTCCTGCCCAGTTGTTGTCTGACCCTTTTGGCCTTTCCTGATGCAATCAGCATATTAACCTTGGTTACCTTCACCTTATAGATCTGCTCTACCGCCTCTTTTACCTGTAATTTATTGGCCTTCATATCAACAATAAACATATATTTATTTAAAGGCAGAAGCCCTGTCCCTTTTTCGGTCCGCAACAAACTCTTTACAGTATCGTAGGGAGTTTTCATTTCTTCCTCAATTTAACCAAATTTTCTAAGGCCTGCCTGCTGAATATTACTTTTTTATGTTTTAGCACATCGTAGGCATTGATATAATTAAACGGTTTAATCGTTACCCCGGAAATATTTTGCCCCGCCCGGGATATCTTGAGGTCTTTCTTTTCGATAACTACCAGAGGTTTAGCATTTGCCTTGACGGCTTTTAAGAATAAGACAAACTCTTTAGTCTTGGGCTCATTTAAAGAAATCTTCTCTACCACTACAAGCTCATTATCTTTGATTTTGCCGTTTAAGGCCTGTGTAAGTGCCAGGGCTTTTACGTTCTTGGGTAAATGGGTTGTGAATTTCCGGGGCTTGGGCCCGAAAATAGTACCCCCTCCGCGCCAGATAGGATTTCTGATTGAACCGGTTCTGGCCCGGCCCGTGCCCTTTTGTCTCCAGGGCTTGCGTCCGCCACCCGAGACCTCATCGCGCCTCTTTGTGCAGGCGTTCCCTTTTCGCAAATTTGTTAAATAAATTAAAGTGGACTGATGTAAAAGAGCTTTATTTATCCTGCCGTCAAAGAAAGCCTCATCCAGCGAGAACCTTCCTGCGTTTTTTCCTTTCATGTCATAAACCGGAATATTTTTCATTTCTTCTTCGCTGTTTGTTTTTCTTGCTTTTTAGGCTCCGCCTCTTTTTTTACAAGCTTGGACTTTTTCTGTTTCTTTGATTTCTTTATTACTAAATAACAATTTTTATGCCCGGGAACCGAACCTTTGACAACGAGAAGGTTGTGAGCTTTGTCCGTCTTAACGACTTCTAATCCCTGGATGGCAACTCTCTGGTTTCCCATTTGCCCGGGTAAATGGTGGCCTTTAATTACCCGCGAAGGATAGGCGCTTGCTCCAATAGACCCGGGCTCACGATGTGACATTCCCCCGTGGCTTTTGGCCCCGATGCTCCAGTGCCATCTCTTTACACCCCCCTGAAAACCCATGCCTCGGGATATGCCTGCTATATCGACAAAATCTCCCGGGCTAAATTGGGTTACGTCAATATCCTGGCCCAGCTGATAATTCTTGGGATCTGCGACGGTAAACTCTCTAACAAACTTTCTGGGCGCGGCTTTGAAACCGAGCTGAATAGCGTTGTAGCCGTCAGTCTCCTTGGCCTTTATCTGCAATACAGAGCAGGGGCCGCTTTCGATGACGGTTACGGGGACAACCTCTCCCTCTTCTCTAAAGACCTGCGTCATCCCTATCTTTCTACCTAAAATCCCAACCATTTTACTTTATTTCCACTCCTATGCCCGAAGGCAAATCGAGTTTGCGCAGGGCATCAATAGTCTTAGCCGTGGGGCCGACTATGTCCAGAAGCCTCTTATGGGTTTTGAGTTGAAACTGCTCCCTGGATTTCTTGTCAATTGTCGGCCCGCGCAGAACCGTAAACACCTCTCTCCTGGTAGGCAAAGGAACAGGCCCGTAAACCTTGGCCCCGGTGCGCTTGGCCGTGTTCATAATCTCCTCTGTAGACTGGTCCAGCAGCCTGTAGTCGTAAGCTTTTAGCTTAATCCTGATCTTCTGCACCGGTGCCTTCGCCTTCTGCGGCTGCTTCTTTTTTTCTTTCGTCTTAGCATGTCTCTTTTTAATCGGCTTCTTAACCATTTTAATCTCTTTGCTTAATCCTGCATCTTAGGCTATTATCTCGCTGATCACCCCGGCACCTACGGTGTGTCCG
>CAZPGX010000018.1:0-7889 GCA_964586605.1 uncultured Planctomycetia bacterium
TGGACAGGGAAGACATAAAATTTACAGACCCCATAAGTTTATTTGCCAAGATAAGTAAGATAGGTAATTTTATTCTTGTTGATTTGAAGATTGATGCCGCCGTGCATCTTGATTGCAGCCGTTGCCTGGAAGAATTTACGGCGCCTTTAGCTAAACAGATAAACTTAAATTTACCTGTAGAAAATAGAGACACAATTGATATTACCGATAATGTGCGGGAGGAGATAATCTTAGGCTATCCCCTGAAGCCTCTTTGCCGGCCCGACTGCCGCGGCCTCTGCCCGAATTGCGGTGAAAATTTAAATAAGGGAAAATGTAGCTGTAAGAAGGAGAAATAAAACAATGGCCCATCCGAAAAGACGCCATTCCCGCTCAAGGCGGGATAAAAGAAGAACGCACGATGGTTTAAGTAAGCCGGAATTTTCTATATGTCCGCAATGCAAACAGCCTAAATTGCCCCATCGGGTTTGTCCTCATTGCGGGTTCTATAAGGGGAAACAGATTCTGGAGATAAAAGAGAAGAAAAAGAAGCAGAAGCGGTAAAAAAGGAAAGATGCGATGAAAATAGTGCTCGACGGGATGGGCGGAGACAATGCCCCGCAGGCTACTGTAGAAGGCGCAGTGCAGGCGGCGCAGGAGTTCGGCGCCCATATAATTATTGTGGGCATCAAGGATGTCCTGGAAAGAGAGCTCTCCAGGTACGGAGACAGTTTTCCTAATATAGAAATACATCATGCCTCGGAGATT
This sequence comes from uncultured Planctomycetia bacterium, assembly GCA_964586605.1. Classification (GTDB taxonomy): domain Bacteria; phylum Omnitrophota; class Gorgyraeia; order JAFGHF01; family JAFGHF01; genus CAZPGX01. The sequence continues at coordinate 748 of CAZPGX010000018.1, forward strand.
ATTGACATGCAGGATGCGCCCGCCGCCAGCGTGAGGAAAAAGAAGGACTCTTCCATTAATGTCGCCGTAAAACTGGTCAAAGAGGGAAAAGGCGTTGCTGTAGTCGGCGCCGGAAATACGGGCGCTGCGGTTTGCGCTACTAGCCTCTACTTCAGGCTGCTAAAAGGCGTGGAGAGGCCGGGCATAGCCATTGTCGTGCCTACTTTAAAAGGCGCCTCTTTAATTATTGACGTAGGGGCGAATATCGACCCTAAACCTGCGCATCTTTTCCAGTACGGGATCATGGGAGACGTATATAGCAGGATAATCCTGAAGAAATTTAATCCTACGGTAGGCCTGTTGAATATCGGACAGGAGGCCTCTAAGGGCACTGGTTTTATCAAGAAGGCTTACGACTTCCTTGGCAAAAGCCACCTGAATTTTATCGGCAACGTAGAAGGGCGTGACCTGTTTAACGGAAGGTGCGATGTAATAGTCTGCGATGGTTTTGTGGGCAATGTGGTCTTAAAGGTCAGTGAAAGCCTGGCCGAGAGCCTGAGCGCCTTGCTTAAACGCGAGTTGGGCGAAAGCTTTATTACCCGAATCGGCGCCTTATTCAGCAGATCGGCGCTTTTGGCGATGAAGAGAGAGATGGACTACGCCGAGTATGGCGGGGCGCCTCTTCTGGGAATAGATGGAATCTGTATTATCTGCCACGGTTCCTCTTCGGCAAAGGCAATCAAGAACGCTATTAAAGTAACCATGGAGTTTGTCAGCCATAAGGTAAATCAACATATCCTTGAGGCAATCTCCAGGTCTAATCCCTAACATGTTAAACGTTGCTTATGTATTTCCCGGCCAGGGCGCCCAATATGTGGGGATGGGCCAGGATTTCTATAACACTTGCGCGCCGGCAAAAGAGACTTTTGAGCGCGCCGATAAGGTTTTAGGTTTTGCTATAAGTGGCCTGATGTTTAAAGGGCCGCTGGAAGAACTTACTAAAACCGACAACTGCCAGTCGGCAATTTTTACCGCAAGTATTGCTTTTCTTTACGCCCTTCAGGCGCAAAGGCCGGCTATAACTGTAAGGTATGCTGCCGGCTTGAGCTTAGGGGAATATACGGCGCTGGTAGCAGCCGGTGCAATTAGTTTTGAAGAAGGCCTGAAATTGGTCCGCAAAAGAGGCCGCTATATGGACCAGGCTGCTCAAGAAAATCCCGGAGGGATGGTTTCACTGATTGGTTTGTCTTTAGATGCGGTGAAAGAGATTTGCCGCCGGAGCAAGACAGAGGTGGCTAACCGCAACTGCCCGGGGCAGACAGTGATTTCCGGGCGCGAGGATGCCCTGGAGAAGGCTAAAGAGTTAGCCAGGGCGCAGGGTGCAAAAAAGGCAATCTCTTTGCAGGTGGCTGGGGCGTTTCATTCCTCTTTAATGGCCTCGGCCGCAGAAAAACTAACCAGGGATTTAAAACAGGTTGAGGTTCGTCGACCCGGGATGCCTGTAATCAGCAATGTCACGGCAGATGAAGAGAACTCATCGCAGGAGATTAAAGATAACTTAGCCCGCCAGGTGGCTTCGGGAACGCGCTGGGAGGATTCGATAAATTTTATCAGCTCTTGCGGAATAAAAACATTTATCGAGATTGGCCCGGGCAAGGTGCTCAAAGGGCTCCTGCACAGGATCAACCCGGAGCTTAAGGTATATAATATCGGCACAGTTGAAGAGCTGGAGAAATTCAATACCTTTCGCTAATAAGGAATTGCGAAAGTATATCCTTGTGGATAAGGAGGAGCAAAAAGATGCTATTAAAGGATAAGGTAGCCGTAATTACAGGTGGGGCCAGGGGAATCGGCAGGGAGATTGCCCTAACCCTTGCCAGGGAGGGCGCAAACGTAGTTATTGCCGATATTAACCCCCAGACCCTGGCCGAAACAGGGAAGGAAATTGCAGCGGAAGGCGTTGGGGTTTTAAGCCTTGCGGTGGATGTTGCCGATTCTGGCCAAGTGGAGCAAATGGTCAACAAAACCCTTGACAAATTTAAAAAGATTGATATACTAATCAACAACGCTGGCATAACTCGCGACGCTTTGCTGATCAGAATGAAGGAAGAGGACTGGGATAAGGTCCTGGCGGTAAATTTGAAGGGGACCTTTAACTGCACAAGGTCCGTTTCTCGCGTAATGATTAAGCAAAGGAGCGGTAAAATCCTGAATATCGCTTCCATTATCGGGCTAATCGGCAATGCCGGCCAGGCAAACTATGCTGCCTCTAAGGCCGGGATAATTGGCTTGACCAAAAGCGCAGCCAAGGAACTCGCCGGGCGCGGAATCAATGTTAATGCGGTTGCCCCGGGTTTCATCCAGACAGAGATGACGGATGTGCTTGCCGAAGGGGTAAAGGCCAAGATGCTTGAGGCGATTCCCTTAAAGAAGTTTGGTAGGCCTAGCGATGTGGCGAATTTAGCCGCGTTTTTGGTTAGCGACAAAGCCGGTTACATTACCGGGCAGGTAATTACTATTGACGGAGGAATGGTTTAACGTAAAGAAAGAGGAGGAAACAAAGATGGCGTTAGCTGACGATGTGAAGGCAATTATTGCAGAGCAACTAGGTGTGAAGGTAGAAGAGGTGACGGATTCAGCTTCTTTTATCGACGATCTCGGCGCGGACTCCCTGGATACAGTGGAGCTGGTTATGGCCCTGGAAGAAAAGTTTGGCGTGGAGATTCCCGACGAAGATGCCGAGAAAATGACCACCGTAGGCGAGGCCATTAAATATCTTGGAGAAAAGACAAAAAAGTAGGTTATGGATAAAGATAGAAGAGTCGTTGTTACCGGTTTGGGGGTTGTATCTCCCGTAGGCAATAGCGTAGATGAATTTTGGAAATCCCTGCTCGCCGGCAAAAGCGGCGTTCAAAGGATTACCCAGTTTGATCCCGCCCAACACAGTTCGCAGATAGCCGGTGAAGTAAAAGGTTTTGACCCTTCCGCGTATATCTCTGCCAAAGATAAAAGACGGATGGGTAAGTTTGTCCAGTATGCCCTTATTGCCGCGCACCAGGCAGCGGCTGATGCCCAACTTAACGTTGGAGACGAGGATCCTTTTCAGGTAGGTGTTTTGGTCGGCTCAGGCATTGGTTCCTTATATATTATCCAGGAGCAAACCAAGGTCTTACTGCAAAAGGGCCCGGCCAAGATCTCGCCTTTTACTATCCCCATGCTCATTGTAAACATGGCCTCCGGGCGGATAGCTATTTCTTTCGGGGCAAAGGGGCCGAATTTGGCTGTGGCTACGGCCTGTGCCTCAGGGGCGCATGCAATTGGCGATGCCTTTAGGATTATTCAGCGCGGGGATGCCGAGGTGATGATTACCGGAGGCACGGAGAGCGCTATTTGTGAGACAGGCGTAGGCGCTTTTTGCGCTATGAAGGCCCTTTCTACGAGGAACGACGAACCAGAGAAGGCCTCAAGGCCATTTGATAAGGCCCGTGACGGATTTATCATGGCAGAGGGTGCAGGGATAGTGATCCTGGAGAGCCTTGAGCATGCCCAGAAGCGAGGCGCTGCTATCCATGCGGAGATTGCCGGCTATGGCATGAGCGGCGATGCCTATCATATGACTGCGCCTGACCCCGAAGCAAAGGGGCCGGTGCGGGCAATGAGTGAGGCATTAAGAGATGCCCAACTAAGCTTAGAAGAAGTTTCTTATATTAATGCTCACGGCACTTCCACGCCGCTTAACGACAAGGTAGAGACAGTGGGGATAAAAAAGCTTTTTGGCGATTACGCTAAAAAGATTCCGGTCAGTTCCACTAAATCGATGACCGGACATCTCCTGGGCGCTGCCGGGGCTGTAGAATTTGTCGTTTGTTGTTTATCGATTATGGATAATATTATTGCCCCCACTATTAATTATGAAACGCCCGATCCGGATTGCGACTTAGATTATGTGCCCAATAAGGCAAGGCCGGCCCAAGTGGACGCAGCGCTGTCTAACTCTTTAGGCTTCGGCGGCCATAATGCCGCATTGGCAATAAGGAGATTTCAATAATGGATTACCAGTTAACAGAAGAACAGGTAATGATTCGTGACCTGGCCAGACAGATTGCCCGGGAGAAGATCAGGCCCAAGGCCGCCGAATATGACGAAAAAGAGGAGTTTCCCTGGGATATGATGAAGGCCCTGGCCAAAGCCGATCTCTTTGGCGTCTATATAGAGGAGAAATACGGCGGCACAGGCGGGGGGGTATTAGAGCTGGCTATTGTTACGGAAGAATTATCCTGCGCCTGCGGCGGAATTGCCGTCTGCTTTGCAGCCAGCGCCCTGGGGACATACCCCATAATCTTGTTTGGTAATGACGAGCAGAAGAAAAAATACCTTCCTTTAATAGCTGGCGGAGAAAAGATTACTGGTTTTGCGCTTACCGAGGCATCAGCCGGAAGTGATGCCAGTAATATGCAAACCACAGCGCGTAAAGAAGGCGATCACTATGTCTTAAACGGCACCAAACAGTGGATTACCAATGGCGGAGAGGCCCAGGTTTACACTGTTATTGCGATGACCGATAAAAACAAAGGCGCCCGCGGGGCCAGCGCCTTTATCGTAGAAAAAGATACCCCCGGATTTACCTTTGGCAAGAAAGAACAGAAGTTAGGCATTCGCGCCTCGGCGACCAGAGAGTTGGTCTTTACCGATTGCAAGGTTCCTAAGGAGAACCTGATTTCCAGGGAAGGCATGGGTTTTATCGTGGCGATGAAGACCTTTGATGCCTCGCGTCCGGGCGTTGCTGCCCAGGCAGTAGGTATTGCTCAAGGGGCCCTGGATTTAGCTGTTGACTATGCCCGTCAAAGATTTCAGTTCGGCAAACCGATTTCCTCTTTTCAGGGGATTCAGTTTATGCTGGCGGATATGGCGACACAGATCGAGGCTGCCCGGGCCCTGGTCTATGCTGCCTGCCGGCACGTAACTTCAGGCGCCAAAAACGTGGCCAAGGAATCGAGCATGGCCAAGCTTTTTGCCTCGGATGTGTGTATGAAGGTAACTACCGACTGCGTGCAGGTATTCGGCGGGTACGGCTATATGCGCGACTATCCGATAGAAAAGTTTATGCGCGATGCCAAGATTACCCAGATTTATGAGGGTACCAATCAGATTCAACGCGATGTCATTGCCCACCATTTAATTAAAGAATCTCTCGCCAAAAAGTGAACATAATCGTCTGCATTAAGCAGGTTCCGGATACTACCGATATTAGGATAGACCCCCAGACTAATACCTTAATTCGCCAGGGTGTGGCAAGTATCATCAACCCCTTTGATATGTATGCCATTGAAGAAGCCCTAAGGATTAAGGAGAGGCTGGGTAAGGGCAAGATAACCGTTCTTACCATGGGTCCGCCGCAGGCAGAGAGTGCGCTTCGGGAAGCAATAGCCATGGGATGCGATGAGGCCATACTGATAAGCGACCGTGCCTTTGCCGGAAGCGATACCTGGGCTACAAGCTATACCCTGGCCTGCGCCATAAAGAAGATAGGAAAGTTCGACTTGATTATCTGCGGCAAACAGGCCATGGATGGCGATACCGCTCAGGTCGGTCCTGGGATTTCCACGCAGCTTAAAATCCCCCAAATTACTTATGTTAAAAAGGTAGAAGAGATTAGTAAAAACGCTCTGCGCCTGCAGAGGATGACAGAAGAAGGCTATGAGCTCATCGAAAGTCCCGTTCCATGCCTTTTAACCGTAGTTAAAGAAATTAATCAGCCCCGGCTTCCTTCTTTAAAAGGTAAAATGAAGGCCAAAAAAGCAGAGATTGCCACCTGGACCAGTGAGGATATCGGCGCTGATCCGGAGAGATTGGGTCTTCCCGGTTCACCTACGCAGGTAATTAAGATATTTACCCCGCCTGCACGCAAGGGTGGTCAGATGTTAGAAGGTGAACCCGAAGAAGTGGTAGAGAAGCTGGCCAATATTCTTAAAGATATAGTTAGCGGATGCCAATAAATGTCAATTCAAGTATTAAAAGATAAGTGTACCGGTTGCCGGCTTTGTCTGAAGGCCTGTCCATTTGCGGCAATCGAGATAAAAGATAAACTGGCCATAATTGATTTAGCTCGCTGTAATCTTTGTGGCGCCTGTGTAGATGTCTGCAAATTCGATGCTATCAAACTGGAAAAAGATATCTCCGCCACTCACCGGCTAAACGCCGAACAAATCAAGCACTACAGCGATGTCTGGGTCTTTGCCGAGTCCAGGGAAGGCGTTGTCCAGAGCGTAGCCTTTGAGCTTTTAGGGAAGGGCAGGGAGCTGGCCGATAAATTAGGGGTAAGGCTTTGCGCTGTTTATTTAGGTGATAAGATTGGTGAGCAGTTAAATGAACTCACCTGGCGCGGTGCCGATATCGTCTATGCAGTAGAAAGCCCTAAGTTAAAAAATTATCTTTCCGAAGGCCATAGCAATGCCCTGGCGGACTTAATCATAGAATATAAACCGGAAATCGTACTTTGCGGCGCAACAAGTATAGGGCGCTCCTTAATTCCGCGCGTAGCCGCACAGATTGGAGCAGGCCTAACCGCTGATTGCACAGGACTGGAGATTGACGCGGAGCGGCGCCTGCTTTTGCAGACGCGCCCGGCATTTGGCGGAAACATTATGGCTACAATTATCTGCCCTGACCATCGTCCACAGATGGCTACTGTGCGCCATAAGGTAATGCAAGAGGCGCCGGTTAATAAATCGCGCAGGGGCAAGTTAATTAAAAAAAAGCTTTCCGAAGACAGGTTAACTTCCCGCACCAGGCTTTTAGGTCTGGTTAAAGAGGCGGAGCCCACCGTCAATATTACCGAGGCCAACATTATTGTCTCCGGAGGCCGGGGGATACAGGGTCCGGATAATTTTAAGTTACTTCAGGAGCTGGCCCTGGTTTTAGGCGGCGCAGTAGGGGCCTCTCGCGCTGCCGTAGACAGCGATTGGATTCCTTATTCGCACCAGGTTGGCCAGACAGGCAAGACCGTTTGCCCTAATCTTTATATAGCCTGTGGTATCTCAGGCCAGATTCAGCACCTGGCAGGCATGCAATCTTCCGATATCATTATCGCCATCAACAAGGACGCATCCGCACCCATCTTCAATGTCGCCACTTACGGCATAGTCGGCGACCTTTTCGAGGTA